>NZ_CP036266.1:1873750-2180000 GCF_007744075.1 Gimesia chilikensis | reverse complement strand
GCTAGCCCTAAAGCTATTTCGGAGAGAACGAGCTATCTCCAGGTTTGATTAGACTTTTACTCCTCCCCACAAGTCATCCCCCCAGTTTTCAACCTAGGTGGGTTCGGTCCTCCACGCAGTCTTACCCGCGCTTCAACCTGCTCATGGGTAGTTCACCTGGTTTCGCGTCTACCGCCACTGACAAAACGCCCTATTCAGACTTGCTTTCGCTGAGACTACGGCCCGGAAGGCCTTAATCGAGCCATTGACGGTAACTCGCCGGATCATTATGCAAAAGGCACGCCGTCACACTTATCCGAAGATAATAGTGCTCCGACAGCTTGTAAGCGTATGGTTTCAGGTTCTTTCCCTCCCCTAACAGGGGTTCTTTTCATCTTTCGGTCACCCTACTTTTCACTATCGGTCATCAGAGAATACTTAGCCTTAGGAGATGGACCTCCCAGATTCAGTCCGGATTCCACGTGGCCGGACCTACTCGGGTACCTGTCGGAAGTCTGTTTACTTTCAAATACGGGACTGTCACCCTCTATGGTTTCGCTTTCCAACGAATTCTTCTAGCAAACAGTTTTGTAACTCCACAATGACAAGCCCCACGACCCCGCCTTGCCGAAGCAAGACGGTTTAGGCTAGATTCGCTTTCGCTCGCCGCTACTAACGAAGTCGCTGTTGCTTTCCTTTCCTGCGGTTACTGAGATGTTTCAGTTCACCGCGTGTGCCTCATATACCTATGTATTCAGTATATGATAATTCGGGAACCTCGGGATCAACGCTCGTTTGACAACTTCCCCAAGATTATCGCAGTCTTCCACGCCCTTCATCGCCATCTGATGCCAAGACATCCCCCATACGCCCTTAATAGCTTAGCCGTAATAATTTTTACCTCACATTCGGCACTTTGCCTCGTGGGAGCCAAAAACATTACAACCCGATTTCAATTCACAAGACCTTGCATAACAGCCTTGCACTTGAATCGTTTGCCTAAGAACAAATCTCGCTCAGCAATACCATTTCCGAAGAATTGGTATTGCAACTTGAGAACTCTATGTTTATAGATGCCACTTATTACTTTTACCAAATTGTCAAAGATCATCGACTCTCCGGGTCATACCCCAGAGAGAAACAGCCAACCAAAATCAGCTGAATCAAAGCCAGCAGTGCTGGATTTGATTCAATCGACTTAAGTCAGCTGAGAGAGTCATTTTATCGTCGCCTCTCAGCGAGTCAACCGTCCGGGAGAAGTTTTTTGAAAAAGTTTTTCAATTCTCTTCGAACAGTTTTTGCCGCAAATCTCTTTGCGACAACCACTTGCGATCAACAACTTCTGTTAACTTCAAGTGAAGGAGCGGGATCTTAACCTTTTCAAAACTGCCCGTCAACTCATGGAAACCAAAATTTCCAAAAAGTGTTTCAAATCCCTTCGGACAGCTTTCGCCGCAAATCTCTTTGCGACAACCACTTATGTTTAACAGCTTTTGTTAAACCCAAGTGAAGGAGCGGGATCTTAACCATTCCGAAACCGCCCGTCAACTCACGGGAACCAAAATCCCCAGAAAGTGTTTTAGAATTTTTAAGACCCGTTTTTTAAAACCTCATAAGGTAAACGTGGTCCTCTAAAACACAAATGGAGACGACCGGGATCGAACCGGCAACCTCCGCCTTGCAAGGGCGGCGCTCTCCCAGTTGAGCTACGTCCCCTCAAAAGACGCCGACAATAGTATTGCCGGCAAATCCCATTGCGGCAAATTAAATTTGCCAGACAAGCGGGATACCTCTTAGAGAGAGAAAAAAATGGGCGTACGTGGATTCGAACCACGGACCTCAGCTTTATCAGAGCTGCGCTCTAACCAACTGAGCTATACGCCCCAATAAGAGGACGCGTATTCTGTCTTCTTATGTGTGTGCTGTAAAGTCACTTTCGGCACTACTTTTACAAAAAATCACTTTTTCTTCACCGTAGTCTGACACACCTATCTCCAGCGAGGTTCAGAGCTTCCCTGCTGTTTTCTTTTTTTCCCGGAATCATCCAACGCCTTCTGCTCCCGGGGCGTAATGTTAGCAGAAGCGTTTAACAGAGAACTTCAACTGCAGAAGCCATCAGAATAGAAAGCTCTGACCATGTGCTGCTCGCTGTTTAAAATCAGTTTATCGCTGCTGCTGGCAGCCAGCCTGATGTTTCCTGGCAGCTGGTGCTGTCAGGCTCTGGAACAGCATCATCTGCAGGCCGCTGTCCCCCCTACACCGGAACACCTGACCCTTACCGATCAGGACCAGAAGCCGGCAAGTACCACGGGCAGCCACCCACACTGTGATGAAACGCTCTTTGCATCTACGGGTAAATCCCGCCTGTCCGTCAATTCTGCTCCGTTCGTGGGTAGCGAGACCATCGCTGCCGGCACGCACTCCGCCCAGGAATTGATTCTGGCTGGCCTGGATGCCCCCGTTTCCGCTCAACCTCTGCACCTGATGCATTGTGTCTGGCTCTGCTGATCATGGGAGTTCGCTTTCCGGCGACCCACGATTAACTCAACCAACACATATTAGACCATCAACTCAGAGGAGATCCGTCATGTTGACCAAGATCTTTACCGCTACCGTATTGTCTGTCGGCGTAAGTATGTCTGCCACCGCGAGTACGCAGACCAGCACTCACCTGAAACAGAACTGCAATCCGTATCTGAAATCCTGTCAGGCTGGCTCGAATTCTTATCAGACGCATGCTCTGCCTGACTGCTGCAAAACCAACCTGGCCTGTTGTGAGCAGGCCCTGCAACTCCGAACAGCTGAGCATACATGGGTGGAAAACCTGAACGCGACCCGATTACTGGGAAACGCATTTCTCATCGAGCGACCACTGGCCCACGCCCCACCCTGCTGAAGCATTCTACCTCCTGAAAGATAGATCGTCTCTATCTTTGCACCGAAATCCCCTGCAGTTTTAAGCTTCCTGCAGGGGATTTTTTTATGCTCTGCGGTTTGAGATTCCCCCACTGCTGCGCTACGATAGAACCGACATTTCCCCATGACGCTCCTCCTGAAAGAAGGTCAGCCATGAAACGTTGGTCCGTTTGTCGTGTTCTGCTTCTCCTAATCATTCTCTCTGGCAGTAGCCCCCTCTTCTTACAAGCAGAACCGATCCCGCGGGAATTACAACGCTGGCTCACCCCTCAAAACTGGCAGCGCGATACTGACGGACCGATCCTGGAACTGGGACGCCCGGGCACTTACGACGATACACACATTTTCGCCCCCTGCGTGAGCCTGGAACAGGGAACCTATTCCCTCTGGTACTGTGGTTCGAGCGGTTCCGTGCAGGATCGCATGTTTGTTCTGGGACGGGCGGACAGTAATGATGGCATCCATTTCAACAAGAACCGGCAGAATCCGGTCTTTTCCTTTGGAGATGGCGAGCACTCCGTATTAACGCCTACCCTGCTCCGTTCAGCCAACGGTCAGACGCTGCGTGAAAACGGGCGACTGCGGATGTGGTTCTCTGCGACAGACTTCCATGACGAAACAGCCCTGCATCAGTTATACGAAGCGGACAGCCTGAACGGATCGGAATGGAGCGAGGCGGGTTCTGATAATCTCAAACACGTTTACGCGCCGACCATTCTCAAAACCGGACGTACGTACCAGATGTGGTTTACCGATGTGTCGCAGGATCCCTGGTGCATCCGGCATGCGTCGAGCCTGGATGGAAGCAAGTGGCGGGTCTCTCCTGATGCGGTACTGGAGCTTGATCAGAACTGGGAATCGGGGCGGCTGTTTTATCCGACGGTTCTCAAGCTGGGCGATGCTTACCTGATGTGGTACGGCAGTTACTGGACAGAGCGGGAGAATACGACCGCACTGGGATTCGCGGTGAGCATCGATGGACTCAACTGGTATAAGCATCCGCAAAACCCGGTGCTGCGTCCGAATGCAGGGCGTCCCTGGGAATCGCATTACGTCACCAGTCAGTCGGTGATGCAGCTGCCCGATGGCCGCTTTCGCATCTGGTATGCCAGCCGCAAGCAGCCGCCGTTTCTGAATAAATATTTCGCCATCAACACCGCATACTGGGAAGGGCCCGCGCAAGCAGAAACGAAACCGCCGACTCGTCCAGCGAAGGTCGCGTTCCCCGAATGGCGAGCGGAAAGCCAAGCCGAGCTCAAAGCCATGCTGGGGATTCCGGAACAGAAAGTCGCGCTGGAAAGCGAAAAGCGGGGTGAGCTGGAACGGGATGGCCTGGTCATCGAAAAATGGGTCTTCACCAGCGAGCCGGGGTCAAAAATTCCCGCGGTCGTGTATCGCTCTAAACAAATCAAAGCACCTGCGCCGGCGATCGTTTTGACGTATGGTCACGGAGGAAGCAAGAGCCAGTGGCAGTACAATTACGCGGCACAAGCCTATGCGAAAGCGGGGCTCGTCTGCCTGGCCATGGATCCGATTGGGGAAGAAGAGCGGCACATTCAGGGGCGACTGGGCACGCGGGCCCACGATCCGAAGTCTGTGCATGAGCGGGCCTGGAATGCCGGGCGTCCGATCATGGGTAAGCTGGTCTTCGACACAATGCGGGGGATCGATTTCCTGCAGGAACGGAAAGACGTGGACCCGAGCCGCATTGGCGTCGCGGGGAATTCTCTGGGGGGTGCCGTCGCGAGCTGGATGGCGGCACTGGAGCCGCGAATCAAAATGGCCATCGTCTCCGGCTGGGCATATGACAATGTGACGCTGCGGAGCAAATATTGCACGAAAGTTCCCAATCAGCGGATGCGCGAACGGTTCACCTGGCCTGAGTTTCTGTCACTGGCCGCCCCCAACTGTGCCGTCCTGGTGATGAATGGCGATGCTGACTGGATCATCGACTCCGACAACGACGGGACCGCCTGGCGCGGGACGCGGGCTGTCGTCGAGCAGGCCGGGCGAGTCTATGCCGACCAGGGAGCTGAGGGAAAGGTGAAGGCCTGGTTCGAAGCGGGAGGCGGCCATCGCCCTTATATGTCTCATCCGGATGCCCTGCTCTGGATTCAGCAACACCTGGGAACACCTGCACTGACAGTGCAGCAGATCAAAACCATGCCAACCGTCAATTCCGGACGCTGGTGTGATGCGCAGCAGATCAAACTGGAGCGACTGTACGGCACCGACCTGCATCAGCGGGGGGCCACGCTGGCGGACTTTGGGCTGACGCTCATCGATCGCAGCCAGCTGGCGTGCCTCAAACCGGAGGAAAGAGGCACACCAGAGTTTACGCTGGAAGGCTGGCTGTCACAGATTGAACGCAACAAATAGTTGTGATTACGGCTATTCGGCCTGGGCGAGTTTCTGTTTGGCCATCTCATGGAACTCTTTCCAGGTAATGACTTCGATGCCCAGATCCTTGACCTCTTTGATGACCGCGGGATCGGTAAACACGCGGCGATCGCCATCGCGACGGGAGGAACTGTGGGTGATGTTCTGCAGTTCCTGGTTGTTAAATCCGCAGTGAATGATGATCTGCGTGACTCCCGGCTTGAGTTCGCGAATCTTTTCGAGGTAAGCCTGCTTCCGCTTTTCGTAGTCGGGTTCGCCATAAAACTGAACCAGTTCATCGAGCACGGGGAGCCCGTTCTTTTCCAGGACTTCCTTGAGCTGTTTGCCCTTCTCCGCGATCACGCCATACTTTTTCGGATCGAGATTGTTCACAAACAGGACCGGCAGCTGATACTCGATGCCCAGGTTGACGTACATCTCCAAGAGGTCAGGCCGACTGACGACTGCCCCCATGTGGGTATCCAGGTGTGAGAGGGGGACGCCGAATTTGCGGGCCCGTTCGATCTGCGCCCGCAGTTCCTTCTCGGCATCCTTGACGTTCACATGCTGCATCACCTGTCCGACGTTGTCCCAGAGATAATTCTCTTCATCGAGCAGACTAGGTACCTGATCCCGCGAGGCGACCGGTCCCCAGCGGTAGTTTTTCCACTCGGAATTCAGCGTCAGGTGGATGCCGAAATCCTGTTCGGGGTTCTGTTTCGCGTAGGCGGCGAATTCTTTAAACCAGGGACAGGGCACCATAATACTGGCCGAGGAGACGATGCCTTTCTGCATGCCTTCAATGGTGGCGAGGTTCACCGAGTGCGACATGCCGGCGTCATCGGCGTGAATGATTACGTAGCGTTTCTCGGCGGGCTTCTTGTTTTCCGCCTGAACCAGGGGGAGAAAACTACAACTCAAAACCAGGGACCACAGCACAGTCATTTTCCGTTTCATGAATCACCATACCAGTTTAGAAGAAATGAATTGAGAGATTTGCTGTCACGATTTGAATGGAATCGCTTGAAAATGCAGTCTATTCAGTTCAAGCTATAGAAGCAAACTGTTTGTTATGACTTCTCCAGTTTACTCATCCTGCAAGGAACCACAGATGAATTGTACTTCCGCGAAACGACTTGCAGCTACAGTGCTTGCACTCAGCTGTCTGTATCTGATGAATCTCAACGAGGCGCAGGCCAAAATCAAACTGCCTGCCATTATTGGCGACCATATGGTCCTGCAACAGGGGCAGCAGAACCCGCTCTGGGGCTGGGACGAACCCGGCACGAAAGTAACCGTTACCGTCGATGGCCAGTCTCACACCGCTACCGCCGATGACAAAGGGAAATGGCGGGTTAATCTGGAACCACTGAAAGTCGGTGGTCCTTACGAAATCACCATCAAGGGGAGCGACAGCGTTACCCTGAAAGACGTCCTCGCCGGCGAAGTCTGGATCTGCTCCGGTCAGTCAAACATGGCCTGGACAGTCGCTAATGCCAACGATGGTGATCTGGAAATCATGACCGCCAACTACCCCAAAATCCGATTGATATCGGTTCCGCAGGTGGGAACACAGGAAGCCCAGGATGACTTTAACGGCAAGTGGGAAGCCTGCTCGCCCGCAACCGTTCCGAACTTCTCTGCCGTCGGTTACTTCTTTGGTCGCCAGCTGTACCAGACTCTGAATGTTCCCATCGGGCTGATTGATAATGCCTGGGGTGGTTCTTCTGCTGAAGCCTGGGTCAACCGGAAGCGTCTCGAAGACGAACCTGCTTTCAAAGCCATGCTGGAAAAATGGAAAAAAACGGAAGAGACCTACAATCACGACCAGGCTGTCGCCGCTTACAACAAACGGCTCGATCAGTGGAAAGCCGCTGCGAAGAACGCCAAAGCTGCCGGCAAGAATCCTCCCAACCGTCCCCGTGCTCCGCGAAACCCGCTGACCGGCAACCATCGTCCGGCCAACATTTACAACGGCGTACTGCATCCGACCATCGGTTATGGCATCAAGGGTGTGATCTGGTACCAGGGAGAATCGAATGCGGGCCGGGCTTACCAGTATCGTAAGCTGTTCCCCTTCATGATTCAGAACTGGCGAGACGAGTGGAAACAGGGCGATTTCCCCTTCTACTGGGTTCAGCTGGCTGACTTCCGTGCTGAAAAACCGGAACCAGCCGACAGTGACTGGGCCGAACTGCGTGAAGCCCAGACCATGACCATGAGCAAGCTGCCGAACACCGGTGAAGCCGTGATTCTGAACCTGGGTGAAGCATCCGACATTCATCCCAAGAACAAACAGGATGTGGCCAAACGCCTGGCCCGCTGGGCGCTGGCTAAAGATTACGGCGTTGATATCGTCCACCAGAGTCCGCAGTACAAATCGATGGAAATCAAAGGCAACAAAGCCATCCTGACCTTCGACCATGTGGGCGGCGGACTGGATACGTTCGACGTCACTACTCCCATCGGATTCACGATCGCTGGTGAAGACAAGACATTTGTCAAAGCCAACGCCAAAATCGTAGGCAAAGACAAAATCGAAGTCTGGAGCGATGCCGTCGCCAAACCTGTTTCTGTCCGTTACGCCTGGGCCGACAACCCGGTCTGCAACGTACAGAACAAGGAAGGCCTGCCGCTGACCCCCTTCCGTACAGATGACTGGAAGGGCGTAACAGCCGGTGTTGAGTAATTTACTCAACTCTGCTTGAGAGAGACGATACGCCTCGGGACACTCTCCCGGGGCGTTTTTTTGTGGAATCATGCATCAATCCGGGGTTGTTTAAAACAATCGGGAACTCGACAATCTTGAAAAATTCCCAGATCTCAGAGACGGTTCCAGTCATGCCCGAAGAACGAACAGATCCATACGTGGCCGTCGTGGTCAGAATTCCAGAAGACTACTTCTCAGATGAGGATGAGATCTGCCTGGAGGCAGCGACGTACGTTTGCAAATTGCTGGAAGAACACCTGATCCAGGACGGACATACTGTACCGGAATGGTATCAAGGGGGATGTTCTGAGGATTGGGGCGTTTACTTCGAAACCGTGCTGGCTGATGAGAGAATCGAATACGGCATCATGTTCTTTCCGGAAGAAAAGGGAGCCGAACAGCGCTCGATCATGGTCCGCTACCTGCCCTGGCAGGGATTCTGGAAAAGTCTGTTCTTCAAACAACCTGACCTTGCGGCCGCGCATCCGCTGCATGAGTCAATGGAGCGATACGGGAAGCAGTTTGAGTCGTACCGAATGCTGACGCAATCCCAGCTTGACCAGGAATACTAGAGAGCGTTGCTTGATTCGAGCGGCCTTTCCCCATAGACGCCCAACCGGGGCGATCCCCCTGCAGCGCATTCTTCTTTTCTGTTGAATTTATTTGCGATACCTGAATCTCGCGGTAGGATAAGCGGAAGTAGTGACCATGCGACCAGAGTTAGACATAGGCCCGATTAGAACAGACGAAACCGGAAGCCCTGAGTGTCCTGATTTATGAGCGAATGTCATTTCATCCTGATCTGATTCACTTGTGAATCGGTCCGATAGAGATCTATCAGCAGTCCCAGTTGAATCGTTGAATACTTATGCCGCACGATGCCAGCGATATTCTTGTCGAACTTACCGATGTCTCGAAGGCATACGGTCAAACTCAGGCCGCTGTGAACGCGTTGAGTCACGTTTCGTTTGCTGTGCGACGAGGTGAACGGGTGGCCCTGCTGGGAAAATCGGGATCGGGCAAATCGACGCTGCTGAATCTGATTGCAGGGCTGGATCGTCCCACGAGCGGGCAAATTTGCGTGGCGGGAAAGATGCTCTCTGAGCTTCCCCCGGCGGAGATGGCCGACTATCGGCGAGAGTGTGTGGGGATGATTTTTCAGGCCTTTAACCTCATCCCGTGGCGTACGGCGTTACAGAACGTGGAATTGCCTCTGGTATTTGACCGCTGGGAAAAGTCGAAACGCATGATGGCTGCAGAAGAGGCATTAGCGGCTGTCGGCTTAGCCGCACGAACCCAGCATCGGCCCAGTGAACTCTCGGGGGGTGAGCAGCAGCGGGTGGCGATTGCGCGAGCACTGATGAACGGGCCGGAGCTGCTGCTGGCGGATGAACCAACGGGCAATCTCGATTCGTCGACCGCAGGGGAGATCCTCGAATCACTCCGCCGCTTCACTGATAATTCCGCGACAGCGACGATACTGGTCACGCATGATGAAGAACTGGCCTACCGTTTTGCCACGCGCGTGCTGCACATGCAGGATGGTCGACTGGACCGCGATTCGGGGGCTGACCACTGATGAAGTTCCCTGATATGGTCTCCATGTCCCTGCTGGCCATCCGTCGGCAGAAAACCCGAATGGTGCTCTCACTGGTGGGCGTCGTGATTGGTTCGCTGATGCTGCTCTTTGCGCTCGCTTCGCGGAGCGGCGTGCAGGAGGCCGTGATGCGGGTCTTCAGTATGAGCAAACAGTTGCGACAGATCCACGTTTCACAGAACTGGAGCACTGACGAGAAAGCGATCCCAGAGGAGAATCTGAAAGTGGAAGGCGATCTGGACGAGGCCCGCCGTGCCCGGATTCGTCGAATGCTGATTCGCCACTGGCAATTCGAACATCGCAGTGAGAGTGTCGGACTCACACGGGAGCGGATTAATAAGATCGAAGCATTCGCACATGTCGAAACGGTCCATCCCAGGATGTCCAGTTATGTGTCAATGATCCAGGGTGAGCGGGAGATGAAGGGCATGGGCGATTCGGTCGCCGTGAACGAAAAAGTCTTACAGGACCGGATGCTGGTGGGCAAGGTCTTTGAGTCGGACAACGAACCGGCGATTCTGCTCAACGAGTTTGTCGCCTGGAAATGGGGATACATCTCAGAGCCCCAGCTGCGTGAGTTGATCGGCACCAAAGTCAGAATCGAATACCGCCAGGGAGCGGAAGGGGTAGCGTACTCGCTCTCACAGCGTAGCGGCGGCGAAGTTGAGTTCGATAAGGAAGAGTTAACGGCCTTAAACAGCGCACTGGATCGCATACCGACACTCATCGATCAGCTGGAATTTTCCGAAGAGGAACGCGCCGCGCTGAAGAAAGCATTTCAGCCGACACCTGCCGAACCGTCTCAATCAGTGGAGCCGCAGGAGCAAATTATCGCTGAGGAGTTTACGGTGGTGGGAATCTATCGCTGCCCAACCGAGAGCGAAGTCAATGATGAAGTAGGACTCGACAGCGCCAACGGTATGGCCGATTTCCTGCTGCCGATCAAAACCGCCACACAATTTGCGCTGCGTATACCGCACATTGAAAAAGAAGGCTTTTATCAAGCGACTGTGCAGGTTGATCATGAGTCGAACCTCAAAGCCGTCTCAAAACAGATTCGCGACCTGGGACTGCGGGAATATTCGCTGATCTCTTTAGTCGAATTCATTCAGGAACAGGTACGGCAGGTGACACTGATCGTCTCGCTGGTTGCGATTTTTGCGTTAGTCATCTCTGCAGTGGGCATCGCCAACACGATGGTCATGAGCGTCGTCGAACGCACACGGGAAATCGGCATTATGAAAGCGCTGGGAGCGCGCGAGGGACAGATTCAGCTGCTGTTTCTGATCGAAGGAGCCTTAATCGGATTGATAGGCGGCCTGTGCGCGGTGGTGATTGGCCTGGTAATCAAGATACCGATTGAAATGATGACCGTTTCGATTATGGAAAACCAGTTCAATAAAACCTTCGCGCAGGAGAACATGATCCAGTTCCCCCTGTGGCTGCTGGCGGTGGTGCTGGGGTTCAGCACATTCGTCACCACCCTGGCAACGATCCTGCCTGCACGCAGGGCAGCTCGCATCGACCCGATAACCGCCTTACGTCACGACTAAGCCGGTACCACGCATGGGTGGATCGTCATTGCTGTATCAGAAGCCGACAGCTCCCCCACAAGCCTCCCGAGTCCCCTGCCCGCTTCTTCTTGCTCTGCGCGTGATCTGCGCGACGTTCACTGCTGCCTGATATTCAGCTCGCCCGGGCTGTGCCGACGGGTATGATTCCGGGTTTGTGTCATCAGGCAGAATTGAGCCTGATTTTGTGGCGGTGGTACGCTAACGTTTCTGTTGAGGGGCCGAAGAGCGTCTGCTTTGGTTTCACTGTTGATGATGTTGGAGATTGTCTGGAACGGCACGGGGAGGTCAAGAGAAAATGCAAGCTGAAATCGAGCTGAGTCATTCTGAATATGCAGTGAGTTGCCTGCGAAATGCTCTGAAAGTGCTCCGAAATGATTTGAAATCTTACGAGACAATGCGAAGTGGTGCCGCGTGTTCCGGTGAAAACAGTCGGAAATCGACCAGGATTCAGGTGCTGCTGCGTCACTTGTTCGTGAAATTCCAGTGCACGCATCACCCGCCTCGCGCGCGAAGCACAATTGCACAACGATACGATTCGGAAACAGCGGATCAAGGTCAAACTGTTCAGCGAAATCACCGAAAAGGGTGCGCGAAGATCAGGTGGAAATGGGAAGCGGTGAACTGGATGTGGAGTTTGCCCCGTCGGTTTCCAGTCATGATGCAGGGAAGCAACTTGAAGTCACAACCACTTTTTCTTTTTGAAATAAATCAACAACACGATGGGGATGGTCACGAAGAAGACCCACAACGTGGGGTAGGCCCATTTCCATTTCAGCTCGGGCATGTACTCAAAGTTCATGCCGTAGATACCGGCGATGAAGGTCAACGGGATGAAAATCGAGGCGAAGACCGTCAGAAGTTTCATCACTTCGTTCATTTTGTTACTGATACTGGAGACATAAATATCCAGCAGCCCGGCCAGCATGTCGCGGTAGGAATCGACCGATTCATTGATGCGGAGCACGTGATCGTAAACGTCGCGGAAATAGATGTCGACCTTCTCGCTGAACAAAACATGGTCCGAGCGGAGAATGGCGGCGACCAGTTCGCGCTGCGGCGAGGTTGCCCGGCGGATGTCGATCAGTTCCCGCTTGAGATGCTGGATGGACGTCAGTGTGCAGGAATCAGGATCGTCGAGCAGTTCTTCTTCGATGGCATCGATCCGTTCGTCCATGGTATCGAGCAGGACAAAGTTCTGGTCGACGATGGAATCGATGATGGCGTAGGTGAGATAGTCGGTCCCCAGGGACCGGATTTTCCCGGTCTGGTTGCGGATACGCTGAATCAGGGGGAGAAAGAGTTCGTCTTTCTGTTCCTTGAAAGTGAAGACGAAGTCATTCAGGACCAGGATACTGATCTGTTCGTAGTTGACTTCAAACTTATCGGGGGCAACGGACTCGTTAGCGACGGACTCATCTGCAACGGTCAGCCCTTTGAGGACAATGTAGAGATAATCATCGTATTCCTCGAACTTGGGACGTTGGTGCGTGTTGAGGATGTCTTCCAGAACCAGCGGATGAATGTCGAAGTGCCTGCCGATGAGTTCGGTGACTTCTACATTCTTAAGTCCTTCCAGAAGAACCCAGGTGATCGATTTTTTGTCCCGGAACTTGAGCAGATCCTCGACGGTTTCGACCACCGGCTCTTCCAGATCGCCGGGGGAATAGTCGACGACCGAGATCCGGGTGTCTTCTTCATCAAAGTCTCCCACATGGACCAGCGATCCCGGGGGCATCCCCGCTTTTTTGGAGATTCCACTATAAGATTCCAGCATAACACGTTCCCGTTGTACGCGGACTTTCTGTTCGGATTCCATAACCATTTGAAATACACTTTATTTCTCGGGGACAGGATTGATTTCGTTCCCCTGGATTTTAAAGGATTTCGGCTTTGATCGCGAGATTAAACCCTGATTTGCAACGCCCACTAGACTTCAAAGGAGTTGCCATCTTCCTGATATACGACCCGATAAAGTTCCGTGCGGCGGTCGTTCCAGTTCTGGACACTGCCCGACTCACGGTGACGTCTGAGCTGTTCGAAGTCGAGATCGTGGATAATCACGGTTTCGACATTGGGATTACATTCCGCGGCGACGGCGTCGCGAGCGAACTCGACATCCGCGGGGGTAAAGATCCCGGACTGAGCGTAATGAATGTCTGCATTCTCCACGAAAGGCAGGTTGCCCGTGCAACCGGAGATGGCGACATACAGATGATTTTCCACGCAGCGTGCCTGGGCACAGTGTCTGACACGGAGATAGCCGTGGCGGGTATCGGTGTTAAAGGGAACGAAGACGATCTGCGCCCCCTTCTGAGCCGCGATGCGGGTCAGTTCCGGGAACTCAATGTCGTAGCAGATCTGAATCGCGATCCTGCCACAGTCGGTGTCGAAGACTTCGACGCGGTCGCCGGGGCTCACGCCCCACCATTTACGTTCGCTGGGGGTGATGTGAATTTTGTACTGCTTGCCGATCGAACCGTCTCTGCCGAACAGATACGAGGTGTTATACAGCGTGCCGTGCTCGACCACGAACTGCGAACCGCCGATGACGTTGACGTTGTACTTGACCGCCATCTCGGTGAAGAAATCGAGATACTGGGGTGTGAATTCCGCCAGCCGACGGGCGGCCTGCCCGGGCCGCGTCGGTTCCACACAGGAGAGGAGCTGCGTAGTAAACAGTTCCGGAAAGAGGATGAAGTCGCATTTATAATCGGAGGCCGTATCGAGAAAGAACTCGCACTGCTGGGCGAACTCATCGAAGCCTTTGACGGAACGCATCTGGTACTGGACGACGCAGATGCGGATCTGTTCCACCGTGCTGTGAAACTTGCGTTTGGCACCGGGGACGTAATCGAGGTTGGTCCAGTCGAGGTAGGTCGCATAGCCGCAGGATTCGGTATCGGAGGGCAGGTAATTGGGAATCAGCCCTTCCACGGAGAAGCCGTTGGCCAGCTGTGCGGTGAGAACCTGATCGTAAATCGCCTTATCGACCACCTTTTCAATGTATTCGCGTGCCGAGAGGGTTTTGGCATAGTGGTGATAGCCGGGAATGCGACCGGCGATAATGATACGGGACAGATTCTTAGTCCGGCAGAGTTCCTTACGGGCATCGTAGAGGCGACGGGAAAGCTTCATCCCCCGGAATTCGGGATGGACCATGATCTCGATCCCGTAGAGCGTATCCCCCTTGGGATTGTGATTGCGGATATAGCCGTCATCGGCGACCGCTTTCCAGTTGTGCCATTCCAGCGCGGGATCATAGTCGAGAATCAGGCTCGACGAAGAAGCGGCCAGCCGCCCGTCGATCTCGACGCAGAGCTGTCCCTCCGGGAAGGTTGTGAGCTGGCTCTCGATGTGCTCACGTCCCCAGGTCTGCATGCCGGGAAAACACTGTTTTTCCATTTCCACCAGTTCGTCGAAGTCGTCCATCGTCAACTGGCGAACTTTGATTTTCCATTCAAACTGCTTCAGATCCAGGGGTTCCATGATGCATCTTTCTAAAATGTTCGGCGTCAGCTTTTACGGCTCTATTATCTTCTCTGAGCGCGATTTTGAACAGAGGCGTTTTTGTAGATTGCGGGTACAGGGCGTCAGAATTGAAATTGAAGGTGAAAGTCTGCTACGCATCGCTGAGATTCCGTGCGGACGTCTGTGGATCAAACAGGGTTCTGATTTCAGAGTCCCGCAGGAGGATCAGCGTCCAGATCCCGAGGATGGTTCCCAGGGGAACGGAGACACAGACCAGGGCGGCCCCGACAACACACCCGGTGAGGTGACGCGTCTGCAGAATCCAAACGCCGGTCAACAGGCAGATGACGGGATAAGCCCAGAGGCAGATCTCCACGAGCGTGACCGCGGTCTGCATGATCGAGCGAAACCGGGCCGAGACCTGTTCCGGCGCCTGCTTCTGTGCAGGCTGTTCAATGATCTGCTGCATCCCCTCATTCATCGCGGAGATCATCGGGTACACAGCCAGCAGCAGAGTCAGATGCAGGACGCCCCAGAGGATCAGCAGCTTACCGGCCCGCTTGAGCCGCGTTTGTTTCTGTTCGTTCAAAAGAACCTCGAGAGTTTGATTTGCAGACAGATTCACAACCGGAGAATTATGGTCGGTAGAGTAGTTCTGTCAATGTTCGTGCTGCCACAGAAGCAGAAATATTTCAATCGAGGAAGTCCGTTTCCCGCAGTTCGGTCTGTTTCTGAAAAAGCTGTTTCGTATCCCGGTTACAGAGCAGGAATATTGCCCAACCGCCGAGAATCATGCCGATCGGAAAGACACCGGTAAAAACCAGCACCGCCCCCAATACGGATAGCGTATAAAACCTGCGATGTAAAATTACTGCGCCCACCAGAAGGCAACTGATCGGATAAAACCAGGCCCAGAAATGAATGAATCGAAAAAGAGCACCAAAGGCATAATTCCCGATTTCCTCCATCTGTTCGTACCTGGCCGTCTCCTCGGGATCAAGGGGGATCGGAGGAGGTCCGGGTTGAATTTCGAGATTAGGAAAACCTGCTGCCATGCGGGGGAGGATGGCCAGGCTCGCGATTCCGAGACCGATAATCAGCCAGGCGGCAATTTTGAGCTGTTTACTTCTTTTTGCGGTTTGCATCGACCTGATCAATTCCCTTCCCTGCCTTCCTCACTCGAGAAAGTCCGTTTCCCGCAGCGCTGCCCGTTCCTGGAACAGCTGTTTTGTGTTCCGGTTACAGAGTACGAACAATGCCCAGCCGCTGAGGATGGTCCCCAGGGGAAATGCAATCATAGTCACAACAGCCCCGACAATACAGGATCGATGACTGAACCGTTTCAAGATAAAAGTACCGGTCAGGAGACTGATCACGGTGAAACCGATCGAGAAAATCAGCATGCCCAGCAGAAAGCTCTGCTGCATCGCACGCTGCTCTTTCAAGCCGTCATACGGTTTTCCGTCGGGCGTACGGAGATCTGCATTCGCGAGGGAGTTTGCCTTAACCTGCTCTCCGATCTGACTCAAAAACACCAGATTGAAGATCGACAGAATCCCCAGCATCAGAAACAGGGTGCCAATCAGGTTGAGCTGGCTGGCTTTGGTCATGGGCATCAGAGGGATTCCTCAATCATTCAATCCAGAAAGTCGGCATCGCCCAGATCGGTCCGCTGTTCGAACAGTGGCCGGGTCTGTTTATTCAACAGGGTCAATAAAGACCAGATCCCCAGAGCGGTCCCCAGAGGAAAGGAAGTGCAGATCAGCGCCGACCCGACCACGCAAAAGGTGAAGTGTCTTCTGCGGCGGATGTTGATGCCGGCCGCCAGCAAAATTGCGCCAAAGAACAATGAGAACAGACCGATCATGGCATAGACAATATAAATAAACGGTTGCATGTCCTGAATCATTCTCCGGGGATCGGGACCATTGGCCTGACGCGGAAAATGATCCGTGAACGACTGGAACAACATGAAGTGGAACGGAATGAATACTACCGTGAGCAGACTGAAGCCAGCCATGACCATAAACAGGATTCCAATCACATCGAGATGCTTCTCAATCTTTTCAGTTTCAAGGGACCTCTGCATGGCGGCAATACTCCGGCAATCGGATGAACATGGGGACCCTTTGATCTTAGTGGACCATTTCCCAGAGAGCAAATCCCAGTGTGAACATTGGATTGAGAAAGTGGATCCAATCCGGGCCTGGCTGCTGAGGCCGCAGGGCTTCGACTGGCCCGCGTTCTCTCGTCTCCGGGTCCGAGCCTGGGTAGCGGGCTTCGACGGGCCATTCGAACGGTTCTTTCGTCAGATCATTCAGTATTTTATAGCCAGTGAGGTCAGGTTCATCCCATTCCCCGGGTTCAAAATTAACTTCCGAAAAAATATAAACGCTCGACTGATTTCCGCCGGGATGAATCAATTGAATGGCTTTCAGTCGCCAGGGCGCCTTTGCCAGGTAAAGCTTAAATTCCTGATATATCGCAGCCTGCTTGGGGGGTTTGGGTTTCCCCGCGATCCAGATATGACTTTTGTTTTCGCGAATGACCTGGAACATGCTGCCCTGAATCATACTTTCAAGGCGTTTCTTATTTGGCATTCCGGGAACAAACAAAAGGGGGCTGTCGACGGACTTAAAAAAATCGCCAAAATCGAACGAAACAATTATCATAGACCCTTGAGGAACAGGAAAAATATCGACTGTTTTTTCAGACTCATCGATCTTCAACAACCGGTCCGTGAGCCAGTACCAGGCCTCAGGTTCAGTATCCTGATATTCGTAAGCTTTCCCCCGCCTTCCCCGTTTGAGAGATTCTTCCCTGGGTCTTCGGGCAAGAGCGTTCCATTTCACGAAACCACGATGCGGTCCCAGATAGCTGAATTCGCCTGCTGCATGTTTCTGGACTTCAAATACATCGTCATACCAGATACGAAGAAATTTAGCCTCGACCCTGGTGCAGTTTCGATGGGCCTCGCTCCACTCCCGCAGCGCCCGGAGGGCCCGGGTTTCGTCGTCGGCGGCTGGCAGCAGGGGTTTGACGGCTTCCAGGGGGAGCGAGTCGGCCTGCAAGAACCTGGTCAGGCTGGACAGGAGCAGCAGCGACAGCAGACAGCGGTAGATCATGATTGTCCTCCCTGGAATGATCGTGGACCGGAGCCTCCGGTTTTCCAACCCCGCCGAACCGTTGGCTTCCTGCAGGCGGAGTCGTTGAGAGACGAACGATACCGGATAACCCCGGACCGGTCAAAGAGAATCTCCGAACTACTTCACCAGCAAACAAGTGGTCGGGGCGTGTGCCCTGCCTGGCGATCCTGGAGGCTTCCCGTACGTAAGAGATTGTCCGAATTTGAATTAGGTATCGCCGGCGGTCACCGGGTAAGACATTCCCCAAAAATTTCCAGAAATTTCCAATTTTTTTCCGTTGCTTTTTAAACTTTGGAGTGTTTAATGTCGCGTCAGCTTGAAAAAGCAATCGCAACAGGCATTTACTTTTCGTCCCGGCGCTCAGCTATTGGTCTCGCACAGGCTCTGTTGATACGAGTTGCTGTTCCAACACAAATTTTGCGTTCTTATCGTGAGATTTACGAACTACTCAGCATCATTCTGCGAGCCCCTCAAGGGCAGGTCCCTTTAGCCTTATTTCTGTCTCAAACCTGCTGCGTATACGTTTTCGGAACCTCCGGAAACAGGATAAGAATACAAGATTCTGGTTTTCCATTTCTTTCTTTTTATCCTTGTTCGGAGACGAAAATGAGACTGCTTAACGTCAAACGTGGCTTCACCCTGATCGAACTGCTGGTCGTGATTGCCATCATCGCCATTTTGATCGCCCTGCTCTTACCGGCAGTCCAGCAGGCACGCGAAGCGGCACGGCGCAGTTCCTGCAAAAACAATCTGAAGCAGATTGGCCTGGCGCTGCACAACTACCATGAAACCCACCGCACCTTCCCGCAGATGCAGGTGGAAAGTGTCCGCACCATCGCCGGCGACATCCCCACGGAAAGCTACCTGGGCTGGAGCGTGATGCTGCTGCCCTTCATGGATCAGACCAACCTTTACAACCAGCTCAATATGAACGCTCCCTGGCGCACCGTAGCCGGTGTCGTTCTGCAGCCAACCGTGATCAATACCGTGATCCCGACATTGAACTGCCCCTCGGATCCCATGGATGGCGTCAACACCAACATCAATTCATGGGGAAAATCGAACTACCCGGCTCTGTACTCCCCTTCCCGGTACCTGACCGCGTCAACCACACAGGGTTACACGGGAGCGTTTAACAACCACGCCGTCACCCGCATGCGGGACCTGACCGACGGTTCCAGCAACGTGATCATGATCGGAGAACGTACCACCGAAGACCGTGGTTCGGGAGCCATCTGGATCGGTTCTTCTCCGCTCAACAGCGCGACAGCCGGTAACTATGGCGACTGGCCTTACCACACGGCACTGGTCCGCAACTGGCAGGGATCTTCGACTGCACCGATTCCTTCGACCATCTACCTGATCAACGGAATCAACCAGACGGACGGCCTCAAATATGCATGGAGCTTAAGCAGCTCACACACAGGTGGCTGCCACTTCCTGCTGGGCGACGGTCGGGTGAGATTCATCAGCGAAAACGTTGATGCCGAGACTCTGATCTACCTGGCTGCCATCAACGACCACAACGTGATCGGTGATTTTTAATTGACAATGCGTGATGACAAGACGATCCCGGTTTCCGCATCTGGCTGAAACCGGGTTTTGCAATATTACTCCAGCGCAGGAATGCTATTTTAATGTACCAGGAAACCAAACTGACGCTTCAGGCCGCACAGCCGAGGCGCGTTCTCACACTGTTATTCTTGACCGTCCCCCTGGTCTGCCTGGGATGCTCCCGGGGTGGGGATGACATCAAACTGGCCCCGGTCTCCGGGGTCGTGACGATGGACGGAAAACCGCTGACCAACGCCGTCGTGATTTTTTCACCGCAAAAAGGGAATCCCTCGTCAGGTCGTACTGACAGCTCCGGGAACTACACGCTGACGTACCGTGATCAACTGAAGGGAGCCGTTCCAGGCCCTCACAGTATCACCATCATCACTGCCCCGCCGGAAAGCCCCCGCCAGTCAGAAGACTCTGGCGTTGCGGAAGTGATTCCCGTTGACACCTTTGCCAGCTCCGATCAGGGGGTGCCCAAGCTGAAACTGCCCAAGGATACGTTCAAGAAAGATCCGATTCCAGAAAGGTATAACAGCAAATCCGAACTGAAAAAAGAGGTCGTCGAAGGCAAAAACAAGTTCGATTTTGAGCTGCAGTCAAAGTAGAGTTTCCCTGTTGAGGGAGACTGAAAACGGTGCTGCAGGACTTTACGACTATTCCGCTGCAGTCGCTTCGCCGTTGCCTTCCGAGTGCTGGCGGAGCTGCTGCGCTTCGTCAGTGGGCTCTTCGACTACGAGGTTGGTCGAAAGCTCTTCGGCGACCTGTCCTTCCAGGCTGTCCTCTTCAGAGCGGGAACGCCTGATCCGGGAGAGCCTGGTCTCGGGAGGCAGTTTGCCGAGGTGACAGACAGGCTCGCCGGGGCTGATCGCTGGCAACGTGGTCATCCCGATGACGACCGAATCGAAGGGGGCATACAGCATGCTGCGTTCGCGGCCCAGAATCGTGGTGTTAGTTGCCAGGGGCTGATCTTTCTCGACAATATCACCGGGCTTAACGTGGAACTTGAGGAAGCCTCCCCGCTCGGCACGGACCCAGTTGGTCTTATCGATAATGACCTGGTAATCGGGACTCTCATGTTCCCCTTCAAGCATTTCGAGATCGCGGAGTACGTTCTTCACCCCCCGCACCGCCGACTCCACAATGCCCGGCTCGACCTTCCAGACCTCGCCCCCTTCCATAATGATGGTCGGACAGCCGATGGAACAGGCTTCACGCCGGAAAGCTCCCTGGGGCCCCTTGCCATTGATGATAACTTCAGAGCCAAATGCCTGGGCCAGTCGTCGAACTTCCTTATTGGAGAGGTCACCTCGTACGTTAGGATAGTTGGTTCGCCGCACCGACGCAGTGTGCAGGTCGATTCCATAGTCACTGCGGGAAACGATTTCGTCGAAGATAATTCGCGCCATGCGACTGGCCAGACTGCCATTCGCGGAGCCGGGGAATGAACGGTTCAAGTCGCGCCGATCCGGCAGATAACGCGAGTGCCGGTCAAAGGCGAGCAGATTCAGTACGGGTACGAAAATCACGGAGCCCCGCAGCAGATGCAATTCTGTATCCTGGATCAGATTACGGATCGCCCCGGTGCCGTTGATTTCATCGCCGTGCAGCGCAGCCGTCACAAAAACGACCGGCCCCTCTTCCTTGGCGCGGCGGATATGAATAGGAATCTTTACATTCATACTGCTGTAGCTTTCGCTGACAGCCAGCTTCACATCACGGGAAGTGCCGGGGGGAATCGGATCGCCATTCCACTGGTCGATCGATTTACGCGGACGGATTTTCTTCATCTAACGTCAGCCTTATTCAGTGCCTGAGGCATCGCTTGCTCCGTGCCCGGCTTCCGAGAGCACCTCTTCAGCCACCGGCAGATCCGGCAAATCCATGACTTTGGGCCGCCTCTTACGACGGGTTTTAGCAGGAATCAGATCCCGCATGAAGTCGAGTTTTCCAAAACAGAGCAGCCGGTCGTTGGACTCCAGTATCCGATCTGAACGGGGGTTGGGGATCACCGTCGTCCCGCGATAGAGCGTCAGGACGTTGATATCCTTATCTCGCAGGCCGGAAGCCTGGATCGTCTTGCCTACGTATTCTGAACCCTCGGGAATATAAATCTCGGTCACACCATATCCACGACTGACGGTGAGCCGTTGCCTGAGATCGATTTCCGGGAAATCCACCTGAGCGGCGATGTAGTCAATGATCGCCCCGGCGATATCCAGCTGGGTACATTTTTCGATCCCTTCCAGCCCCGGCGAGGAATTGACTTCCATGATCTGGGGACCGTCTTTGCCCTCAAGCATATCAACGCCGGCGACTTTCAGACCCATGATTTGAGAAGCCCGGACCGCGGTCTTACAATAGGTTTCATCGAGAACGACCGGTTCGGTCAGACCGCCACGGTGGACGTTGCTGCGGAACTCCTGCCCCTGGGCGACACGCCGCATGGCAGCCACAACACGATCCCCGACCACAAACGCCCGGATATCGCGTCCTTTACTTTCCGCGACGAACTTCTGAATCAGCACGTTCTGCTTCTGGTTCTGCAGCAGTTCGATGATGGCTTCCGCGGACTTCACGGATTCCGCCAGCAGAACGCCGATCCCCTGCGTTCCTTCCAGCAGTTTGATGACAACCGGTGCGCCCCCTACCCGTTCGATTGCGGGGAGCACATCTTTTTTATCGCGAACGAATGTCGTCTGCGGAATACCGATCTGGTGCCGGCTGAGGATCTGCAGACTACGGAGTTTATCGCGTGAATTGGTGATACCGGCCGAGGTGTTGGCACAGAAAATGTCCATCTGCTCGAACTGCCTGACAACAGCGGTTCCGAAGTAGGTGATCGAGGCACCGACACGTGGGAGGACCGCATCGTAATCGGAGATCGATTTCTGTCGAAAGAACAGGTCGGGTTCGGCCTGCTTGAGATCGATGGCAAATTTGAGTGTGTTGAGAACCTTGACTTTAAATCCGCGGTGTTCGGCAGCTTCGCGCAGCCGCCGCGTACTGTAACATCTCGGGCTGCACGACAGGATTGCCAGTTTCATGAGTTATCCTTTTCTAACCTGAGTCTGCAGTAAAAAAGGCTGCACTCAGGTTCGTTTCTCTCGAGGAGGCTTACCGCCATAGTAAGATTTACCCGCATCCACAAAAAAACGCTGACGGAACGCCTCGCGTCCGAGCAGCATTCTGAAGCCCATTTCATCCCGATTCGCAAGAGTCAGTTCCACGGGCCAGTTGAAGCCGAGAAGTTCGATATTGGTCACAATGACAGGTCGCATGGTTGCCTTGCCACTGGAACTGCGAACCGAGCGATATTCGAAGATGCGGGCCTCAGCTTCGACGACTTCGTGTGTCCGGCGCTGGACAGGATGTACCTTGAAGCGAATCCATTCCTCCTGATCCCGCTCAAACCGATGCAGGTCATAAGCATGCAGCGATGAGGAACGTGCGCCCGTATCAACTTTGGCTTTGATCAGGCCAATTCCCAGATCTGGAAGACTGATCCATTCACGCCAACCAATGACAGTAGGATCAGATTTTTGTTTTTTCTTGCTCTGCAGTGTCTTCCTCACTTCGCTGCATCGCCTCCATTGCGTTATTCAAGGGGTCAATATCGTTCGATTTTACAGGACTTTGAGTGTGATCGCCAGTAAAGCCGCCTGAATTCAGCGATTTCCGGCTTTGAATTTGTCTTTATTCACGAAAACGCTGGACAAACCCGCTGGTGAATCTCACGTTCTGATCCTCATAGTTTCTCTGAAGTGGCTAATCGAATTCGACGTGAAGGTCCGTTTCAGACAAGTTTCTGCAGACCGGCACGAAAACAGGCGATGCCCAAGGTGAGCATCGCCTGTGAATTTTTTCGCTTAAGCTTGATTCGCTTACTTATCAGAAAGGCTGCCTTCGAAGTCCATGGGCATCGAAGAGTTCAGCTTGGGAGCGTACTCATAAGGAGCCGCATACTGATACTGCATCGGTGCTTTGGGATTGGCAAGATATTCATCATCGTTACCAAATTTGGCAGCATTCGGAAACTGGGGAGTGAAAGTCCGTGGAGGATTTCCACCAGCAGGAGCGTTGATCCGCTCGGCCCAACCCAGTGTCACATTGACTTTGCTGACAGCGCCCTTTTCTCCCACCTGGATTACAGAGAGAGTCACATTCTGCCCGGGCTCTGCTTTCGCCAGAAGCGCGTTCAACTGACGGACGGAAGCCAGACGATGCTTGCCGAACGAAAGGATGATGTCGTATTTCATCAGCCCTGCCTTGTCGGCTGGTGAGCCGGGAGCGACATGCATGATGACCACACCATACCCCGGATTGCCATCCAGGTTCGTTCCCACACCAGTCCACCAGTCGGGAGCACCATTTGTCAGATGAGCGGCCAGAGGACCGGAAGCATCTGTGGCAACAACCCCCAGGGTCGCTTTGTAATACTTCGAATAATGCTGATTCAGTCGCGCCTTGTGTGCTTCACTCATCAGAGCAGCATACTTCTGGCGGGGAGACAGATTCGGATCAATACTTTGGGGAGCAGCATTGGGAGCAGATTCCTGCGCCTGTGATTCGTAGTTCACGATCAAAAAGAGTGTGAGAAGACAAAGCAAGCCCTTGCTCGTTATAGACTTCTGCAGATTCATCTTGGTAACCCTTTATCTCAAAATATGTACGAGACACATGATATTTCTGATTGCTGAGCTTCTCGACCTGAGGGCAATCAAACAATCGCCGCACTCAACGTATTTACCCTATCCTAGCTTACGCATATACCTTGTCAAACACGGATTCAGAAATATGATGATTCCAGGCAACACTTATTTATCCAGACGTCCACCAACCGTAATTCCCCGCGAATCGGCAACTGGTTCTGGAAGCCAGCCCGAGGAGTGGTTAAGCTGAGAAAAGTCGGGATCCCGGCTTCCGAACATTCTTAAGACGCTCAACAGGAAGAATCATTATGCCCTCTGCTCCCCTGGACCGAATCAGCCACTCTCTGTGCGGCTTGACCTGTCTGCTGCTGGCACTGCTGCTCCCCCTGGATCATCTGTCCGCAGCCCAGCGGCCTAATATCCTGCTGATCGTCGCTGACGATCTTGGATACTCCGACCTTGGTTGTTTTGGTGGTGAAATCGAAACACCGCAACTCGACTCGCTGGCAAAAGAGGGGGTGCGGCTGACTCAGTTCTACAACACCGGACGCTGCTGTCCTTCTCGCGGATCGATCATGACCGGGCAATACCCGCATCGCGTCGGACTGGGACACATGACGAGGAACCTGAATCAGCGCGGCTACCAGGGACATCTCGACGATCAGGCGATCACGGTTGCCCAGATTTTACAGCAGGGTGGCTACCGCACGTTTCTCTCTGGTAAATGGCACCTCGGAACAGAAGATCCGACCAAGCACGGCTTTGAAGAATTTTATGGGACGCTGGTCAGCGCCAAAACGTTCTGGGACGTCGATCATTTCACCCGTCTCCCCGCGACCCGCGATACGCATACTTATCCTAAGGGAGAGTTCTACGGGACAGATGCCCTGGGGGACTATGCCATTGATTTCATGCGGATGGGCCGACGTAATCCCGATCAGCCCTGGTTCCTCTACCTCGCATTCAACGCCCCGCACTTCCCACTGCATGCCCCGAATAAGGAAATCGATAAATACGCAGATCGCTACCACATCGGCTGGGATCAGGTCCGGCAACAGCGACTGACACGCATGAAAAAGCTGGGGATCGTACCTGAAGTAACCAAACTCTCGCCGCGATCCCGTTACTGGGACTGGGGAGAAGCCGAAGCACGCGTCAACCCGGCCTGGGATTCACTGCCCACTGACCGCCGCGGGGATCTGGCACGCCGCATGGCAATCTTCGCTGCGATGGTTGACCGTCTGGATCAGAATGTAGGACGCGTCTTAACCAGCCTGCGTCAGAACAACGAGTTGGAGAACACGCTGATCATTTTCACGTCAGATAACGGAGCCTGTGCAGAATGGGATCCATTTGGCTTTGATATCCGTTCCAGTCGCAACAATACACTCTATTGGGGTGATCAGCTTGATCGCATGGGAGGCCCGGATACGCATCACAGTGTCGGTTCCGGCTGGGCTAATGCCTCCAACACCCCCTGGCGTCTCTACAAGCATTATAATCACGAAGGAGGCATCGCCTCTCCCGGAATCGTCCACTGGCCTGCCGGTGTGAAGCAGTCCGGCAAAATCATCTCCACGCCCGCACACATTATCGACATTGTCCCCACCCTGTTGGAGGCAGCCCAGGTCGCATATCCGGAAAGCTGGGATAATATACCGACGATTCCCCTGCCGGGACGCAGCCTGCTGCCTTTACTTCAGGGTAAACCTCAATCCGAACGGACTCTCTACTTCGAGCACCAGGGAA
Source organism: Gimesia chilikensis (assembly GCF_007744075.1). NCBI lineage: Bacteria > Pseudomonadati > Planctomycetota > Planctomycetia > Planctomycetales > Planctomycetaceae > Gimesia > Gimesia chilikensis. Next base: position 2,154,273 of record NZ_CP036266.1, on the reverse strand, counting down.
ACCGGGCAATTCGCGAGGGTCGCTGGAAACTGGCTGCCACCCGGGGCGGCCCTTGGGAGTTGTATGATGTCTCCCGCGACCGGACTGAGCTGAACGATCTTGCTAAAACGGAACCGGAACGAGTTCAGCAACTTGCCCGAAAGTGGGATCAGTGGGCACAGGAGAACTTCGTGCTGCCCTACCCTCAGGATTATCGCATCGATTATCTGGCACCGCTGCAGAAACCGTAGTCTTTCCCAATCCAGCGCATAAAAAACCGAACTGGCCAGGTTGACCAGTTCGGTTGCAGGTTGTTCATACAGAGTCAAACATCGACAGTTAGTTCCCTGAAGTAGAGGTGCTGCTCCCGTCGGTGTTCTTATCTTTCTGATCCAGACGAACCATCAGCCATTGCTCGGTCTTTTCCTTGCCAATGTGAACCAGCAGGGGTGCTTCGTCTTTGGTGAGGTTATAGATCCCCGTGTCGTAGACCGTGTTTTTATCGTCGCCGACAGTCCAGGCTGCCCGCTGAGTCTTTTTATCGACCGAGCCCTGAATCTGCTGCGTCTTCTTAGTCTTGGTATCGGTGAAATTCCCTCTCAGGATTCCATCCTTGTTCACAGCCAGTTCGACCACATTGTCCGACTTGGTTTCCCCCGTCGGTGAGAGTGCGAACACGCCCAGCGGCATCCATTTCCCCTGGTCACTGACATCCGCCGAAGCACCAGCCTGAGCCAGTTGACTGGCCTGCTGAGTGTACTCTTCAGCGGTTCCCACATCCTGATTATTGACGTAGACGCTGTTGTCCTGGTAGACCACATTATTACCGTAGTCATAGTAGATCGGCTGCATGTTCGACCAGGCAAACCAGTCCATCATCGCTCCCCACGTACAGACCGTCCAGGCGTAGCCAGCCGGCCAGCCATGAGCATACCAGACACCAGGGTGAGCAGAGTACCAGCCGGGATAATACATCCCCCAGCCATAAAAACCGCCGCGAATCACAGCACCATGATAGTAACGTGTCGAAGGAGGGACATGCACGAAGCCGGCAGCATAACCACCATTTGGTCCATGGACGATACCACCTGCGGTACCACCTCCGCCGGGACCACGGACAACGCCTCCGGCGGCACCACCACCATTCGGACCGACAACCCGGCCGCCCGCAGCAGAGCCGCCATCACGACCGACGACGCGTCCGCCAGCAGCACTGCCCCCATCCGGTCCAACGACTCTCCCGCCGGCCGCGGATGCTCCACCGGGGCCGACAACGCGACCACCGGTAGCAGAACCACCATTGTTACCCGTAATGCTTCCACCCGCGGCATGACCACCGTCAGGACCAATCGCTCCACCGCCTGAAATAGTATTTCCCCGCGGCCCGGTATAGCTGCCTTCACCGGCGATTCCACCATTTGGTCCGTGATAGACGTTACCGGAACCAGAGCCGTTGGCAATCGAGCTGTTTACAGTATTGCGCCCTGTAAAGTCTTGAACCTGAGGATGCGAATTGGTGACTGCGTTATGACCGGCGTCTGAAGGGAGCCCCAGAAAATTATCCAGGCCCTGACGCGTCGGTCGCTGATTGAAATTCATGTTACCCATATTGAGCGAACCATCGTTACGCAGACCACGGCCGCCATTCAATTGATTGAGGTTACCCCGGTTAAACTGTCCGTTGTTGAAGCGGCTCAAGTTATCGCCATTCGTCCGGTCACCCGAACGAACCGAGTTCATGAAATTAGAGTCGAAGCCGGTTTTATCGTTGAAGCGGCCAGGTTGATCGAAGCGACTTCCGTAATTCGAGAAGCGGCTGCTATCAAAATTACCGCCACCTAAATTGCCACCACCAAAGTTACCACCATTGAAGTTGCGACCACCGCCTCCGAAATTGCCTCCACCGAAGTTACCGCCACTGAAGTTACGGGCACCTCCACCAAAGCCGCCTCCGCCTCCGAAGCCACCACCTCCGCCGCCGCGAAAACCGCCTCCACCGCCACCATGGAAGCCACCGCCACCAAATCCGCGGGCCCAGGCAACAGACAGATCAGCCGACACGAAACTCAGGGCTGTGACTGCGATGAGACTGATGAAAATTCTCATACCATTTATCCTCAACTAAAAAGTTTGATTGTCTTAAATCGAAGTGCCGTCTCGAGCCTATTGTCGTCGGGAAACAACCTCGAGTGCATCGGGCAGTTCCGTACCATTCACTGTTCGATTCACGGATTGCCAGCGGCAGCCGTTCTTATCGATTTTGGTGATGACATTGTTGGCACTGGTCAGCATGCCGTCTGCAGTCACACCCCGCGATTCAATCACCCATCCGTTCTCCACGGGAGCCCAGATTCCAATCGCATGACTGCCATCGGTGTTGAAGGTCCACGACATGATGTCCCCCGTAAGCGGATCCACGCCGATGATCTGTGTGCCCATCACTTGCGGCTTATCGCCGGACAGGGTCTGTGCAGAAAAGGTGCGTTCGATATATTTATTGCCCGGCATCCAGCGATAGACGGTCTTCAGCGTCACCCCCACATCCTCAGCTTCCCAACTGCCGATGAGCCATTCCAGATCCTTCAGATTCACCTGCGTCGCCGAGGGAACCAGATTCGATTCCTTCACGCTGACCATTTTCCACTTCCCATTCTGCCTGACGTGGGTCGCGGTATATTGACTGTAGTCTGTAGCCCCTTCGGGAACTGCCACCATGGTGCGGCCCTCTTCAATTGCCAGGTCATCACCAATCTGGCGAACAGAATCGACCGAGATCTGGATTTGAGCTTTTTTGTTGGTTTTGAAGTAAGCTGCATAGGCTTTCTGAATCGCCGGACGGCCAACCAGTCGCATGCCGCTGGCTTCCACATATTCCCCTTCCGGTGACCAGAAGGAAGCGACTTTCTCTGCATTCCCTGCGTCAAATGCTTTCTTGAATTCCACTGCAACCTTGCGAATGGCCTGTTCGGCCGCCGATGGTTTCGACCTGGTTTCAGCAGCGGGTGCTTTCTCAACAGCCTCCGCTTCACCAGAAACAGGAGTCCGCTGATATTGTGCTGATAAATCAGAACAGTCCAGTAGCAGACCGGTAGATAACACAGAGAAAAAGAGCCCCCAGCGGGCAAGATACGGAGAGAGATTCATCCTGATGTCTTTCAGAAAGGAGTTCGCGTTTGCTTGGATTGTGAGAGAGTTTACCCGCTGTTCAGCAACCAACAGCGCCTGGTTTTATTCTATTCCTGTCTATTCAATAATGCACGTATAATCTATGATCTCTTCGAGAAAATTCATGAGCCGTTCACTGTAACGGAGTAATTCTCTGACCAACTACGACCATGACACCACGATAGATAAATATTTTCTCATCTGTCTTTCAGTCGTGAGGCCTTCCAGCCCAAATGGCAAAGTTCAGACCATGATATCAGCCCCCGTGAATAAGACCCCTTGATGCTGCACCGCCTTAAACAACTCGCTCCGTTGCTGGTGATTACCATCTTTGTGGGAGCCATCTGGCTGCTGGTCAGGGAGCTGAAACATTACAACATCCACGATATCCGTTCGGCAGTGGAGCAGATTCCCGCCTGGCGACTCTGGGCAGCCGGGGGCTTAACCGTTCTCAATTACGTCTTGCTGATCGGTTATGACTATCTGGCAGTCCGGGCAATTCAGCATCCACTTTCTCTAGGGAAAATCTCGCTGGCTTCCTTTACCGGTTTTGTCACCAGCTATAATTTCGGTGCCCTGCTGGGAGGGACCTCGGTTCGCTATCGTCTCTATTCCGCCTGGGGTCTGACGGCGATGGAAATCCTGCAGTTGATGCTCATGCTGGGAACGACCTACTGGGTCGGCGTGTTCGCGCTGGCCGGAGTCGTCTTTCTTTCCCACCCTTTCCCGATTCCCGCATCGTTACACCTTCCTTTTTCCAGTGTTCAACCACTGGGGGGACTGTTACTGGCTGTTGCGGTTGTTTATGCCTCGCTGACACTTATCCGCAAATCACCCATCCGGGTCAAAGGCATTGAACTGCGTCTGCCCAGCACCAGGATGACCTTATTACAGCTGGCCGTCTCGGCGGGAGACCTGCTGCTGGTCGCTGCGATCGTGTATACCCTGCTCGCCCACAATCTCACCATTGGCTACGGGGAGTTTCTGGGCATCTTCCTGATGGCGACAGTGACGGTGGTACTTTCCCATGTACCGGGAGGGGTCGGCGTCTTTGAACTGGTAATTCTCACACTCGTCGCATCCCCTTCTTCAGCTAAAATTCTGGCAGGGTTACTGGTCTTCCGAGTGATTTACTACCTGATCCCCCTGTTTTTCGCTGTGATATTGATGGGCCTGCATGAGCTCTCACTCAATCGCGGCCTGGCGCAACGCACACTGCAGCAGGCGAATCGCTGGTCAGCGACGATCGCTCCCCTGATTCTTTCCTGGTGCACGCTACTTGCGGGGGCAGTCCTGCTCTTTTCGGGTGCCACCCCCATCGTCACAGCCCGCCTGGGCCACCTGCAACAGACGCTCCCCCTGCCCCTGGTCGAGATTTCACATTTCCTGGGGAGTCTGATCGGAGCAGCCCTGCTGGTCCTCGCCCGGGGACTCCAGCGACGACTCGATTCGGCCTGGTGGCTGATCACTGGCCTGCTCAGCCTGGGGATCCTGGTCTCTCTGCTGAAAGGCTTCGACTATGAAGAAGCGATTCTCCTGGGCGTCATTCTGCTGGCCCTGCTCCTCAGCCGCCAACAGTACTATCGCAAAGGTACCCTGATTCACGACCGCTTCAGTCTTCCCTGGGCGGCTACCATCCTGAGCATCGTACTCTGTTCGCTCTGGCTCGGACTGTTTGCCTATCGGAACATCGAATATTCCCACGAACTCTGGTGGGCGTTTACAATCAAAGGTGACGCTTCACGTTTCATGCGGGGCAGCATCGGTGCGATCTCGGTGGTGTTGCTCTTCTCCATTGCGAGATTAACCTCCGCACAGCGTCCCCAGGCACACCCGCCGACCACGGACGAACTGGCGCTGGTCAGGCAACTCGTGACAGCTTCACCAGTCACGTCCACACGCCTGGCATTACTGGGAGATAAATCCCTGCTGTTCAATCCACAGCAGACAGCGTTCATTATGTATGGCATTCAGAAACGGTCCTGGATCAGTCTGGGAGATCCCGTCGGGCCCGAAGCGGACCGGGCCGAACTGGTCTGGCAATTTCGCGAACTCGTGGACCTCTATGATGGATGGCCCGTCTTCTACCAGATCAGACCGGAAAACCTCTCAATTTATCTCGACCAGGGACTGACCATCCTCAAACTGGGTGAAGAGGCACGGGTCCCTTTAACCGAGTTTGAACTTTCTGGCGGTAAGCGACGAAAACTCCGTCAGGCGATCAATCACTGTGAACAGGCAGAATGTGGATTCACGATCATCCCCAGGGAGCAGGTTCCTGCCATCCTTCCGGAACTGAAACGGATCTCTGATGACTGGCTGCAGTCTAAGAGTACGAAGGAAAAAGGGTTTTCCCTCGGTTACTTTGATGAAACCTATCTGTCGCAATTCCCGATCGCTGTCGTCAAACAACGGGGAACGATCATTGCCTTCACGAATATACTCGAAGGCGCCGACAAAGAAGAACTCTCAGCCGATTTGATGCGTTACGATCAGACAGCGCCTCCGGGTGTGATGGAATACCTGTTTGTGAAACTGATGCTCTGGGGACAGACTGCAGGTTATGCCTGGTTCAATTTCGGCATGGCTCCCCTTTCCGGGATCGAAAGTCGTCCACTGTCCCCCGTCTGGAACCGGACGGCGAACCTGATCTTCCGCTATGGCGATCATTTCTACCGCTTTGAAGGTCTGCGCAGCTACAAAGAAAAATTCGATCCGGTCTGGACTCCCAAGTACCTCGCAGCGCCCGGCGGACTGGCACTGCCTCAGATCTTACGAGACCTGGTTGCCCTGATTGGTAAACCCCACACTGATTCGATCCGGAGATCGCACGATGGACCACTGGGATAAAAGAGAAGGCTCTCCCGTACACTTGGGAGAAACCTGGGTTCCCTCAGAGAACGCTTACAACTTCGCCATCTATTCGAAACACGCCGAACAGGTGAAGCTGCTCTTCTTCACCGAGGACAATCTGTTCGAACCGGTCTTCGAATTTGCGTTCGACTACCTGCGCAATAAGTCTGCTGAAATCTGGCACTGCCGGATTCCCAAAGAGAAGATCAAATCTGCAAAATACTACGCCTACCAGATCGACGGTCCCGCGCCGGATGGCATTTATGACTGGCATGCCTTTGATCCGGATAAGCTGCTGTTTGATCCCTATTCCCACAACCTTTTCTTCCCCCCCCTGTTTGATCGTCAGCGGGCCTGCCTGCCGGGCTCCAACATCGGACATGCCCCGCTCTCGGTATTACAGTCGATTGAATGCGCCTTTAACTGGGATGACGACCAGCATATCCATCACACTTCTGACCTGGTCATCTACGAGATGCACGTCAAGGGGTTTACCAGACGTGAGAACTCTGGAGTCTCGGCTGATGCCCGGGGTACGTTCGCGGGTGTGATCGAAAAAATCCCGTATCTCCTGGAACTGGGAGTGACTGCGGTTGAACTGATGCCCGTCTATCAGTTCGACGACGACGATGGTAATTACTGGGGATACATGCCCCTGGGCTTCTTCGCGCCGCATGATGCGTACTGCAAATCAGACGACACCTGCGAACGCCACATCGAATTTTGTGAAATGGTCAAAGCCCTGCACAAAGCCGGCATCGAAGTCATCCTGGATGTGGTTTACAACCATACTGGCGAGGGAAATGAACAGGGCCCCACCTACAGTTTCAAAGGAATCGACAACACCACCTATTACACGTTGACTGACAACCCCCGAGATCCGTTCGCCAATTATTCAGGATCGGGCAACACACTGCATACCGCCAACCGGGCCGTCCGGAAGATGATCGTCGACAGTATGCACTACTGGGTCAAGGAGATGCACGTAGACGGTTTCCGCTTTGACCTGGCCAGCATCCTCACCCGCAGACTGGATGGGAGCATTGATGAATCGAACCCGACCACGATTGGACAGATTGGTTCAGACAATACCCTGACGGACCGCCGCTTCATCGCAGAACCCTGGGATGCCGCGGGAGAGTTTCAGCTCGGCTCCCGTTTTCCCGGTCATCGCTGGATGCAATGGAATGCCGCCTACCGAGATACCGTGCAACAGTTCGTGCGAGGGGATTCTGGAAAAGTCGCAGACCTCATGACGCGCATCTACGGCAGTTGTGACCTGTTTCCCGATGACTGCCTGCACGCCCTGCGACCATACCAGAGCGTCAACTATATCACTTCGCATGACGGCTTTACCCTGTATGATCTGGTCTCGTATAACAGCAAACAGAACTGGGCCAACGGTCACAACAATACCGATGGAACCAACGATTACAGCTGGAACTGCGGCTGGGAAGGGGCAGACGCGCCTCCCGAAGTCGAACAGCTTAGAAAGCAGCAGGCCAAAAACCTGTTTGCGCTGTTGATGGTCTCCAATGGTTCGCCCATGTTTCGAATGGGTGACGAATTCCTGCAGACCCAGGAGGGCAACAACAACCCGTACAACCAGGACAACGAAACGACCTGGCTCGACTGGGATCGACTTGAGACGCACCAGGATTTCTTTCGTTTCGTCAAACTGATGATCGCCTTCCGAAAACGGCACTCAACGGTCTGCCGTTCCCATTTCTGGAGAGAAGATGTAAAATGGTACGGAGTTACACGCTATGTCGATCTGACGCCTGCCGCGAAAACGCTGGCGTTCTGTCTGCATGGTCAGAGTGAAGCGGACGTCGATTTGTATGTCATGATCAATGCTGCCGCCAACACCTGCATTTTTGGAATCCATGAAGGAACTCCCGGAGAATGGCAGCGGGTGGTCGACACGGCCCTGCCCAGCCCGGAAGATGTGCTGGAACCAGAGTCCCTGAAGCCGGTTTCCGCAGCAACCTATGATGTGCAGGCACGGTCGGTTGTCATTCTGATCAGGCAAAAGCGTATCTTATAAATAATCACTCTTCAGCTGCGAAAGATGAGACGAAATATGGAAGGTTATGCTCAAGTCATCGGCAGTCTGATGATTCTCTTCGTCATAGTGATCATCTCCCGCCGAAGCTTTAAACGGAAACCTGTGTCAGATTCGCAAGCCTCACAGGATAAGGCGACCGAACAACCGCCGTCAGATTCGGAACAAAACACAACTTAAATCTGTTTCGCGCTCAGTATTACCCGCCAAGATGCAATTCTTTTTACAGGAGGTTACGGGCCATGGATGAGTTTCAACCACCGTCAAGCGGTGCTTCGATTACAACTCGCTGTTGTGTTGTCGGCGGAGGGCCAGCGGGATTATTTCTCGGCTATCTGCTGGGGCGGGCCGGCGTGGAAGTCATCGTACTGGAAAAACACAAAGATTTCCTGCGTGACTTTCGTGGCGACACCATTCATCCTTCCACACTGGAACTGCTGCATGAACTGGGCCTGCTCGATGAATTCCTGGGCATCGCGGACAAGCACTTCGAATCTTTGAAACTCAATTTTGAAGGGCAGGATGTTGAAGGGCCTTACTTCACACATCTGCCGACCAAATGCAAATTCATCACTTTTGCACCACAGTGGGATTTCCTGAATATGCTGGCCCGACATGGCGCTGAGTTCCCCAACTTCCAAGTACACATGCAGTCGAAGGCCACCGGCCTGATCTTTGACGGAGACCAGGTCGTGGGCGTGAAGGTGGAAGGAGTGAATGGAGAATATGAAATCCGAGCCGATCTAGTCGTCGGTGCCGACGGTCGAGGATCGGACATGCGCCACGAAGCAGGTGTCGAAATCGTCGAAAAAGGGATTCCTATCGACGTACTCTGGTTCCGGGTCAGCAAAGCAGGCGAAGTCACCGACAACACACTGGCCCGCATTCGAGATGGGAGAATGTTAATCACCATCGACCGGGGAGACTACTTCCAGACCGGGATGATCATTAACAAAGGTTCCTTCGATGACTTGAAGCAGGAAGGCCTCGAAGCCTTCCGCAACCGGGTCGTCGAGATTCTGCCCGCCCTCTCTGATGGCATCAACGACATCGACTCGTGGGACAAGGTCCGTCTGCTGACCGTGCAGTTGAATCACATTACCAACTGGGCTCGTCCGGGGCTGCTGTTCATTGGAGACGCAGCACATGCGATGTCCCCTGTGGGAGGAGTTGGCGTCAACCTCGCAGTGCAGGATGCGGTCGCAGCAGCCAACATCCTGGCGGACCCGCTCTATAATGAAACCCTGACTCTGTCAGATCTGAAGCGGGTACAACAGCGGCGTGAACCACCGGCTCTCCATATGCAGCGCCTGCAGGTCTTCGCACACCAACGACTGTTCGGCGGTAGCAGCGTCCCGGGTAAACCGATCTCGATTTCCTGGCCGTTACGGAAAATGGCTGGGCTGCTTGCCCCGATTCTCAGACGCAAAGCAGGGAAGATCATCGGACTCGGTTTACTTCAGGAGCATATCGAATGCCCCAGCCGCGCCCCTCGCCCTGCAGAAGCGTCCGCGAAATGAACCTGTTCTACGGGAAGTCCTTCTGTTAAGGGAATCTGCTGGAAACGGTATCCCCATGACTGCTACAATCGAGCAGTACACGATCAGAGTCCATCCCCCTGTGAAGGCGTAGCATGTACCATTCGATTCTGCAGGCATGCGTCTGCTGTCTCATCCTGAATCTCGCACTCTTATCGCCAGCCGGTGAAACCGCTCCCGATCCGGCTCTGGTTCGTTCAGCCATTTCCCGTTCCATCCCCCTCATCGAAAAAGCAGCCGCCGGCTCAGCCCACGAACGAACCTGTTTCACCTGTCATAACCAGGCCCTGGCCGTCCTGGTATTCAGTGAGGCACAGCCGCGGGGATTCAAAATTGATCAGACCAATTTTCAAAGACAGGTCGATCACACAGCAGCTGCCCTCAAGCGGGGGCTGGAAAAATATCAGACGGGGCAAGGTCAGGGAGGCGGCCCTGATATGGCCAGTTTTTCCCTCTGGACACTGGAGCTGGCGGGCAGAAAACCGGATGAAGTCACAGCAGCCGTCACCGGGTATCTGCTGGAACGCAACCGCTCCCGCGATCACTGGCTGCGTAATTCTACGCGGCCTCCGTCCATGTCCAGCGATACCAACACCAGTTATTTCGTAATCCGAGCACTGAGAAATTTTGGAACCGAGGCACAACAACCCCGGATCCAGAAACGTTTCGCTCAAAGCCGCGACTGGTTCCTGAAACTCAAACCGGCTTCCACCGAAGAACGAGTCTTTCAGTTGAGAGCCTTCCTGGAACTCAATGTAGAAGAGTCACGTATTCAAGCGGCAGCCCGGGAACTGACACAGCTGCAGAATTCCGATGGGGGCTGGTCACAACTCCCCGAGATGACCAGCGACGCCTACGCTACAGGGACCGTCCTTGTGGCCCTCTTACGTTCGGGACAACATAAGGCAAGCGATCTGAGCATTCAACGCGGCATAAAATACCTGCTCGAGACTCAGCAACCGGATGGCTCCTGGTATGTGAAATCGCGGGCCAATCCGTTTCAGACTTACTTCGAAACCGGCTATCCGCATGGGAAAGACCAGTTCATCTCAGTCACCGCAGCCAGTTGGGCCACCGTTGCACTGCTGCTGACATTGCCGACCGATGAATAATCTATGAGAATCCTCAGATTCGATTATGTCCGCGTGCAGCAATCTGTTATAACTCTGGGGAAGTTGCCACGAATGCAACAGTTTATGACAGCGTCGCACTGTATTGCCAGCCAGATCATCAGGAGGATTCACAATCATGTTTACCCGCATCTCAAACGGATGGGCACTCTCAAAACAGAGTTTTCACGTCTTAATGCTGGATAAAGAACTGCTCCTGTTTCCCATCATGAGTGGCATTTCCTGTCTGCTGGTACTGGCCAGTTTTGCCCTGCCCCTGTGGAACAGTAAATATGTTGATGTCATCATGAACGACCAGCAGGCCCCGCAGGATCCGGTCGCTTATGTGATTCTGTTTGCCTTCTATTTCGTAAATTACTTCGTGATGATCTTTTTCAACTCGGCCCTGATGTCCTGTGCCATCATTCGCCTGAAGGGGGGCAATCCGGGGATCGGCGATGGCTTTAATTCCGCCCTCAACCGACTGCCGCAAATCGCTGGTTGGGCTCTGGTCAGTGCGACCGTAGGTTTCATCATCAAGATGATCGAGTCCCGCTCTGAGAGACTGGGACAGTTTGTCGCCGGTCTGCTGGGAATGGCCTGGTCAATTACGACTTATTTCGTGATCCCCGTCCTGGTAGTCGAACGAAAAAACCCCTTTGAGTCAATCAAACGCTCTGTCGGTATTCTGCGCGAGACCTGGGGCGAATCACTGGTCGCCAACTTCGGGATCGGCATGATCATGTTCCTGGTCATGATCCCGCTGATCGCAATGATTGTGGGTGGAGGCTTCTTAATCAGTTCAGGAAGTGTCGCCCTCGGTGGAGCTCTGATCGGAGTCGCCATTTTCGGTATCCTGCTGGCATCCCTGGTTTCCTCCGCCTGCCATTCGATCGTCATCGCAGCCATCTACCTTTACGCTGCTGAGGAAGAGGTCCCGGAGGTCTTCGATCACGATCTGATCGCACATGCCTTCGCACAAAAATAGAACCGAACGATGTATCTAAAGCAGATTCGAATCAGGAACCCGGATCTGCTTCTCTCCAGATGCGACGGCACTCCAGTGGATAATCGGTCAGCATGCCTTCTACACCAGCCGCACGGATCTGATTCCAGACCGTAGGATTCCGACGGGCCTCCCCTGCTCCACCAAAATTAAACAGCACCTGTTTGCCCTGCTGTTTGAGAGAGTCGACTTCTGACTTTTCAGGAACAAAGGTCAGCAGAAAAACATCCAGTTTTCCCTCACTGAGACGAGTTTCCAGATTCTTCCGGCTGACATTTTGTCCGACGCGAAACTTTGGATTTAACTTTTTCAGACGCTGACTCATATCAGCACTCTGATCGAAGCCAAAACAGTCGCCAAACAGATCACATTGTTCCAGCAGTTGAATCAGTTTACGTTCGCCTTCCGGATTCAGCTGCTTGATGTTCAATGCGATCACAGTCTCGCCCCGTTTGCGATCCCTGATCAGCTTCAGAGTCTCTTCCAGAGTAGGAATCCGTGTCTCTGCGAAAGCAGGATCAAACCACTTTCCAGCATCGAGCTGTTGAGCCTCGGCCCAGATGATGTCTCTGATGGAACGTTTGCCTCCGTCAGTTGTTCGCTGCAGACTGTCATCGTGAATGATGACCAGCTCACCATCTTTTGTCGTTCGAATATCCAGTTCGATACCCAGCCCGAGATCCAGGCAGGTTGAAAATGCGGGGAGCGTATTTTCGGGAGCATGGCGCAGCAGCCCCCGATGCGCGATTAAGATTGGATCCCCTGCGAATAAAGCCTCAGAGACGATGCTCAACGTACAGAGCAAACCGATTCCCATCTTGAGATAATTCAAAGCAACGCCCTTTCCGGATTCTGTTTTCATTCGGTTCTGAGTGAGACCAGACAACCAGTTTACAGTGCCTTTCAGTTAAAATCAGCCTCCGGGATTAGAATCTGCTTGAACCAGCTTCGCTGGGCCCTTTATCATCGAAGGAGTTCACTTCATTATCCGCCAGCTTTCGAATGGTAAAACTCATGCCTTTGAGAATCTTCCTGCTGCTCCTGCTCAGTCTTACAACCAGCTTACTGCGAGCTGCCGAAATAACTTTTGAACTGAAAATGTCTGCGGTAGAGTACCAGCGTTTTGTTTCAGGTCTCGGGAAGCAGGATCTGGCTCTGGCTGAAGTCAGTGTTTTTCCAGGACAGCGCTCCATCGAATTTGCAGCAATCGCCGTCCCTCGCATGAGCCAGCGCGACTGGAAAGCACATCACGGGCTGACGATCGGTCAGCTGAATCAGAAATTAGAGGAATATGCTGCAGATGGTTTTCAACCCGTGGAGATTAGCGGATGTGAACTAAGAGGCTCAGCCCGTTATGCTGTCATCTGGGAAAAAGGGGCTGCTCCCGATTTCATTTTGAAACATTCCCTCGATGATACCGAGCTCAAGGAAACTCTGGAGACCCTGAAAGAACAGGGCTATAGTCCACTTTCCCTGGATGGATTCGCTCTCCGCAATAAAGCCTCCCATGCAGGGATCTGGGTGAAACAGCAGGCAAACGCCTGGGAAGCAGAATGTAATGTCCCCGCAGACAGGTTTCCTCAGACCTACGACGAGTTTATCGCGCGTGGCTATCGCCTGGAAGAACTCTGCGGGTTCAGTATTGGTAACACTCCCTTTTACCATGCCCTCTGGTCCAAAGTTTCCGGCCCGATCTGGCAGGCACGATTTCATTCAACTGCCAGTCAATTAGAGGAAGTCGATAAGAAACGCAGAACCGAGAATCTGGAGCTGTCTTACCTGGATGGCTACCAGGTAAACGGCAAGACTTTTTTCAACGCTATCTGGAGAAAACCGGAGCAGAGATCTCGCATGACTTCCTCACCGATTCGCTGGCAGACCGCCGCTGACATTCCGGTCACCGGTCTGGAACAGCCGGAACTCGCTTCACTGGACCAGTCAATCAAAGAGTTCCTGCTCGAACACCATCCCCCGGGTGCATCTGTCGCGGTCAGCTATCGCGGTCGTCTCGTTTACGCTCGCGGTTTTGGTTACGCCGATGTTGAGCAAAAGAAAAAGGTCCAGCCAGACAGCCAGTTTCGGATTGCCAGCCTCTCCAAACCTATCACAGCCGTAGCCATCATGAAGCTCATCGAACAGGGAAAATTGCAGCTGGACACGAAGGTCTTTTCAGTCTTGAAAGATTACCAGAAGGAGCTGGCAGCTCCAGAAGTCGATCCGCGTCTAAAAGATATCACAATTCAAAACCTCCTGAATCATACCGGCGGCTGGGACCGGGATGCCTCCTTTGATCCCATGTTTCGTTCGGTTGCTTTCGCCAGACAACTGGGCAAGCAGCCTCCCGCTGAAGCGGACGATGTAATTCGCATCATGGTACAGAAACCACTCGATTTTGCCCCTGGTGAAAAGTATGCCTACTCCAATTTTGGCTACTGCCTGCTGGGCCGGGTGATCGAAGAGATAACCGGACAGTCCTACGCAGAATATGTGCAGCAGACGATCTGCCAGCCCCTGGGTATGAAACACACAGAACTCGGCAGGACACTACTCATCAACCGACGTCCCAATGAGGTCAAATACTACAGCGAGAATGTTGGCAGTACAGTCTATTCTAATAATACGCTCTCCGAAGTGCCGCGTCCGTATGGTGCCTGGTATCTGGAAGCAATGGACTCACACGGAGGCTGGATTTCATCTGCTCCAGACCTGGTACGCTTCGCGACTGCGTTCAACCTGCCGGATGAATGCCCGATCCTGAAGGCTCCTGCCCTCTCCCAGATGTTTGCCCGTCCTGAAGGGAGTGCGGGCTTCACAGAGGATGGCGTCCCCAAAGTTGCCTATTATGCCTGTGGTTGGATGGTGCGGCCGATCGACACAGCAGGTAACGCAAACCATTGGCATATGGGAGCCCTGGATGGCACTTCAACCTTACTCGTCAGACGACTGGACCGAATCAACTGGGCCATTCTATTCAATACCCACCAAGGTGCGGACCAGAAGCGACTATCAAATCTGATCGATGCCCCCATGCATCGCTGGATCAACCAGATCGAAAACTGGCCTGAAAAAGATCAGTTCCGAGAGGAATGAGTCGCTTCGGTACACCTCTATTTTTTGAGATGCCGATCAAAAAACTGGTAGGCTGCTTCACGCGTCGCGGGTGGAAAATCGTGCTGTGCCTCAGGATATGTGGCCTGCAGATTCTCTGGGTGTCCAGATAACTGATAGACCGGCTGCGCGATCCGAATCACATCTTTCACCCCCGAGACCTCAAAATTACTGTCGTTCACAGGAGCACATGCCAGAAAAGCCCGCGGCGCAAAGCTGGCCACGATCTCGGTGAAATCAAAGGGAACCTGATTTGGATCGTTCTGGTATTTGCTGTTGATCAACGGCATGTAGCGGTCACTGGTCCAGCCTTTCAGCTTTCCGCCGTAGTACTTATGGAAACGGGTGAAGCCACAGCTTGATACCAGGGCCTTGATGCGGGTATCAAAGGCCGCGGTAAACATCGTATTATGTCCCCCCAGTGAATGACCCACACAACCGATCTGATCCGCGTTGACATAATCCAGTGACTGCAACAGATCAATGGACCGCATATTGTCATAGATCGCCTTCATGGTTCCACTACGGTATTCGGGGTGCGCTTTGAAATCATACGGATACTCACCGAACGAAGGATAATCGGGCGCGAGTGTGACATAGCCCCGCTCTGCCAGTTCGATCGCATACTTCAGATTGGGCAGTCCCCGGATTCCCGCCGGTTCCTCTTTTCCGATTTGCGAATTCGTCTGATGCAGACAGAGAATGGCAGGCACTCGATGGTCGGCAGAGGCGCCTTGAGGAACAAACAGATATGCTTTGACCCGCTGTTGTAGATCGTCTGTGTGATACGAGATTTTTAGTCGCTTCACCTTGCCCAGATCGGTCTCTTCCAGCACTTTCATCTCCAGGGGCACCGGCTGCTTCGGCCGGGGCACTTCGCCCATCACCGTCTGCATATTAGACAGGATGTGCTGTCTCCGAGTTTGCCAGTCATTCCAGTTTTTTACCGACTGCTTCTCACCATTCTGGTCCAGATAGTAAGACAGATCCAGGTGCTCCCGATAAACGGGAGCAGCCTGTTCTGTCTCAGACTGCTGTTCTGCCGCCTGTAACCCGGAGAGACATCCCCACAGACACATCATCCATCCACTTAACCGCAGCATTTCTGATCCGCCTTTCTATTGAAGTTTCTCGCAGATTACATTTGCCATTGAAACAGACGACTACTTGGATTCCGGCTTCACAGGCTCTGCTGCCGCTTCAAGAACATGTTCCACGATCGATTCTTTCAGCAGTTTGTGGTCTGATTCGACATCGATCAGCAGGTTATTCCCGAAGATCACATGGGTCGTCGGTTCGATCACTTCCACTGCCTTGGGACGCACTGAAGAGAACAGGTTGCCGGAGACAGTAATTCCCCGAGTCTTATCCAGTGTCAGACCAGCGGCTTTGAGATCGTTGGTGCGGCGTTTGACCATTCCTTTTCCAATGTAACTATTGGAGAAGTTATTGCCTGTCACTGTAATCCGACCGGACCCAGGACCAATCCACAATGCATCTTCTGCGAGCAGTGTGAAAGTATTCGCACTCACAGCACAGCCATGCGCGTCTTTGAGAATAATCCCTTTTCCGTTATGCGCAATCACGTTCGCAGACATCGTAATGCCGTAGCATTCCCGGTCGAGGATGATGGCACTTCCGTTACATTCTTCAATCATGTTGGCACTGACGATTGAGCCATAGGTATTCTCAATGATCACGCCATGTCGCAGGTGGTCATCCAGATTATTTCCGCTCATACACAGGTTATATCCATCGTCGCAACGCAGGGCATCCTGGTTCTCTTCAAAGTGATTCGCTGAAACCACAATATCGTGACAGCCGATCAGATTCAGTCCGACGGCTTTGTTGTATGTGATCAGACAATCCGAAACGCGGGGGTCTTCAAAACAGAAGTCCAGAAAGATTCCATCACTGCCGTGATAGCTGCTGGTAACCCCATGAATAAAGATTTCCTGCACCCACTTGGCATTGATGCCCCTACCGCTCTTTTCATTTCCCGTCACACGAAAGTTCTGCAACTGCACACGCCAGATACGGGGCTTCGGATCTTTTTTCCCATCGGGCAGTTTCATATCAGCCGGGGGGTGGATCTGAATCGCATCCAGGCCCTCTTCATTCTTGTTATGGATATGCGTCGCTCCCCCTGCACCGACCAGCATAAAATCGCCACTGCTAATCACAAGTGGTTTGTCGATTACAAATTTACCCGGAGGCAGCATCACAATCCCTCCCTCAGCAGGAACCGCATCAATGGCTTCCTGAATTGTGGAGTAATTGATTGCGTGGATCACCGGTCGTGCACCAGCCAGTTTCGGCTCTGCCGCTCCTGCTGAAACCGGGTGGAAATTCAGCTGAAAACTGAGTGTAACAGTCAGCATCAAAAACAGAACCGTTCGTTGTAAACTCATCATGGCAGGCAGGACCTCTCTTGAACAGAAAAGCGGATTGCAGGACTGAGGACCAGAACGACAACGTCGATCCTCACGATCAGATTGCAGTAAATCACTCAGAAAGCACAACTTAACTTTCTTACGTAATTAGTACTATCTCAACGGAATCGATGAGGTTAGTCAAGCAGCAGGAGCCAGGCGGCGCTGAATTGATCTGTATTTAGGAGAGCCTGCTGCCCTGCCTTGAGCGTCAAGCATTACCTGTCACAATGATGAGATCCATCCAGAGTACGACCACCTGTGATCGCGCGAGCGGCTTGTTTTTTATGCTGGGATTGCTAGAATGCGTCCCTGCGACAGTTGCAACCAGATCACATTTCAGTAACATAAGCTGAGGTAACAGGTTGCATCTGAATCATCACAGATACGACAGCCGGAAAGAGAAACTTTCCGTTTTTATAAGTAACCTGTGTCGCATTTATCTGGTCTAATCCATCAGATCTGCACCCGTAGCTCAACTGGATAGAGCACCGGTCTTCGGAACCGGGGGTTAGGGGTTCGAATCCCTTCGGGTGTATATTAAACACGGCCTACATTTTTGTAAGCCGTGTTTTTTCACGTGCTTACAAAATCATCTACTCTTGGCCCCCCTCTTTGTGGCCGATAAAATGGCCGATAAACCAAGCCTGTGTGGCCGATAAGCACGTGAAAGGAAAGAAATGGCTGTTACTCGCAAGAAGGATTTGAAGCCAGATTCTCAAGGTCGGTACCGTCCTCGCATAGGATACATCGATTCCAAACGCGAAGCCCAGAAACGATTCAATCTGGGAACTTCAAAGATCGAGGCGGAAGCAAAACGTGCCAAGATCCAAGCCATATACGACCATCAATGCAAAAAGTATGGACATGATTTCTGGGATGATATTGTCCTACAATTTGCAGATGCAGTCGCCAAAGACCAGCCAGTTCATTGGACCGTTTTCTCCAATGATTCAACATCCAATGATTATGAAGCCGCAATGGAAGCATCCATTCTTAATGAAATTTCCGAGACATATAATGTTCCCATAAAATTTGATAATGAGGAACAAATTCAATACGGCCAAAAAGTCCTACGCGAAATGATAGCCGAAGATGTGCAAGAAGCCATTTCAAATGTAAATGCTCGATATAACCAAGAATTTGGCCCTCTCGCAGCGAAAGTTCGCTTATCTGGCAATCCCCTCACAACCGACTTCTCAAAGCTTGAAAAGGCTATTCAAGATTATGTCACAAACATAGAAACTACAGGCAAGCGAATAGAAAATGGCTCATTGTCCCTCGGTTCACAAAATAGAATTCGCTTGATTAAACAAGTGAATAAACAGTTTGGACATTTAACATTAGCTGAGTTGTCGCTCCAACAGATAGACGAAATCGTTGGAATTTGGAGAAACCGTCCGCCCTCAATTTATTCGAGTCGCTGCTCCTTCGATCATGCAGAAGGTACCATCAAACAAATCTTTCGATTTTTGGATTGGCTTGATACATCTGATTACAGATGGGAGAAACCCAAAGGGGTAGACAAGATCAATCGCAAAGTGGTTGTGTTTCCATCCGAAAAACAAAATTCCGCCATCACAATTGATACTTACGCTCCAACTCAGTTAGTGGAAATTATAAAAGAATGTAATGATTTCCAGAAAGCCATTATCTTACTATGCCTTAACTGCTCGTTTTCTCACGCGGAAGTAGGCAGAGTAACTATCGATAGATTCTTACTCGATACTCCCCACCCATATGCCGAAACACTCGGCATTGAGTCAAACAGCCAAGACTCATGGCTTCTATTCAACCGCCCCAAGACAGGAGTATATGGAGAATGGTATCTGTGGCCCGAAACTGTCCGCTATTTAAAATTAGCAATAGATAGAGCTAAAAAACTGGGATCGGAATTTATTTGTATCAATGGACACGGAAATCCAATGTACAATGAGGCTTGGAAAGCTCCACAATCTGCGATCAACACATGGTGGAATGGCAAACCTACCAAAAGCACAAGAAAAGTTGGAATTGTCACGAAGGTTGGCAATCGAATTGAAGATTTCCCACGCTACCCATTCAAATCACTCAGAAAGACAGTATCAAATGAACTTCGCAAAAGATTTGGTGGAGAAGTAGCGAGCCTAATGCTTTGTCATGGCAATCCAACAAACGATGACCTTCTTAACATCTACGCAGATCGTCCATTTGGCTTACTACATGATGCATTGAGAAAAATACACTCCTTCTACGAGCCTGTCTTCAAAGAGCTGAAAACATAATCATCCCTCTTGAGGACAGGATAGAAGTTTTGATAAAGAGAATTTCAACTGATTAGAGTGGATAGTCGTCTCACACGATTGTACTATATGTGCAGTAGCTTCATCTTTTGATCGAAGCCCAACTTTCAAAACTAAAAGGAGAATTTGACGGCCTCAAATGGCCATGTTTTTACAAATTGATACGACGTGCGAACGTCGGTACTGCTTCTCTCGAAACGACCAAACTGAACCACCTTGTGGTTCCTTCAATACAAGAGGCGGTGCTTGGACGACCGCTCCCCGAACGGGGGGCGTCGGCCTTGTGCTGTTCTTGTATGCCCCTTGGTCGGGGTCGAGAGGGCGGTCTTGGTTTGACGCTCCCTCATTTTTGTCACCGTTGACACCCGGAAGAGATGCTGAGCCGATTTATCGCACAGTAATCTCTTTAAAAGGGTCACCGCAGATGGCAAAATCACTCACGCAAAGAATGGCACTCGCTCTCTTCTTCTCCCCCCTGCTCTTCCTGCTCCCGTTCCACGCACTCAAAGCAGCAGACGACACTCCACTCTCAAGCACCTCCCTGCAACTTTCAGTTGTTGATGAAGGCAACCGCACGCTCACAGTACATTCCCGAGATGGTGGCAGCTCATGCGATGTAGTCATCCCTCATTCCTTTAGCGAATGACACCCGCACACAACATTGTTGACCAACGCATCTTGTCTGATTTCAAGTTTTCACTCACTCACTGAAAAAAGAGCTGACAAATGAGTAACTACGACCTTGTGCAACGCGACAAAGAGTATCAAAAAGAAATTCGTCGTAGGAAGTTGACTGACGCGGCCAAGATCGGCTTGTTGGTCAATCAGAACATCCAACAATTTCAAACCAATCAGCTACTTGATCAACTCCAATATCAA
Source organism: Gimesia chilikensis (assembly GCF_007744075.1). Lineage (NCBI taxonomy): Bacteria > Pseudomonadati > Planctomycetota > Planctomycetia > Planctomycetales > Planctomycetaceae > Gimesia > Gimesia chilikensis. Next base: position 2,133,857 of record NZ_CP036266.1, on the reverse strand, counting down.
GTGTGTCATACCAATCAGTTCCTGAATCATATTTCAGGCACGCTCAATCAAATTGCTGAGGCTCAAGCCACGCATCTGGAGCAGGTTCAAAGAGAGCGATCTCTCAAGGAGATACTTTTTCAATTCGAAAAACACCTCAATGAAACTGAGGCGTATGGCGATCCGGTTGCAGCAGCATTTGGGATGAATCGGTTACTTCAAATCATTGATCGTCCGGGAAATGGCTTCTCAACGGCTGATTTATCTGATCTGAATGACAAGCGTCATTTTGATTTCATGATGACCAAGGCAAAAGCGATTCTGACGCAACTACCTCCAGATCAGTTCAAAGAACTGCAAAACTTCGAATACTTAGTTGGCGTCTATCATCAAAGGAAAGCGAGAGGTTTTGATCCTGTTCGTGACGTTCCTTTGAAAGAACGTCTCAATCTCCCCAAAACGTATAGGACGCCACCAAAACCAATCACTAAAAATGTCACGAAATTAGGTGATGGCAAATCCGTTGCCAAAGCTGGATGTGGCGGCCTGCTTGTTTTATTCAATCTTCCTCTTTTACTCGGATCTATCGTCTCTCTAACAAGCAATGAACCAATGCCGTTCAACGTGATAATTCTATCTCTAGCAATCACTGCTGCTGGGATCGCATTACTTTGGTCGTTCTTCCAAGAGTTGGAGGCACATAAGCAGCAGAAAGATGAATTGCATAACCAGCAACAGATAGAAATACAAAAGTGGGAAGAACAAAAGAAAAAAGAACAACTCAAACTCGCCAACGCGAATCGAAAAATCGATGTGGACAACGCTGATATCGAGAAGAAGCGTCAACAGGCAGCAAAACTATACCAAGCGACGATGGAGGACATGCGAGCTCTGATCAATGGGTTCTTAATGAAGCATCCCATGATAGAGAAGTATGTGGCTCGTGTGTGATCAAAGTTAGATGGCAGATTTCATCCTAATGAATCAACGGGAATGACACCTATATCGTCTTTGGAAGGAAAGTGTGAAATGAGCGGCCAACCGCGAACAGCAAAGACGATAATCATCGCTCGAATTCTTGCTCTTGGAGCGTCTCTTGGCACAATGTTTTTCTACATCCTCGGAACATTGGGAGTGAGTATTGCGATTGGTGCAATCTGGAATGGGGCAGTTCTTGGCATCGGTGTATTCGTCTTCGTGATGTGGGCAATCATCCGTTTTATAGGCTGGCTATTCGCTGGCGACGATCCTGCTTATCAGCAATATATCTCTGAGGGAGGTGATCCATACTTCGATACATTGCCCCCTCCCTTCAATTCTGACTCGTGGACACAAAGAATTGGAGGGCTGAGTGAGCCGGTCACTGATTATGTCCCTCCCGAACACTGGCAATACCAATGCTTGAGATGCGGTGCTCGTGTAGAACACGAAATTGACACCTGCTGGAACTGCGGGAATGGCAACGACACCCAACAGTGCCATGGTTGTGGCCTGTTGGTGAGAGAACCCAGCTTTGGAGCTTTTGAGACGACTGGCGTGATATGCCCTCAATGCAATTCAGTAATTAGATCTTAATCCCTTTCAAAGGAGAAATAAATGTTTCGATTTTACTTATCAGTATGTGTTGTCTTGATCATGTTCTTCGCGGCAACCTCGATTCATGCGGCAGAAAAAACTATCGATGGAAAGATCAAATCTGTTGATGCAACAAAACGCACAATTTCAGTGACCGACAAAGATAAAACACTGGATCTTGAGTTGAGTAAAAATACAAAGATCTCCGCGAAGAACAAGTCCCTAAATCAAAGCTCATTGCAGGCAGGACAGTCAGTCATACTGAAATATCACGATGCACTGGGAATTGTCCTCGAAATCGACGTGCTATCGCCGATTGAAAAGAAACCAGAAATGGTTGTTTTGACTGAATTGGATGTGAATGGTGAAGAGTGTAATCCTTGGCTTTCACCAGATGGTGATGGCTTGACAATTTACTACACGGTAAAAAAACCATTGCAACAAACAAGATGGATATGGACTGCGAAACGAAAAGACGCTGAGTCGCTGTTCGAAAATCCCAAGCGACTGATTCCAGCGATGGACTTCACGTTGTCAGATGACGGGCTTGAGATGATTCTGTTTCTGAACAAGGGGCTCTACCAAACTACGAGAGCTACTGTTGAAGATAACTTCAAGAGACCAACAAGAATTCCTTCCGCTGTTATCAAGAACGGGTTTCTAGCCGGTCCATGTCTGTCATCTGATGGTTTGACATTGATCTGTGACAGTATGAGAAAAGGAGTTGGACCGCAGATTCAGGTCATGTCACGAAAAACTAAATCTTCAAACTGGAGCAAGCCTGAGCCTCTTAAATTAACTCCCATAGGCAAAATGAAATATCCTTACATTTCAAGAGACGGGAAGTATCTATTTTGCACTGGTAAGGACATTTCGCAAGGTTCTAACATCATCATACATTCTGGCAGAGATGCTGAGGGTGGGTTTCACAGTGCGAGCGTCCTGAATATTGATGGGATCACTGTTCGGGGTATATTTCCGCGATATGTCGAAGCCACCAATGAATTGTTTTTCGCTGGTGAGCCAGAAAATGGAAATGGTGAATTGAAATTGATGGTGTTGAAGAATTTTGATCCAGAGAAAGTGATTCCGGGTTCGAAGTGATTTTCGCTGTTGGTGAATCAGTCTTTCGCACAAACACGGCCTATAACTTCCATCCCCGCTTTGAAAGGTAATCATAATGTATCGCATTTTAACCATGACATGCTTTGTTCTGATCTTGTCCCTGTCATTCAATATTGCTCAAGCAGAAGTCGTTTCGATTGAAGCCACAATCAAATCTGTTGATTCTCAAAACAACAAAATCACAGTCGAACGAAAAGGGAAAACCACAGAGTTTGATGTCAGTAAGAACTCAGACCTCTCTAAACTCAAAGCCGGTCAGAAAGTCACACTGAGTTACCATCTTGATCTGGAAACCGTGTTGAAAATCGAATCACCGGAAGTTAAATCGGATTCAAAATCTCCTGAACTGATCGTTCTCCAAGAACTCGATGCTGAGGGGTTTGAAGGAAATCCGGTTCTCACGAAAGATGGACTTACGATTTTCTGGAACATCAAAGGTCCATCAGATTCATTGAAATGGGTGTGGACGGCTTCTCGTAAAGATCAGAATTCTTTATTTGAGAACAAAAAGAAGTTGATTCCAGCAGCAGATTTTACAGTTTCATCTGATGGTCTTGAAATCATCATGTTGCAAAACAATGGTTCTCTGGCCAGTGCTACCAGAGATGATCTCGAAAGTAATTTCAGCAGACCGAAAACAATAACTGAGCTAAGTAAGAAGTATGGTTTCATTGCAGCTCCGACTATTTCTCCTGATGGCCTAACGCTCTACTACGGTCGTATCGTCAACGGAAAAGGAATTCAATTTCATTACTCAACTCGTTCCTCAAAGAACGGAAAGTGGAGTCCGCCGAGACCACTGCTGCTGCCTCCAAGTGGCTACAAGATGCGTTTCATGACTTTATCATCTGATGATAAATATCTGTTTTGTAATGCCATGGATGCAGAAGAAGGGAAACCAAATCTGCTGATTTATTCGAGGGGAACTCCACAGGATCGGTTTGAATATCTTGGAGTTGTGGACTCTGAGGGATTGAAGGTGGATGCGTCCAAGGGTGGAGCATTTGCCCGATACCTGCCGGACTCAAATGAGCTGTTCTATTCGGGCACGATTGATGAAAGTGGCGACCGAAAATTGTTGTTGATTAAGAACTTTTCGCCGGAGACAATGGTCAAAGAGATCATAAACAAGTAGTTGGTTACCCCACATTGAGTTTTAACGAATTTAAATCGAAGAAAGCAGGTATTCATTAAGAATGACTAAATACCTGCTTCCTTTGGATAGTAATAAATTTATGATTCTTTATTTGTTTTTAGAGAAACCATTTCGGGGCCACAGCAACCAGACTCAGCATAGAGTTCATCCTTCACATCAGCATTCAGAACCACAAACACCTCCCATTTGTGCCCATCCGGGTCAATAGCCCAGACTTTATCCTGTACTGCGTAACAACAGGTCGTAGCTTCTTCGGTAATCGTCTTGATCCCTGCTGATTTGAAGCGTTCAATCGCAGCATGAACTTCGGCAACAGATTTCACCTGAATACCAAAATGAGCGGATCCACCTTCGACCTTAACTGCTTCATCTACTTCGTTTAACGTAAGGTTCACGGAAGGATCTTGGGGTTCATACTTGGCATAGCGGGGGCGTTCTTTAACTGGAGGCACTCCCAGCAGCACTTCGTAAAATTGCTTTGACTGCTCCAGATTTGCAACTGTTAATGCAACATGCAAACGGTAATTACCGGGGAAATCAACAGCCGATTCTTGTTTCATGGAATCACTCCTCATTCAAGAAAATTACGTATTAAGCAGATTCATCAGCAAGAAATGATTGAATCTTAGTTTTAATTTCATCTCGGACACGGCGGAACGTTGTCATTTTTTCTTCATCAGTGCCAGTCGCATCGGCAGGATCATCGAAGGGCCAGTGAAGAGTCTGTGTGGCTCCAGAGAAGACTGGACACGATTCCTTCGCATTGTCACACACCGTGACCACCAGATCGAATTGCTGATCGGTAAACTGATCGAGGTGCTTGCTGGTGTTCTCAGACAGGTCAATGTCCAGTTCCCGCATCGCTTCAATCGCCAGCGGATGGACATAACCGGAAGGCTTTGAGCCTGCTGATTCCGCCTGCCACTCACCTTCACTCAACGTTTCCCAAAGTTCTTCTGCCATCTGGGAACGACAGGAGTTTCCGGTACATAAGACTAAAACACGTTTCATTTCTTGAATACCCTTCTAATGAAAATTTATTACTAACTGGCTACAGCAGATTCCAAAGCAATTTTCGCCATACTGAGCTTGTAGCAACTATCGAAATCAGCACATTGCTGACACTCTTCCCATTGATCATGATTTATTTCAATCGAGCGATCAGAATGAACTGGCAGCACACTCCCTTTAGGAGTCTTCATCCACACTGTGAACACTTTGCCTTCGTTCGGTACGTTATCTTTCAAATGCAGGCAGTCGGGGAACATGTTTCCACAACAGTCTTTATGCGTTTCATTTTTCATAATCATCACTCACTTGCAGTAACGGTCGCTGTTGTTTCCGAAGCATCGGACACGCTCTGATGTGGAAACCAGTTTTGCGTCCTGACACAGAACCGAACGAGCATCAACATTAAGGGAACTTCGATGAGCACCCCTACCACAGTTGCCAGTGCTGCCCCTGACGAAAGACCATACAACATGGTTGCGGTTGCTATCGCCACTTCAAAATGGTTCGAAGCACCGATCATCGCTGTAGGAGCAGCACTTTCATAGGTTAGGCCCATCACTTTTGAAAGCACATATCCCAGTGCAAAAATAACAACAGTCTGAATAAACAGGGGGATCGCAATCCAAAGGATTGTCAGTGGGTTATTGAGAATGGTTTCCCCTTTAAATGAGAACAGTAGGATCAGGGTTACCAATAAGGCAGCGATTGTAACTGGAGTTAGCACATGGAGAAATTTCTCTCGAAACCATGTTTCTCCTTTTGTCGCAATCAGCCATTTACGGGAAAAGAACCCTGCTACCAGAGGCAGTGCCACATAGATGCCTATCGAAAGTAGCAAAGCCTGCCACGGCACCGGCAATTTACCGACTCCCAAAAGAAATCCTCCCAGAATGCCGTACAACACCAGCATCGTCAAAGAGTTGATGGCCACCATGACCAGAGTGTGACCGTCGTTTCCTCTTGCCAGAAAACCCCAGACGAGAACCATCGCCGTACAGGGAGCGATTCCCAGTAGAATACAACCCGCCAGATAGCTTCGCCAGAGAGGAACTTCCAGCATTTTCACGCCATCTACGAGAACGACTTTACCAGAACCGTATTCGGCTCCCACAGCGAGGTCAGCACCGAAGGGCATTTTGACATAATCAACCGCCTCGGGGCCGATGAATGTGAGAAACAAAGTACCCAGAAAATAACTGGCAATCGCGTACATCGTGAATGGCTTGATAGCCCAGTTAATGAATAGTGTCAGTCCTACTGGGCGAACCGCTTTCCCCGCCCTCAAAACTTCGGCAAAATCAATCTTCACCATGATGGGATACATCATGAAAAACAGGCAGACAGCAATCGGAATTGAGACGACAGGTGCATCATTGACATAGATCGCCATCCCATCAAGGGTCTGTGCAACCCCCGGAGCAACCTTGCCTAATACGATCCCGGCAAGAATACAGAGACCGACCCACAAGGTCAGATAACGCTCAAAGAGGCTCATGCTTTTGGTCTCGATTGCTGGGCAATCATTGGCATCACTCATTGTCAATTTACTCCTTCGTCTCTAATTGATTTTTATTCTCTGAAATCCATTCAAGGATGCGTGCTTCAATCAGATCACGGATTGACCTGAATTTCATGATCCGTTCGAGTTCGTCGCCAGTGCAGGCAACAGGATCTTCAATTTTCCACGATTCCGTAAGCAGTGAAAATGGCCATACGTGTGGACACGACTGCTCTGCTTTCTCACAAACAAAAATCACCCACTTTGGACTGGTTTTTCCGAGATATTGATTGAGGGGTTTCGACTGATAATCTGAAATATCAATATCAACTTCATCCATCACCTGAATCGTTAATGGATGGACTCCTTTGGGACTTAACCCTGCACTATGAGCATCATACCGGTCTCCTGCAAGATGCCTTAAAAAGGCTTCTGCCATCTGACTCCGGGCGGAATTTCCAGTACAGAGAAATAAAACCATGGGTTTACTCATTCGTGGACCTTCTAAATTGACATTCTTATAGAAAACCGAACTAAGCAGAGTAAATTTTGTCCTCAGAACACATCGGTCGTGCGTTACCAGAGGGACAGGCTATAAACGACATGGATATTTCCATCTTCCTCAACAGACAGCTTGATATCATATATTTCCGAGTGATATGTTTTCCTTAAACTGATTTCACGTTCAGTTTCTGAAAGGACTCGATAGGTTCCGCCGACTTGATTATTTAACCAAATTCGATATTCTTGCCAGCTCTGGTTAGTATTTATAGTCCACTCTGCTGTTCTACTCCAATCTGTTTTGGTAACTAGCGGTACTGTCGCTTCTGCACCATCCGGTAAAAGTAATTCGTAATTCTGAATCAGCAGTTGATTGAACCTGTTTGGTGACTCCGTAGTGATGATCAAATAAAACAAAAGGGACAAAATCAGAACTGAAACAATCGCACGGATGGTTCGACGCATAGGTCAGGAGTCCCCCTCACTCAGTCAGAACTGAACGACAAGATAGAGCAGAGAAAAACTTGTAAGCAGTACACCAAATAAAATAGTCCTTTTCTCGAAACCTGTCGTGAGAACCAAAACGACATAAAATATGACTCCTGCCGCCAATATCAGTTCTGCCATGATCTGGAATAATTCTTTCATCGGCTGCTCCCATTATTCCAATTTGGCAATATTGCCATTAATGCGGCAAAAAAAATTATTTAACAGATTGCTTACGCCCCTCCAGATCAGTTAACAGCACCGTTTCCATGCAGGAAAAGAACCCATCGAGACAGCCACAGGTAACGCGGTAGTAACTGAGAGTCCCCTCCTTGCGTGAGTCTACGAGCCCGACTTCCTTGAGAATCGAAAGGTGCTTCGAAACTGTGGATTGATCTACCCCCACCTTTTCAGTCAGATCTCCCACGCACAATTCCTGATTCTGGAGCAGATCCAGCATCAGCAATCGACTTGGATGAGCCATCGCCTTGGCGATTTTGGCTCTGGCTTCATATTGTTTGCGTGTTTTTTCCTTCATGGCAATATGACCATGTTATAGTCTTGATTAAAAATTGTCAATCAGTATTGAAAACATTTGACGAAACATTCGGGAACACCTCTGTTGTCTCTATCACAGTATGCTCGAAAAGTATCAAAACGCCAGACTGAGGGATTCAAATGAGAATTATTGTCTGCTAAAAAAAACTCACCACCTTACTGCATTAATGGTCGAGGTCCAAATAGGATGAGTGATGCTCCTCCCAAACAGATGATGGCACCTATAACATCCCAGTGATCTGGGCTTTGTGATTCTATCATCCACAACCAGATTAGTGAGGATACTACGTAAATCCCTCCGTATGCAGCATAGGAACGTCCAGCAAAGTCCGACTCTGCTCTTGTGAGAAATAAAGCAAAAATGATAAGTGAAATTGTTCCCGGAACTGTCCACCATGCAGATCGATTCATTCTCAGCCACGCCCAGAAGGCAAAACAGCCTGCTATTTCAAAGAATGCTGTGACCAGAAATAGAATTATTGTCTTCATATCGATCGTTCTCTGATTATTTGAATTCTTTCCCGAAGTTTACGAAACTATTCCGCACAGCAGGAGAGCTTGGTGGGATCTTTGAACTTCGAGATGGCAACGATCTTGAGAGCCTCGGACATCGTGGGATACACATGAAGCAGGTCGATAAAGTCGTGTATCGTAGCACGAAACCGCAACGCCATCGCTGCTTCGTGGATGACTTCCCCCGCATTGGCAGCAACCATCGACACACCTAACACTTCATTCGTATTGGCATCGGCCACCATTTTGATGATGCCCCTTGTGTCTCGAATGGCACCGGCACGAGGTACAAGCGACATCGGGACAGTATTGTACCAGCACTGATGGCCTGCGACAACCGCTTCTTCTTCCGTCATGCCGACAACAGCGACTTGTGGATCGGTGAAGATACAGCGGGGAATCACCCGATGATCAACAAACCGTAAGTCATCGGAAAGAGCGTTTCTGGCAGCGATGCCGCCGTCCTGACTTCCTACAGGAGTCGCCATCTGGCTCCCGCTATGTTGTCCAATTACATCACCGGCAGCGAAGATATGTGGAACGCTTGTTCTCAGGTATTCGTCCACACTGATCTCATCATGCGTGTTTACCTGCACTTCGGACTTCTCAATACCTATGTAATCCGTATTGGGGCGTCTACCGGTTGCAACCAACAGCTTCTCTGCTCGATAATCGACTTTCTTCCCGCCGACTAAAACGGTTGCAATAACCTCATCATCTTCCTGACGGACAGTGCGGACCGACGCATTCACTACGACTTGAATTCCTTCTTCGGAAAATACATTGCCGATGGAATGTCCTACTTCCGGTTCGTATCCATGAGCAAGCAACTGAGGGTTTCGTTCAAGAATGGTCACTCCCGTTCCGAAGCGGTGAAACATCTGGGCGAGTTCCAAAGAAATGTACCCACCTCCGACGATCAGTAGAGTTTTCGGTAAGTCGGTCAATTCGGTTTCCTCGTCCACAGTCAGCAAGTCGCTCGTCAGATAGGGCACTTGATCTAAGCCCTCGATGTCGGGAACAATCGGACGAGAGCCGGTAGCGATCAATATCTTTTCTCCCCTAAGAAGCTTTCCATTGACCTTAACCGTGTGTGGATCAACGAAATGAACGTGCCCCTGTTCGATATGAATACGGCCATCAATCAGGCTTTCATACTTCTTTTCCCGATAGTCCTGAATGACTTTTCTCTTTTGAGCGATCAAGGCCGAGAAATCGAGTTTTATCCGACACGGTGTGAGGCCGGGGTAGCGAGGATGGTGAGCGTCATGAAGTAGCTTCGCCGCTTCGATCAGGTTCTTCGACGGCAGACAGCCCCGATTTACACAAGTTCCCCCAATGGTTCGTTCTTCTGTCATAATGGAGGTGTATCCCATCTTTTGAGCTACCAGAGCCGCTGCAAAGGCCGTGGAACCAGACCCAAGGATGACCAGATCGTAGTTTTGATTCATTATTTCTACCTGTGGTGAGTGTTAGTAATCGATGCCGGAATCCGCCTCGAAGAGAAGTTCAGCCACTTTTACGTAAGTAACCGTCTCGACAAAGACCAATAATGATAGTGTTTTTCTCTTGCTTTGCGTCACGGCTACGGTCTCGTATGAACAGTCGCCGTGTATCCCACCTTCTTCACGGCGGCGACAAGATTCTGTGCGAGATACCTCGCTTTATCTTTCGGAACGACTACGGCATACCCTCCCTTGTAGTTCACTGATGCTGCGGACACGCCGGGCACTTTCACAATGGCGTCCTGAATGTGTTGTGAACACGCCTCACAGGTCATTCCCTTGATGATCAACAGATAATTCACAGTTGGCCTATAACCGGACCGCTCGACGGCAGTGGCAAGTTTCGTACTGATCTGTCGAGGGTTTGCCGTGCGAACATCTTCCTGCCGAGGTAACTGGACAGTCACCCAAGCACGCCCTGTCTTCCAATCTACCGATGACTTGACCACGCCGGGAACAGCGGCGAGTTCTTTTTGGGCGTGAGCGGAACACGTCTCGCAGGTCATCCCTTGAATGCCGATGGAATATGTCATTAAAGTCAATGAGCGATCCTGATCTTCACCAGCATCTACTACCGAGAACGCAGCCAACATAGCGAAGGCAAGAGTCATTCCAGCGAATCCATTCAAATTCATCATGTTTTGCTCCTTTCATGAAGCGAGTTAGGAAGTAACAATCCTGCCAATCGGTGTGGCGTTATTGTTTGGTGCTCGATGTCGAGACGGGAGTCTCTTCCACAATCACTTTTCCATGGAAACCAGATTTCTCCACAGCAGACAGCACGGCCTCCTTGGGAAAAGCACAACAAGCCGGGCTTTGGACGTTTGCTCGGCCCGACTCGAAATCGACGTGAACGTCGGTGATACCGGGAACGCTGTGGATCATCTCCGAAACCCGCTTCGCACATTCTTCGCAGGTCATGCCTTCGATATTCAATACTGTTTGAAGAAAGAATTCGTTCGGGATATTGCTTGACTGTTCGTCGTCACCATCGATGGATGGGGGTGTTGTTGCCGTAATGATGTGATCACTTGCTTCGGATGTTTCTTCCGTGCTGAGAATTTTTCCGCTGTATCCAGCCTTCTTCAAGGCTGCCAGAATTTCTTTCTTAGGGATTGGGCTGCCCGGTTCCACACCGACAGCAGCTTGCCTTTTTTCATAGCTGATTTCTACAGCCACAACACCGGGCACCTGACGGATTGCTTGAGCGACCGTTGTGGCACAGCCCTCGCAGGTCATTCCCTCGATCTGAAAGACTGCCCGATGCATATTCTCGGTCACGGCGGAATTATTACCAGTGCCGAATAATAAGCCGACGTAGCTGGGGAAGAACAGGAAGGCGACCGCCAACACCGTCACGCCCCACAGCATCACCTTGTTCAAGGACATCATGTTGAAACGACGTTTGGCTTTCGGGGTACAGCAGTCCTCTGCCTCCATAGTTTCCGTGGGACAGCAGCCGTGTCCTGTTCCCGCAGCAAACTTCTTGGGACGGTAGGTGAAATAGAATGCCGAGCCAAGAAATCCAAACGTTACAATTATGAACAGCGGGCGATATGTTTCCAGTGTGGCTGCAATTCCGGCCCCAGATACGCCCACTGCCAGCAGAAGCAGAGGGAGCCAGCAACATGCCGATGCCATGATCGCCGAGAAGACCGTGCCGATCTGGGCGAACTTCTCGACACGTCCGGTCGATGGTTTCACTATTGATGTAGGCGTCTCATTCGAGGCATTCAGCTCCAATTCCTTCTGAGCGATCCGAATACCTTTGGACACGCTTCCCAGACAACAGGAACCACTGGGGTTGGATGTTTCGCAGTGGCATCCGGGGGCTTTCATCTTGTCCCGGATGTCTTCCAGAGCATCAGAATGTTCCTTCGTACGCAATTCGTTCTTGATACTGGCGACCGAATGTCCGAAACAATAACACAGGGGCCGTTCGCCGCTGGTTTCCTTCACACCGACAGGAACATTGAGTTGTGACTTCGTAAAACTGATGTCGCCTGTTTCGGAGAAGTAAACCACATCGCAATCGGATGAATCGCAATACCGCCAGCCGGTGTCCTCGGTGAGGGACGTGCATCCACTGTGGGAATCGCAGCACGAATGATCGTCACTGCCGATCTCGGTAGCGAACTGATCCTTGAGCAACGCTCGCAAAGTCACCTGTGATACCCGCTTCGCTTTCTTATTGCAGGAGGGGCAATGAAGTCGTTTATCCGTCGTTGTTTCTGCGGTCATCGAATCACCTTTCCGTAGAAGTCATGATGCAAGAACTCTTGTCGAATCTTCGTTCTACGCCTATTATCGACGTTGTACCTAAGTGCAAGGTCAAGCTGATTTGAGGATAATATTTTAAGTTTCGTCTTTGGGGACGCAAATACTCACAAGCAGATAGTTTTCGGAGCAGCAATGGCAAGACAGTTCACGATCAGCCAAGTGGCGAAATCCGCCAAACTTCCCACGACAACCGTGCGTTACTATGAGCGGGTCGGACTGGTCGAGCCGGACGACCGCAGTGCTGGCAATTACCGGCTGTACAGCGAAGAGTCATTACGGAAACTGAAATTCATCCGGGCGGCTCAAGCCGTCGGATTCACACTCGATGACATCAAGGCTTTGCTCGACAGGCCCGACGATCAGAATTCAGCCTGTGAGGACGTGCAGCGTCTGATTGAAAAGCGGCTTTCCGACATCAAACAGAAATTGAAGGATTTGCGACACGTTCAGCGTGTGCTGCAAACAAGTCTCAACCAATGTCGAGAGTTTCAATCAGCCGAGTGTTGTCACGTTCTCAAAACATTAGAAGCAGCAGCGAAGAAGTAGAAAACGCCCGTCGAAGAACTAACTTCTTTGACGGGCGTGTGCTCAGCTAAGTTTATTGGCTTACTTGAGCGGACAACACTTGGAACAGGGAAGTTCCTCACCCGTGACTGGGCAAACGAAACTGTCTTCAATGCTTGATGCGTCTGGGTTAGTCTGTACACCGGCGTAAACCCAGCCTCCCACAGCCAGCGGTAACGCCAGCATAGTTGCCCAAATCCAGTTCTTTCGCATGATAATCTCCTTTACTTGAGTACGTTCAGTCATTTAACAGGCGACATACCTGCTCACAGACTGAACAAGATAGTTTTTCATCCCTCGACTCGGACCATCTCCTTACCGCAGCAACAGTGAGGATTTTCATTGCCGCCGCAATCAGGAGCAGCCCCCTGAGTCACTTTGATTTCGCAACCGCACTTCGAGTCGGGACAGCGGTACTTTTCACCTTTCTTGAGTGGCATGATTGTCTCCTTTCCAAAAGGATACTGCCGGTGTTGAGGCAGGCGACACACCTGACTCACACACGAGTCGGAATCTGTTCTAGGCTTCCATCACAGGCTGATACCCGTGGTCAAAAGAATGGAAGTATCCGTTATTTTCTTGGCTTGGAATCAAGAGCATCGAGAATCGAACATTCACTGATTGATCCTCGACCACTGCATTCGCTGGTCAGTTTGTTCAAAGCCCTCTTCATCTGTTTGAGTGTACGAATCTTTTCATCGAAGTCGGCGATCTTTGCTTCGGCCCGACTTTTTATGTCGGCACAACTTGTTGTTGCATCAAGCCGTAGTGACAGCAGTTCTTTGATTTCAGTGAGCGTGAAACCGAGTTCTTTGGCCCGTCTGATAAACTGCAAACGGGCAATTGTTTGGTCATCGAATTGGCGATAACCGGAAGACGACCGGTCAGGCTTAGGGATTAATCCTTCCCGTTCATAAAACCGCACAGCTTCGACGCCGACACCAGAACGTTCCGCAACCTGACCAATCGTGAGTGATTTCATGTTGAATCTTCCTTTCATTGCCCCATCATACACCTTGCACCATACTACAGGGTCAAGTCTTGTTATTTGAAATTCAGGAAGAACCCCATTTTTTATAGTTCCCACCGAAGCGAGAGCATAGAACGTTACTCACTGGGATCGATACCAACGATCTCATTTCCAGTAATGATTACAGATGCTTCAAGCAAATGGTAAAGAGACGTTATCTGGAAAACGGGAGTCATTGATCAGCCAGAAAACTCTTAGGATTGATGAAATTTTCCTGTCGCCGGTATTTATAAGACGCCGCTTGTTTAATAGTTTTCAAGATTATTTCCCCAGAATCAGCCTGCCAGATAATCCAATTTTTGTTACCAACTTTCCATAGACGATTCTTTGTCCCATGAAGGTCATATAAAACCCATAGGGGGTTTAGTCCATTATAAGCCCCCTCCGGGGGTAACTTTATTACATAAACTACCCCACAATTCTCTAAAACAATTTTTGTAACACCACCGCCTCGTGCGAGCTCAATTTGATGCGTCCAGCCACTCTTTTACAGTGGCTGAACTTCTCGCAGTACGCGGTAGATCGTTGGTCTTGAAAGACCAGTCACCCGGGCGATCTTTGTGATTGCTTTGCCTTGAGCTCGCATCTCATGAATGGCATTGACTTGATCGTCAGTGACCTTCCACCGCCAGCCCTTCTCGCTTCCTCCCCACCTCTTTCCCTTCTTGCGAGCGACGGCCTGCCCTGCTGCGACTCGTTCCGCTCTGATCTCAGTCTCATACTCCGCGACCGAGGCAAGAATGCGTGCATGGAGTCGACCAGCCGGAGATTCCAGTGAGAATCCATCTTTAAGGCTGACAAGATCAACCCGGCGTTCCCGCAGTTCGTCAAAGAGTTGGCAGAGCCCTTTGGTGGTTCGCCCCAGTCGATCAAGACGCCACACAACAATCCGATCCAGCTTGCCCATGCGAAGTGATTCGAGGAGCTGGTCCATCCCCGGACGGTTCATCGTGCGGCCAGAGAATGTGTCTTTGAACCAGACGACTTTCCCGCCATGGGCCTCGCACCATCGTTCCAGATCAGGTAGCTGGCTGGCATGCTTCTGGTCCTTGGTTGATACCCGCATATAAATCGCGGTTGATTTCGCCATCTGAATTTCTCCGCATATTATATTTCTGTTTTAGACAGATGGCTTACGGGTGTCAGGATTTGTAAACTGTAAATTACAGGCGACACGTTACAGACATGAGAGACTTGGACGACCTAGAATTACTGCGAATCATCGGCCAGAATTAGAGATTATTGACAGTTTACATTTTCAGTCGGCTTAGAAACCGGACGACGAGGAATTACATAAATGGATCAGGAAGCGTGCAGAAGGGCAAAGACTTAATTGATGAGATTGAAGTATCTGTGGATGAGTTACTGGATTCCCCAGAGTTGGAAGGACTACGATCAAAACTCGCCGAATTAGGAAAGCGAATCGGGAAAAAATATAGTATTGACCTGAATTGTACTCTGGAAGTTGGTGAATGGGAAAATGATCGATTCTTACAACTAATAGATACGGGACACTCAGTAGGTCAGAATGGAGAGTTATATCGCACTTGGAATGTTGCTTCGTTTCAACGATACATAGTTAATGGCGAGATACTGATTGTCCCGCACGATCACTGTCCTAGTTGCTGGGGAGAATGGGCTTTCGAGTTTGAAAATCACTCATGCCCTGAATGCGGAATTGAAATGGGGAAAGATTGCAAGATTCTACTTGATTCTGATATTTGCCCACATTGCGAAAAGGGAAAGATTTCGATGACGGATACAAAATGTGACCAATGTGGGTTTTCGATTGATCCCAGATTTGTTGTCTGGGGTTGAGGTCAATTTGGGTGTCTGCGGAATCACGGAGGATTTCACAGGCACTCATCCCCAGCCCAACGATTCAAGTTGTCAAACTGACAAGTTCAATCTGAGTGAGAGCTCTCAGCATCTCATCTGACGGGAAACGCCTTTGCCATAATAGGTTCGTGCAGATGATCGAGGTTTCTTTAATGAATTGGGAATGATCTTGGCTGGATTATTCCGTCTGCATTTCTTATCGTTCACATTTAAGTCTCCAATATATAATGAAGGTGTCTGCAAAGTCCTCCCTGACTCCACAGACACAATAAGGATTTATTCAGGTTCGAAACCGAAATAGAAACGAGGATTATGCTGAAAAAACACGGTCCCCCTCTGTGAATTAGAACGATTGCGGACGACACAGCATGGACTACAAAACCCCAGCACTTCGAACTCCTGCTGGAGTTCACTGGTATCCCAGACCTGTCCGTGCTTCGCTTCCAAAAATTCTCGACTACCCTCAACAGCATTAATGCTTTGAGTCATCACCCGACGGATGGCTTCTGCTTCTGTGCGATCAGTCATTGGCATCTCCTGTAAATAAAATGAAGAATGTTTGTTATAGAGCTCATGCGGGTGTCATTGAGTGAGACCTTGAGGCTTCTTCTGACGCCTTTTTTCAAGCTGTTTTTGGTGGTAAAGTCTCACCTGAGATCGCCATTCGGCATTGCCGCCAAACTCTTCTGTAGGCACCAGATCCAGATATTTTTGTGGGCAGGAATAGTAATAAGGATGTTCGGCTTCCTGCATGTCCTTGTAACCCCAGTCCCCTCCATGGCAGCGAATTAAGTCGCAGGTAATCCAGCGTTGCGTTCGTTCAACCTGCTCGCCACCTTTTTCAAACGTCCGCTCAAATACCGCCCATAGCACGCCGCTAAATCTACCGCCTCGGAAACAGTGAGAGAGGCAAGTCGATTTAACAGTCACTCCATTAATCTCGCGTTGCCATGATTTAGTCCGCTGTTGAATGAGTTCTTTTCTTGAAACGTCTGTCGGATACGTCCACCCCATAAAATGATCTCCCCTTAAAAGAAAAAAACTGATGCAAGAATCGCAGTGATTCTTGGATCAGTCTTGTGGGTGTCTTGTTTTAGGAACTTAGAGATTAGAATTCGTCGTAGCCGAAGAAGCCGAAATACTCGTCTGCCTGCTCGAAATCTTCCAGTTCCTGTTGTTGCAGAATATCATCCCACGGCTCGTCAAAAGGAAGATATTCGTCGAATTCTTCGGCGAACTCATCTGCTGCTTGTTCGTCTAATATGTCGCCATAGCCACCGTTGAGATGATCTTCCATAAATTGGTCAAGATGATCGTCCATCATGTTTATCTCCCAGAAAGAATGTTGAAGTTAAGAACACAGTGATTGAGGGTGTCGATTTCAATATTCTTCGGGGAGCAGAATTGTTGTGGCACTGCGATCTGCTTCGGTAATTACCCAGATCTTTGTGTTGTCCTTGAGATGGTAGACCGAGAAAATCCGGTCGCCGTCTTTAAGAGCCTGCTCATTAGTCTGGCGATCTTCCGAACACAGCTCAGACCAGTCCCCATGCTTATGTCTTTCAAAGAACTCAAGCGGTGACTGATTATTTTTCTGGAGAGCATCGAGAGCTCCATGTGTGGCGACAGTCCGACCGAGTTGGAAGAGAGGTTTACTTTTCTGAATCATCTTGTTCCTTTCATCAAATGATCGTGATTGGTTCAGCATTCATCTGATGGGTGTCAGATGGTTTTCAGGAAAGAATATTCTTGTCTTACTTAATCTGATTTGGGACAACCTGAACAACAGTGAATCCATCATTTGAGAACAGGAAAAGCACACCATGAACCAGCAGTCCCCTATCGATATCAGAAATTCGATTTATGCAGACTTCGGAGACGACAAATTAAAGATAGAATGGAATGGTGATGTCCATGGTCACATTCATAAAGGTGATCATGGAATGCAGGTACTTTTCGCTTCGGACTGTCGTCAATACATCGAACTATCCGGTAAGAAATATCACCTGAGACAGTTTCATTTTCATCATCCCAGTGAGCACTGGGTGGATGGAAGTCAGCATACGATGGAGTTACACGTGGTTCACCAAAATTCTCATGATGGATCACTGGCAGTTATTGGGATTTTCATCGAACCCGGCAAAACAAAAGATCCTTTGCATTCATTGCTCACACAGATCGCCTCTCTCTCCTCTGCTGGAACAAGCAACGGTCCTGA
Organism: Gimesia chilikensis; assembly: GCF_007744075.1. Classification (NCBI taxonomy): domain Bacteria; kingdom Pseudomonadati; phylum Planctomycetota; class Planctomycetia; order Planctomycetales; family Planctomycetaceae; genus Gimesia; species Gimesia chilikensis. The sequence continues at coordinate 2,116,019 of NZ_CP036266.1, read as the reverse complement.
TTATCATGTCTCTTTTAATCCACAGGACTTTTTGCCAACCGACTGGGAAAAGCACTACAGATATGAAGGATCGCTGACCACACCGCCCTACAGCGAAAACGTTAGTTGGGTAGTCATTAAAAATCCATATGAGATAAACAAAACCAAGCTGGAAAAAATCCGTAAGTTGTTCGAATCTGAGGCTCGTTTTCCGCAGCCACTGAATCGGAGGTATGTCTTATCCACATTCAAAGATGACGAAAAACCCAAGGGGAAGAAGTAACTGTTGCAAATGATCAATCAATGGGTGTCAGATGGGAATCACTTCGTACTGAACCGTTTCGCCATTTGCCATCTTTTCAATGGCCCCAAAGGCTTTAGTTTCCCGTTCAACAGTCATCCTGCACAGACTGGATAACTTACTTATGAAGCAGATCGTGACTGGATGATTGTTGAGTTCATCCCCAGACATTCCAGTTTCTCTCATTGCCTTGAGGTGTCGATGGAAACATCCAACTATAGCAATAAGATTGACAGCATCTTGAACTGCGATGGCATCGCTGGCTGCTTTCATGAGACATTCATTATTGCCGTCTGATTTGGCGATCTGTTTAAGCATTTATCTGCTCCTTGCTGGATAGGTGTGGTAATGGATGGAATGCAGGTGTCACTCAGAATCTTCCAGCATTTTCTGATACCGTTGACGAAATCTGAAGTAACTAGCACGACTTTTTTGTGTCGTGTTGCACCAATATGCCTGTTGATCTGCTGGGGAATCAGGATGTTTTTCTATCGCCTGCTTCATCACTTTTGCGTCAGCCGTTTTATTGTCGAGACGCTTTGTAGCGACTTGTTTCCGTCCAAGTGAACTCAACTGGCTTTTGATCAATGGACGCCAATCTATGCCCTCCTCACGAGCATATTTAAGCTTTCGAAGACTTGGCCCAAGTAGTCGGAGTGACAACTGACGGTCTTCTGCATTTTGCTCGATGTAACCCACTCCATCTGGGGCATAGTGACATAGATCCATTTGGGGGAATTGAGGGCAAACTGGAACTGGCACAAGGCTGGGAACGGTTCTTTGATGAATCTACACGACGTGCGGTAGTCCTCGTGAATCACATTGGTGTCTGGCGGGATGCTCTGACACGTGTAGAGGGACGGCTTCCTGACATCGGGGACCACTCGTGGTACATCAGTGTATTCGATCACCAGTATGGCTTCCTGGGCACATTTCGCAAGAGTCGCGTAACAGGTCGCTGGTTTCAAGGAAAACACAGTATCCACATGGTGGGGAATCCAGCAAGATGAGCACAGCCGGGCTATGATCTAACTGTTGAGAATGACAACTGCTTGTAAAATGATAATTTCGACTCAGCAACAGTAATCAGAAGAAATAAACAGTGCCGCCGCACCATCTTTAAATTCCAGATTTTAAAGAACCGGTCCATTCTGTCCCTGCCGACACCCCCTGGTCACATGCCCCCTGCTAATGGCATTCTGTCACATACTTTGCTACCCTTTGGGGGACAGATATCATAACGATCAGTACTCCTTCAATTGTTACCAGAGCGAGTAAATGAGCATGCATGCAGCGGGAGAGAAAATGTGACTGAGCCTGACGGCAGTATGAAACCAGAAGACCATTCCCCCCAGCCATCCCACTCCCAGTCTCAATGGCACACCCGTTCCAGCATGATTTTCGACCTGAAGGAGTTTTCCCAGGATCGGTGGAATAACTTTGTGCTGGTCTACACCCCACTCCTGAAGTTCTGGATTCGAAAAAAGAATGTGCCTCAGTCAGCAGAAGACGATGTTCTTCAGGATGCCCTCCAAAAAATCTACAATAGCATTGGAAACTTCGAGCGTGATGCCGCCAAAGGCAAGTTTCGGGGCTGGCTGCGTACGATCGTGGAACGCCGGGCTGCAGACTATTTCCGATCATTGCCTCAGGATCAGGGAACACCGCAGGAACTGCTGGATGGCTTAGTCAATCGTGACCAGAAAGACGCTGATGAGATCGACGGAGAACAGCAGGCACTGGAAGAAGTCAAAGCCCGGGCGTTAGAACTGGTTCGGGAATCGACCGCCGAAAAGACCTGGCAGATGTTCTGGAAAAGAACGGTGGAGGATATTCCGAGTTCTGAAATTGCGAAAGAGTTCGATGTGACCACTGCCGCTGTGCGGGTTGCCAAACAAAGGGTGCTGAAACGACTTAGGGATTTGATGGTCGACGAATTCAACGAAGATTCTTAATATATTTTTCCGTGTTACGGCCCTCCGATATTTATTCACAGGAGCATTTCTAGAAACAGGACAAATATATTCGGTACCCCAATCATGGTCAAAAAGGCAAGTTGCCCCACAAAAGAAGATTTGATTCGACTGAACCACGGTGACCTGCCTGGAGATCAGCTGGAATCCGTCTGTGATCATGTGGAAATCTGCGAAAAATGTCAGCTGATACTCGGCCAGCTCGATGAGCCCCACAATGAAATCGGGAAGCAACTGGCTAGGATCACCCAGGCCGATCTCGAAAATGCCCGCATCGCCATCGAAGAAGAGATGCTTCAAGATAGGGCCACGACGATCTGGGGACAGCTCGCTCCCAGTCAGCAAAAAGACCATGATTCGACACTGGATGTCCCCTGCAATCTGAGACAGTATGAAGTGCTGAAATTGATCGGATCTGGTGGAATGGGCGAGGTTTATGAGGGGCGGCACTCGAACCTGAAACGCCCTGTCGCTCTGAAAGTGATCCAGGGGATTCGGCAGGATGATCCGGTCGCTTATGAACATTTCCTGCGGGAGATGGAAACTGCTGGTCAGCTGGAGCATCCCAACCTGGTCCGAGCCTACGACGCCTGGGAGCACGATGGCTGCCTGTTTCTGGCCCAGGAACTACTCGACGGGGATTCGCTACAGAACCTTGCCAACCAGGGACTGATAAAGACGCCGGAAGAAATTATTGATGCGTTACTGGGAACTTGCCGTGCCCTGGAACAGCTGCATGCTAAAGGTTTTGTTCATCGTGACGTTAAACCGGGCAATATCATGCGGCTGACTGACGGCACAATCAAACTGATTGATTACGGACTGGCCATCGCCGCCGAATCGGGGAAATCTGCAGCCCGGATCGGAGCTGGCACTGTCGGCTACATGTCCCCTGAGCAGGCTCACGGTAGTGGACCAGTTGATTATCGTTCTGATATCTATTCGACAGGCCGTGTGCTCAAGTATCTGCTCACAAAGCTACCAGCGGATAAGAGTAGCCCAAAACGGGAACACCTAATCAAGATCCTCAGTAAGCTGGGCAACCGCTTGACAGAAAAGGATCCCCAGAAACGACCGAAAAACATCTATTCCGTCGCTGTGAAACTGGAGCAGCTGCAGCAGTCGATCAAGTCCCAGGAAAAAAACACCAGATCCCCTGCCCCTTCATCAGACTCAGGGACTGGTCGTCAAAAGACGAATCGCCCAGGGACTTCTACGAATTCTAAGCGTCAGAAAGCAGCAGCTCCGGAACCTCAAATTACCCCACAACCTCAAAAGAAGCGTGTTAGTCCATGGATACTACTCATAGCGTTGATACTTGGTATGGGTAGTTTCGGAGCTTATCAGCTTATTGTGGAAACTGACAGACAAGCCACAATTCTGGTCGAAAATCATCAGCCCGGTGATGTCATTCAGATCACCAGCGAAGATGGGAAAGTCCGATCTGTCGAGTTAGGTGACCAGGCCAAATTTCTGGTTGCCCCCGGGAGTTATAAACTCTCTCTCGCCGGCCCTGGCAATCGGCAATTGACTCCTGGCAACATCACTGTCAGTGGACGAGATCAGTTGAATGTACAGATCAACGACCCGACAACTGATGCCAACGCCAATCCAATCAACAAAAAACCCGTAGCAAATAATGAACCCTTCAAATTGAAGATGGTAGAACTCCCGGCTGGTTCCTTTGTGATGGGAAGCGTAGAAGGTGATCCCGACGCGAGGTCGGACGAACAGCCACGACGAAAAATCAGTATCTCAAAACCCTTCAGCATGAGTGCTTATGAAATCACGGTTGGTCAGTTTCGTGAATTCGTGGAGGCAACTGGCTACGTGACCGAAGCTAAGGCCTCTGGTGAGGGTGGCTGGAAGGCAAGTCGGGCGTCGAGTTATGGAGAGCATAATCCGGATTTTAACTGGGCTAATCCAGGGTATTCGGCTTCTGACAGCTATCCAGTTACAATGGTTACATACGCCGACGCAATGGCGTTTTGCAACTGGCTTAGCAAACGTAATGACCGCGTTTACCGATTGCCGACGGAAGCGGAATGGGAATACGCATGTCGAGCCGGAACAACCACTATTTACCATTTTCCAATTGATTCCCGAGACTCCTATTGCTGGTCATTGTGGAATACCAAAAACACTATTTGCCCGCGTCCAGTTGGCACCCGGCAACCCAATGCCTGGGGACTGTACGATATGAGCGGCAATGTACGCGAGTGGTGCCAAGACTGGTACTCAGAGGATGCCTATCGACAGGAATATAGTGCTTTTCCATCAGGCCCCTCTACAGGAACGATGCGAGTTATCCGTGGCGGCTGTTTTATAGACCTTAATTCATTCCTTCGCTCTTCTCGTCGTGGGTTCCTTGAACCTAGAAAATCATTGAATACACAGGGATTTCGTGTCGTGGAGGGGGAACTGTCTCTCCCGGCTTCGGACCTGAAGACCACCAATAATTCCCCAGAATCGTCATCTCCAGCCAACCCAGCATCCGCCCCTTCCGAGACCGTTGGTAGTCAGTCCGCCATGGTTCCCAAAACAATTCAGGAGCTGGAAAAGATAGACGACAGTGATTTTATTCCGCTATTTAATGGAAAGGATTTGGATAATTGGGAACTTGATAGAAGATTCTGGTGGATCGAGAACGGAGTTCTGTATGGTGATAAAAGCCCGAAAGCTGGATCGGACACCTATGCAGCGACCAAGGAAGAGTTTGAAGATTTCATATTGAAGCTGAAATTCAAGCTGAAATCTGGCGACAGCGGAATTCAGTTTCGAGGTGACCTGCTATCAGATCTGAAGAAGATGACCGGCTCCCAATTAAACATTTCTTACGAAGAAAATATGGATGAACTTGGCCAACTCTACGTAAACAATAAAACATACTACGTTCTGAATGATTCACAGAAACGTGATCTTATAGATACAATTGATCGCTCGGGATGGAATGAATGCGTAATTGCTGCCATGGGAGATCAAATATGGGCGAGAATAAACGGGATCGTTGTGGTCAATCAGGAACACCAGAACCGAAAGAGTGGTTCTATTGGATTACAACTTCATAAGGGCGGTGCAAATATTGCGTTCAAGGACATCATGATTAAGAAGATCGAATAGAGACGTTGACCTGTTTGCCTCCGCTTCAACATGCGGATAGAGCAGACATGGAGACAAAAGAAGATGATGTCTTGTAACCGGTGTCATTCAAGGGGTGCTTAACGTTAAGTACTGAGTTTATTCAATTGGTGGAACATTAAAATGGATGCTAACTCATTAACGCAAGATGAAAAAGAAATCTTAAAGACAATTGCTATACATCGAGCCATGTTAGGAGAGTGCAGAGGGTCTAATCCTTCTTTTTTAAAGCCAGGTCAACCGTTATGGGCTTGGTTTGGATACCCGTCTCAACAAGCATGTCGAGACTCTCTATCTGAATATCTGACAGAAGTCGCTGATAAATACCCAAATCTTCAGGAGTACTTAGATCCAAAGCAGTGGCAAGTTATCTGGGACAAAGAGAAATTCTATGTAAAATATGGCACATCATTTAATTTGATGACTCCAATGAAATTAAACAGGTTTAAAACTTGGTATTTCATCTTTGGGATGATGCTAGCATTCACATTATTTGTTGCTATCAAAACTGGAACGGATCACCACTGGCAGCGAGTTTTAGGTGCTGTAATTTGGATGACTGCTCTTTGTCTATTACATGGATTAGTATTATTCATAAGAAGAATGCGTGATAATAAATCAAATGGAAATACCCAATAACCATACCAAGCTGCCGTGCTATGCCTTATAAATTTTTGTCGATCTCTCCGTCATTGTGAAGCTCCCCTAAGATGTGCAGATGATGCCCTCACCTTTGCGTCGAATTTGAGCCCACCGGAATTGAATGGTCAGAAGACGGGACACTCGATGTGGGACATTTATATTTCATCATGTGTTAAGTCAGTTTTCAGTCACCTTTTTGTAACGATTTGTAGCCACTCTGATATATTGCACCGAATCCAACTTCATTCGTTCCAGGTTATCCGTCAAATCATGCCCACCGCCCAGCACGATCACACTTATCCCCTGCCCTTTACGTAAGATCTTGAGCATCTCATCTTCCCGTTTCTCTTCAGCCTCCTGATTAACTTTGATCTTGCCATTTTCGCCAATAGGCTTGGCCGATTTAAACGCTGCTGAATTTTCCAGTGGGATGACAGAGTTCAATTCATTTGTAATCATCAACTGGGCAGGAACTCCCAACTGCATCAAATCTCGTCGATACTGCTCTTTCAAAAACAGATCAATTGCACCATTACCTTCTGGCACTTCGAATTCCCGAAGCGTTTTAACGAACGAATTGAACGCATTTAAGTTTTTCGCGGTAAGCCCTTCCAGGTACACAGATCGTACTTCATAATTCTTAATCAGGTACCGTAGGATCTGTTTTTGCTCTTTCTGAACAGCTTCAACATCATCCAGAAATTCATAATACTGCTTTTCGATTTCTGCTTCAGATAGTTTACTATCTGAGGAATCAGAAAGATCAGTAGCGAAATCATCTCGAGACACAAAGTGCCAGTTCAGCAAATGAATGATGATTTGTTTGGGTTTGGAATTGATCGGCGTATTTACGACAGAAGCCACGGTGGATATTTTACGCAACTGGGAGCTGAGCTCAGATCCTGGACTGGGTTCATCAGCGAGGGAATCCGCGACTGCGAAGTGCAGGCATAAGATGATGGAGGCACAAAGAGATAACCTGGGCATGGCGGGGCAATTTAAAAAGGATCCATTCGTAAAAAAAGCCGTCTGTGTGGCTGCTCCAGACGGCTGATTTATTATACTGCCATGCACATAAAAGCAAACAACTATTTATAAAAAGAACCGCTATGATCTTTCGTCTCTCTCAAAGGCTCAAGCAGAAAATCAAAATTGGTACGCTCAATGCCAGCCCATTAGACCGGAACCCATTTGGTGACTGGTCATGCCACATCTTTCCAGCTAATCGCCGTCAGTACATTTTGTTGTGTAATACCAAATCACTTTATTCCTGTGTCATGCCAGCCAAAGGTATTACTAATCAGAAGGTCTTTGCCGAAAAAGCAGTAGACTGTATCCGGGATTTCACAGCCGATGATGCCAATCAGTGGGCTTTCCGGAAATTCATTGCTCCTGAATTCAAAACTGTTCAGTTTGGTAAAGCATTAAATCGCTCTGTAACAAGTTCGATGAACCAACTCATTGAATATGCTCAGGACTTGCTGATCGTAGATGCAATGTCTCCACATGAGGTGGGATTTAAGCTGAATGATTTTTTGCTGTCAGCCATTGCTGCAAAAAAGTCTGACGGGTATGGCACACCGAATGACGCATTTCGGAGAATGGTGGATTCGAAGAATCAGGAAGAAGTAGAATCAGATCTGAGAGAAGACGAAACACTGGAAAAGATAACAAGATGGTTTGTTTATATTCTCAGATGTGCTGACGACTCCTTAGACACGGGAATCACGACAGATTTAAGACGGAGATGTGAGCAGCACAATGCGGGTACTGCTTCACGCTATACCCGTAGTCGTCTTCCAGTCACGATGGTGTATCATGAAACTCAAGAGAATCGAAGTATGGCTCTCAAGCGTGAACTGGAAATCAAGGCGATGCCACGAAGAGCAAAAGAATCGCTCATCAAGTCTCTAAAGTGAGACATTTACCCACCGCATCTGCCACATGCTTTCCCATCATTCGGTCCACAAATTCGACCACGTTTCGTATTTTTGAAATATTCGCAGTTTTCGTTGTGCCGCACATTGGATGATGTATTCAACCAGAACTTTGTGCCGGGGGGATTACTTGGCCTTCTCTTCCTGGCTCGATACTCCCAGGGAGGAAGCGGATTGGCATCAGCCCAGAGGCCACGCTTCGCCTGTCGGGCTGATCGTTCTAATTTTGCCAGGCGTACTTCATCGTTATATTTTTTGTAATGCCACGCCCAGCCATCCTGAATCATTTTCGCATTAGCGTCTACCTTCCCCACCATGATGATTCCGAGAGTGCGACCGTAGCGATCCTCCCCTGTCTTTTTGACCGTCACAGTTTTTCCGAACACCATCTTGGACAATGCCTGCTTGGATTTGGTCCCAAAGCTCTGGCTCGACTCTGGTGCGTCGATGCCCTCCAATCGAACTTTGACTGTCTGGCGGTTGACCAGCACCTTGACGGTGTCCCCATCAGTAACTCCAATCACTTTTCCAGTAAGAGTACTAATAACCTTTGGTGGGGCAGCGAACACAATTCCCAAGATGAGCAGAGTCAGGAAGGCAGTGATGTAACGCATACTGTTCTTTCTTGTGTGGTGGTCTAACATAATGCTGAATCAAACGGAAAAGGCTGCCCAGTGATCTATAATCAGCAATGATTAGTTGGACTTCTTTTTCAGACCATTTTGAATTACTTTGGGAGTTTCGGGTATTTCGATTAAGTACTTAGTGCAATCCCTATTTAAACGTGCCTGCTTCGGCACTGACACCTGCACAGAATTGTAAGCTTGTCAATCTACGGTAGCAATAAAGGAATACAGATGAAACCAACAATCATTTTCGCATCCATGTTCTTCTTGATAGCCACTGTATCCATGGCTGACGAACGTATTCTCTTCAGCTTTGACAAGCCTGCGTCTGCTCAACCATGGCAAACGGTCAATGACGGTGTGATGGGTGGACGGTCCGATGGTCGCTTCAAAATCAACGACGACAAAAACATGGAGTTCTTCGGCACATTGTCGCTGGAGAATAATGGTGGCTTTGCCTCAGTGAGAGCCAGGGGCGGCAACCTTACATTGCAGAAAGACGACGTGATCGTGGTCAGAGTTAAAGGCGATGGCCGGGAGTATAAATTCAATGTCTATGACCAACCAAACCTCAACGGCTTTTCCTATCGGCAGTCTTTTAAAACTAAAAAGAATGAATGGATTGAAGTCGAGTTGCCGGTCAGGAACTTCGTGGCGACCTGGAGAGGCCGGGTTTTCCCCAACCAGAAGCTTGATCTCAATAATGTAGCTGGCATGGGATTTCTGCTGGGGGATAAGAAAGCTGGCCCTTTCAAGCTGGAAGTTGAGTGGATCAAGGTGAAGAAAAACGAAGAGTAAATCGCACCATCCAGAGCGATCTGTAACAACGCTGAGGATCAAGCTCCACTGACAATATAGGGACTTATGCGACCTGTCAGTAAATCAATGGAAAGTAAGCAACATGCCCTACTTCATCTGCACAACCTGCGGAACGCAATTCAATAAAACGGACCAACCACCTGCCGAATGCAAGATTTGTACTGATGAGCGGCAGTATGTTGGCTGGAATGGGCAACAATGGACGACTTTCTCTGACCTTCAAGAATCGCATCGAAACGTCATTCGGCTCAAAGAAAATGGTCTCTATGGGATCGGGATGGAACCAGCCTTTGCCATTGGTCAACGAGCACTACTCATAGTTCGTCCGGAAGGAAATATCCTCTGGGACTGCATCCCCCTCATTGACGATGGCCTCATCCAAATGATCAAAGGTATTGGTGGTATTTCTGCCATCGCAATTTCACATCCGCACTACTACACGAGTATGGTGGAATGGAGCCGGGCATTTGATTGTCCTATTTATCTGCATAAGGACGACCAAGAGTGGGTGATGCGGCCCGATCCAGCCATCCAGTTCTGGGATGGTGAAACGAAGGAGATCAGTGATGGTCTGACTTTGATTCGGTGCGGTGGACACTTTGAAGGTGGCACGGTCCTGCACTGGTCTGAGGGGGCGGCTGGAGAAGGAGTGCTTCTTACCGGTGATATTCTGCAAGTTGTTCAGGATCGACGCTGGGTAAGCTTTATGTACTCTTACCCCAATCTGATCCCACTACCAGCATCGGCAGTTCGGCGAATTGCTGACACCGTCGAACCATTCAGTTTCTCTCGTATTTATGGTGCCTTCTGGGGAAAGATTGTTGCCACAGAGGGAAAAGTGGCTGTCCAGAGATCAGCAGAACGGTACGTACAAGCTCTGAAAGAATAATTTCCGTTTTGACGACTCTTAAATGATGATCAGCGACAGGGCCGGTAGATATCAAATCATTACCGAAACATCGTTCTCAGATTCGGAACCAGTTCATACTCTCCCTTCAGGTTCTTTATCATGGCCAACTGAGTTTCAAGTTCCTGCTGAATCTGAGGATGCTCGAATAGAGTTTCCGGTGTATAACCGGGATCATTTTTTTCAAGCTTGCAGTCAAGACCATCAATCACTGACTGAGCAACATTCTGGGACACCCCCACATCGTTTCTGCGACAGCATAGAATACACATCCCAATGCTCTGTTGCACTATGGATCTAATGGGATCTATCTCTCGCATGGGATCAGTCCATCCGTCATCGACTTCCATGAAGTCCATGTCGAGGGCATTCAGTTGATCTTTTTCAGGGATCATACCATTAAACAATGAATCCCAGATATCGTCCAGTACCCCCTGCAATGTTTGCAGATCAGATTGTGAAAACTTCTTAATGAGGTGATCGGCGTGTGATATTAACAGGCGGTCGGCACACCATACAGCAAACAAGCATCTTTCAAAATGACGAAGCGAACGGAGTTGCTTCGTCATGAATTCATAGTGGTCGCCCATGTCATTGATCGGATTATTCATGCGTCCTTATGATCCTTGTGCCATTCAATTCACGAATCGGTCAGATCAGTGTCTTTACTGGCATAAGTTCGTGACCGTGTATGCCACAACGCCCACAGTACAAATACACCCTGCAACGGCAGTCGCAGCAGGTGAATGGTGGGCGAAGCTGGCAGGATCTCCTGGTTCTGGTAGAGATAGATGTTGGCAGGAAATACAGCAATCAAAAGGGCTATGATTCCCCAGGCTGCCAGATATGAATATTTCGGTATCAGCAGCAGAGCCCCAAGGATGATCTCAAAAATGCCACTGACCAGCACCAGTTCTTTATGAAACGGAAGATAGGGTGGCATGATTTTCAGAAAGAATGCTGGATTCGCAAAGTGCATCGTGCCAGCCACGACCATGAAGATCGCGAGAAGAAACTTTGAGATTGATTTCACCTGACTCATCTGTTTTCTCGCTTGGGGATGGGGCTACCCTACTTGTTTTTCTAACTTTAGATTGACAAAGAGCGGTACCCAGTATTTGTAGTCGACTGGGATATTTAAGCATATCACTTCCCTGTCAACCAGACTGCATCCAAACTTCACTCCAATCCATCACCGGCATTTCCCTATCCTCTTACTCTAAATCAGGTTACAGACCAAATCAGACCGTCTGCATGGCTCCCACTGTGCCAGTTGTGTCGGGTGTGTAGGTCAACTCTATATATACAGAATATTTTACGATCCCAGTGTTACGCTCTCGCGATAGGTATGGAAAAGCGATTTACGCCAGTATTTCCATTACTCGTCAGGAGCAAACCATGGCAGAAGATCAAGAAAAAATAACTGACTCCAAGTTCTCGTCAACAATCGGTGCCGCTTTCATCATGGGCCTCATCGGCTTGCTTTACCAATCGTATTATAAGACCGACAAACCGACTGTCGTAAAAGATTTTATTGCAGGATTTGACACAATCTCCGATGCAGAAACAGATTTCCTCATCGGACTTTCTACATCAGAACTCCGCCAAAGACTTGGCAAACCCGATAATGTCAAATTTTCAGCCAGGAACTACCCGGTACCACAGACATCAGTCACTTCGGAAACTAAGCCCGACGAAACCTGGGTCTACTTCGGCAAAGTTAATCATAAGGCATCTGGTACGAAGATGAGCCTGACTTGTGATATCAGGGACGGTAAATGCATCGCCGCGAAAAGCTACTGAATTCTAGACCACACATAGTCTCCCCCACCGTTCTCACTGGTCATGACAACTCCCCATAGAAACAGACTTCAAAATAGTCGGACTAAAAATAATGAGCCAAGAACATAATTCCTCTCAGTTTTCGCAAGTTGATTATACAAACCTGAAACAACAGTTTTCGGACATGCTGCTGGTCCCAGACTCCCCGGTGGCTAACGAAACAGCATTTAAGCGAGACCGGGAAAGCTACTTTGATTTACTTGAACAGCGTAAGAAAACCCAGGAACAGATAACGCTACTTAAGTCAGAGACTAAAAATGTTAGTGAAGCTGAGAACGCAGCCAAAGAAGCTGAATCTCAATTACAGGTTAAACGGAAGCAACTGCTTGAACTAGCCACAACACTGGGTAAAACGGCTTTTAAGGGCCTGCAATCAGGCGATATCGCCGATGACCTCCGATTCAATCCCCGAAAGGAACTTGAATCACGAATTGAAGCACTGCGGAGACAGAAAGATTCAGTGACTTCGGAAAATCCAGCTGGGGTTCTTGAGCAAACCGCACTCAAAGCCAAGCAGTTAAAGCTGGCTGGTCAGATAAAGGCGGAAGAGTTCAGAATTAAGACGGTCAATCAGGAACTTGGTAAGGCTCTTCTCTCCGCGAAAGCGGAGGAGACAGTCCGTTGTAGTGAGACTGAAAAGGTTTTAGAAATAATAAATCGACTGCGAGAGCGTATTACAAAAGCCAAAGACAAACATCAGAAGTCCGAGTTAAATCTCACAAATGCTCAGAAGCGAGCTGCCGAACAACTCGGAGTGGACTCTGTTTCTACCGCCATCTCGCTACAAGCCGAACTCAAACAGAAAGAATCTGAACTTCGCTCCATCGAAATAAGAATCGAAGATCTTCAGGATGAAGTCGCTGAGAAAGCTCTTGAATACGAATGGCTTCGCGACAATCCTGCTCTCAAAGAGATACTGGGACGACTCACTCAACTGAAAAAAGAGTCGACTCCCCGTAAAATATCCGTGTGGCCCCTCGCAGCTGTTGTCATCACAGGACATCTGTTTGCGAGTTTTGGCAGCAAACCTTTGAACTTGAGTCACTTTGGAGTTTTGGTTCTCTACCTGGCTACTGCCCTTGGTGGACTGGGACTGCTCGCATATTACAAACCTGATTTAGTAGCTGGTGAGCGTCGCTACAAATCTCTCCTTCTGCTTTTTTCATATTCAATCATCAGTGTCATCTGCATACTGCTATTTCAGGAGTTGGCAGAATATGCACTCAATAATTGGTCTGATCGGCAGGAATGGGCCAGGGGACGTCTGATACTCTTCGATTTACCTCGGATATTTCTCGTGGCTGTGGGGACAGCCTATCAAGACACGTTCTCTATAATGCAAGGAACAGGCGTCCCGGAATCATTTTCGGTTTATTTCCGAAATCACATGTTGAGCATTGGTCTTTGCGAAGAACTTATCAAGTTGTCTCCAGCTTTAATTGCCTTTGCTGCATACACAGGTAGTTGGCGTTCCCGAAGCCAGGAATTTAACTCGCGATTAGTCTACCTTGCCATGATCGGGGGACTTGCATTTGGGCTTGGGGAAGCGGTGTACTATCACTTCACAATGTACGCTCCGATGCAGGTAGGCTGGGGCCTTTACGCTTTACGCTTCCTCAGCCTGGTAACCATCCACGCCGTCTGGGCCGGAATCTCAGGCTGGATCCTGGCACACGTCACAGGCGGATGGATTCGCTCCGCTTTTACGACCGCAGCTCATGGATGGGGACCAGTTGGAGGATGTTTGCTGATTGCAGCGACAGTTGGAGTATCCGATGTTCTGCATACAAGTCATAACCTATCGAATGATCCCCTTTGGATGCTGACATGGGATGTAATCAGCTTAGTCATATTTGCCTGGCTAATTCGCTGCTCGAATGTGTCACAACTGGTTCCGGATCAAGCCAGGAAACTCTGGAGGCGGGGCTTCAGCACTGCAGAAATAGCCGCGGTGGCTGCCAGTATGAAGAATCGTGTTGTGGAAGACATTGACCATTCGCCCCAGGCAAACACTGTTACTCAGACAACCACAGAAACAAGTGAGGCTACCCCAAATGTGTCCAGTGAACCAGAACTGTGGAATCCAAATGCAGCTGGCTTTTGGTCGCTATTACTAACCCCCATCTTCGGTGCCTGGTTGCATGCAAAGAACTGGGCCAACTTGAATGAAACGGAAAGATCGAAAAAATCTTTTAAATGGGTTTACGGTAGCATCGGAATGGTAGCACTGACTTTGATCCTTCCTGACTTGATATCAAATCTTGTCTTCGGTGCGTTGCTGGTTGCCTGGTGGATGAGATCAGGAAATGAGCAGTACAAATATGTAAAAGAAAATCACCCTGATTATCAAAAGAAAAAATGGGGGACGCCACTGTCGATAGCTGGCCTCGTAGTTTTTGGGCTAGTTCTATTCTCAGGTGCTCTTGAGATGAGCCGGATGTCGGAGCAAGAAGTCGAGAAACTTGCCGGGCAGTGGGCAGTTAAAATGCAAATCTTTGAAGTAGATGACGAGACCGGTATTGAATTACAAGGTGATCTTGATGGTACAACTACATATTCTGCCGACACGACATTCGATCACCAAGGAAATTTAAAAATTGTTTTTGTCGCCCCCACTGGAGAGAGAGCCACAATGCTATTAAGACTGGAAGTGGAGGGAATTTGGTCATTTGATGGTACAACTCTTTGTGAATTTACCAATAGCATACGTGTTAGTCCAGCAGATCCCACCACACGTCAACTGGCCCAGAATGATCCACAGGCATTTTCCGAAATCAAGAGAGGATTTGAGCAGGCAGAAGAAAGAAGTTTCGGAAGTGTCACATTTCTAAATGACAATGAGATTGAGCTGTTGGATCATGAAACAGGTGATTCTCTGAAAATGAAGCGGTTACAGGAAAAGAGCGAATAAACTTAATCAATATCTAAATAAAAGTCCTGCGGACCCTATAGGATCGCAGGGCTTTTTATTCTCTGCCCGGTTTTCGTCTCCCGTGTTACGGCCTTTCGATAGATATAGGTGTGAACGGCAACGGCGGTTTGAAATTACCCGCCAGTCACGCTGCTGGAGCGACGCCGTATCCCTGAAGAACTCCTTTTAAGAGAGGAACACGATGAACACAAAGCTTTTAGATTCAAGTCCAACGCCGTCAGAGGTTAGTGGACGAATGGCTGAGATGGTACTCAGTGAGGAAGAACTCCATCATCATTGGAATGACGTTAAATCCCGTTTCAACGATATGTCCGAAGCCCAGAGAATTGATGAATTTCAGAAGTTCTGGGAAAAGGGCTTCGAAGTTACGGAGTTGGACAAAAAAACGGGCCTGCTTTACAGCAGTTCTCCTCTGATGAGAGTATTCACGATCTGCCACGAGCAATTAGTCCAAGGCTATCTCCAGTTCAAAGGAGAAAAGCTGGAAACTCAGGAAGAAATTGCTGCCGCAGTACAAATTGTGAAAAGTTCCATCGAATCTTCAATCCGACGTTTTAAAGGAATCGTAAAAGAGGAAGGGGCTGAACCTGGATACGCTGATTCAAAAGAAACAGTTAGCTGCTTCCACGGATTTCAAGAAGGATTTGGGAGTGATGATTACCTGATCGGCATGTTCTTCTCAGAAGGCGGTCAAACTCAGGCAATCAATGAGGTTGTAGAAGAGTGGGGTCAATTTGGAGTCAGAACAGAGCCCGTTGGAACAGAAAGGGATATGCACACTCGGCGAACTTCTCTCTGGAACCTCGATTTTGACAGGAAGGAGTACCGAAAATATTTTGCCGAACTCTCCCATGAAGAGCGGCTTAAGGAAATCAAAGACCTGTCAGAGAAAGGTATCAAGTTTCGGTACACGGATCGTAAGACAAACCATGTCTACAACACTCATGTGATCCCATTTGGTATGGGGCAGTTTTCTCGTCAATTCTCTTACGACTTCATGCTCAAGTACTCAGAAGAGAACCTTCCGGGAGCAGCAGAAAGGCGTGATGAAATAGATCGCCTCGAAAAATCCTTGTTTGGCATTATCGCCAAGCATAATGGATTTGTAACAATGATCGAACGCGATCTCATCCTGGCATCCAATGCATGCCTGAGTCTTCAGGAATCCGAAGACTTTGATGGTGAAGGACATGTTTATGTGCAATTTCCCAGCAACATTGCGAGAAGCCGTGCTTCAGAGGAAGTGTTTGAAAAGTTGTCGAGCTACGGGGTTCAATTTTCTTTGGAGAAAGGAGAGGAGCCCTCTACAGGCGAACAGAATGCAATTTTACGACAGGAACTTGATTCCAAACGTGCACGGCTAGAGTCAAGCCGGAAGATGCTGGAATGCCGGAAAGCACGCCACCGCGAGGAATCTATCGAGCTTGAAAACGCTGAAACGGAGCTACTTCAACGAGAAAGAGAAATCAATAAGATTGAACAGAATCTGTCCGAGTGTGAGCAATATCCGAATCATACAGAATCTATGGGAACGAAAGAAAACACGGAATACTTACCGGCCCCATAAGGCCCTGACCTCAAAGGGTTACGTACCCTTTTTGTGTGTCATGCTGTCTGGGCACTTGGCACCATATGGATGCCTATTCTGGAACACCTAAAAAAAAGGCCTGCGGTCCCCAACGGGATCGCAGGCCTTTGATGTTGTCCCCTGTGTCCTGAATGCAGTATTCGTATCCAGGGCACAGCACGGGAAATATTAGCTGCTGACACTCAGGTACTGACACTCTGATCAGAATTCAGGCTACGTCTCCAATCCTGGCTCTGTTCACGAAGCTGGGACATCAAATCACGTATGTGTGAGACCGTTTCCGTTAAACCGCCACAGAGCGTCTTCATTTGAGTCAAAACTTGATCTGGAGCGATGTCCGGCTTCTGACCAGAACGTCCCTGTTCAGTGACATGCCGTGGACTCGATCGAGTCTGGGCGGGCTGCTGAGACACCGATGTGGACTCAATGCGTACGGCATCAGACTGTGGTTGCACAGCTTCCGCCTGAGTCAGGAGAGCCCAGACATAAGTCCGGTCCCCTTCCCTGCAGGAAGCTGGCGTATCCGGCCCGCTCAGATTGATCTCCCGAAACCCCAACTGCAAAGCACGCCTGAAATACTCCCGACTCGTATTGATCCGCAGGCTTTCACCGGAACGCTCTGAGCGACACAGAACATAATCCCGCTGCTGCTCCTGCCCCCCTTCCCGGACACGAACCGTGACCTCTCCATTCAGGTCCAGTGTCACTTTTCCAGCATCTTCCTGATGAAATGGTTTTGGTTTCAGGGCTGAGCAGATAAACTTTGCATCCGCATCCGGTACTTGTAGAGTGGCTACCGTTTCTGGCCCTTTATTAACCAGCTCTAGCACATTCGGAAAACGTGCCTTATCGTTAATCTTCAGCCAGATGGTCCACGGTCCCGATCTCAGAGTTACCCACTCTGCAGTACTGCCGACATCCACCGACTTACCACGTCGCAATTCCCGACTGCAAAACAGACGGTTGGCAGGGACCAGTAGCTCACCTTCCCAGGGAAACTGGAACTCATCCTGAATCAACAGCTGCCTGCCATCTGTGCTGATCACCTGCCCTGCAGAGCCACGCAGCTGCAGATGATCCAGTGCATACCGTGCCGAATCAGTCGTTGCCGTTTCGCAAGCATCCCCCAAAGCTCTCATCAGACGGGATTCATTTGATGCGAGCCGCTCTGGAAGTTCCGGAAACTCCTCGCATTTCACTGTTGGATACTCAATCGACTGTGGAATACCGGCATCCTGCCACTCCGCACAGATCTTTTCGTTTTCAACCTGCAGCTGAACCGGATCTGACTTAACGCTATGGCAACATCGTAATAGACCGAAGGGCGTGACAATGTGCTGGCTCTCCAGTCCTTCAAGTGGAAGACGATATTCCAATGCGATCTGCTGATTTTGGGTCCGAATCCGCAGACCATCCTGATCGACCAGAAACTCGACTGGCGGACCTGTTTGACGACTGGTAATTCCCAGTCCGCGACTGAAAACGGTTTTCAACTCACGTATTAAAGAACGGGATATTGTAATCATTGTATCTCCTGTGTGACTAGAAAAATGCCGATCCGATGACTGCCACCGGATCGGAAGGAAACAGCTGCTATACAAAAGCGTTGATAATGCCAGGTTGAGGAAAGAAAGCAACATTCCGCTCCAGATCTGCCTGGTCCCAGTCCAGGATCTGCGGCGGCAGGTCACAGGGTTCGGGATCGAATCTGATGGTCATAGGATCCGCCAGACTGAAACCACGAAACCGAACTTCCCGTAAATCTTCTCCCGTAGCATCAGCGACCTGCTGGTCGAGTTGAGTTTGTGTCATTTGCGTTTACTCCTGTTAAGCTTGAGAAAACGCTGCCCCCTCGGAGCAGCGTGAAAACACACCGCCCCTGAGGGCACTAAAATAAGTTCACTTCATTGACGGACAGCTGGTAGCCAGTGTGCTTCCAGCCAGTCACGTTCCGCGTTCAAAGCAGCACTGCGATTAGGGAACGGCCCCAGCAGTGGTCCTTCGACGGGCGATAAATCGGCCATCCATTGCCCGTCTGCATCGGGCTCGACATGCGAACCGCGTTCGATCTGTAGTTGGCCCAGTCCCTGCAGATCGAGCATTTCGTCATACAGACAGCGAACACCGCCGTCCGGTTTGATCAATAATTGCATCAGCTCTCCCCTTTAACGTGGACGTCTCTGGATGTTTCGGCGGGGACGGTCCACCAGTAACTGATCCAGGCCGGATTGAACCACAGTCATCTGTGATGCCACCTGCTCCCTTAACGCCTGGCTGTTCCGCAGCTGTTGTGGGTCAACACCGGTAATCACACGCTGGGCGTTCTCCACCAGTTCATCCAGCTGTTCATTCGACCGGATATTGAGACTGCGAAACCGCTCAAAGAACTCCGTCAGGTTGGTCACTGCCGAATCGCGAAAGACCTTCGGCTTTCCATCCTGCCGTCCACTGAGGCGTTCTGTCAGATGCTCCACCATCTGCGTCAGCTCGCTTAAAAACGCCTGCTCTGCCAGCTGTACCGCCTCGTCAAACCGGGACTGCACCCGCTGGCATTCCTGCTCATACAGTTCGGGATTGAGCTGTTGCAGGTAATTTGGCGGTTCCACTGACGGGTAGTCATGTTCGATCGCAAACATGCCGATCAGCGACGGTGGGTAATCATCTGGATTAAACAAATCTCCCAGCCGATTCCGGGCAGCACTCCGCAGCTCATCGTAGTGGCGATCCAGTTCAAACACGGCTGCATCCAGCTCTTCTCGGAACGCGGCGATCTGTCGATCGAAATCAGAGATGGCATCCTGACGGATCAGGCGAATGCCCGGCTCCGGAAAGGGTAGAGAAACCCCTTTCCAGTACGCGACCGTGCGGCCACGAATGGCTGTGACCGCTTTGAACGCCGCATGACGTGTATCCAGCAGTTTTTTACCTGCTGAGAGGAATTTCCCTTCAGCACCAAACGAATGGGCGGCCTGGTCTTTCTGAGACGAACTCAGGGACTTGCGGACCCCCAGCCAATTAAAGCTCAATCGGGCTGCGGCCATGGTTGAGCGAAGTCGACCGCTGGCAGACGTCGAAGCCTCCGTGCGAGGTTCATCTAAAACACTGGACATATTGGTTACTCCTGTGAAATGAAACTGGCCGGATGACTTCCCCGCGGGAGGCCATCCAGCCTGATTTAAAATCCGGAATTTAAACTATCAGCAAATCAGTTGTTCGAGGCCTCACGCTTCACACTGCGACGAGACCGGGCCCCCCTCCCCTTCTGACGGTAGATGCCGGACTGACTGGCCGACAAACACCGACCACTGGCCCAGGTCCGCAATCGCCCCACAGACTCCGCAGCGGTGACTGCGACGGGAACCACGTTCTGAGCGGCCTGATGCAGAGGCAGATCAAGTAAGGCTGCCAGGCGGCAACAGGACTTAATCTCTGCACCGGTCCAGTCGGTGTCATCGGGAGCAGACTGCTCTGCGTCGATCTCGAATAGATCCCGGTAGAGTGCCCAGATCGCGTCTTTCTCCTCACGATCGGGGAGATCCAGGAAAAACACTCCATCAAAGCGTTCACTCCGACTGAACTCCGGGGGCAACTTAGAAACGTCATTCGCGGTGCAGACCACAAACACATCAGACTGGTGATCGTTCAACCACGACAAAAACGTTCCAAACATTCTCGATGCGACTCCAGAATCTCCACTGCCGTTCATACCGGCAAAGGCCTTCTCGACTTCGTCGATCATGGCAATACAGGGAGCCATCGCATCAATGACTTTCAGGGCCTCCCGAGTACGTTCTTCCGACTGCCCTACAAGTGAACCCATCAGGCTGCCAATGTCGAGATTGAGCACAGGACGACCGACCTCCCTGCCGAGTGCCTTACAGAACTGGGATTTGCCACAGCCAGGTGGGGAAAGCAGTAAAACACCACGCGGGCGTTTCAACGGATTACCACGCTGCGGATGCAACATGGCCCGTTTACAGAACGCCTTGAGGGCCGCCAGGCCTCCCAGGCTGCTGAAGTCATCGTCGCTGCGGTACAGAGAAAGCAGACCGCTTTTTTTTAGCGTTTGGGTCTTCAGCTCCCAGACAGCGTCTCCTGTGATTCTCCCGTCCCGAACCAGTGACAGGCTGAACGCATTCTCTGCTTCCATCCGGGTAAGTCCAGCTGCCGCATCGAGAATCACCTGTAACTCAGCTTCTGCAGGCAGTTCCCCGTCTTCCGTGGCAATCCCACGAGCGATTTCCTCCAGCTCCTGCCGGTTGGGCAGATCGTGCTCCATCACGACAAACATGCGTTCCAGCTCAGTAGGGATTTGCACAACGGGCGACAGAATGATCACAATCGCCCGGTTCTGCTTGCCGGTGTTGATCTGCTGAGACAACGCCTGGACAACCTCTGCGGACTGCAGGAACCGGTGAAAGTTTTGTAGCACGAGAATGGCCGTTCCTTCAGGTGTGGCCAGTGCATTGATGGCCTTGATGGCAGTCAGCGGATCATTGCTGCTTCCCCCCTGCTCTGTCTGACCGGGGACGCTGAGTCCCGTGTCGATATCCCAAGTGGCCAGCTGCCACTCAGAATCATGGCAGAGCTGAGCAATCTCCGTCAGAGCATCCTGGTGCTCATGGGACAGAATCCACAGCCCCGGAAAACAGGCCGCGATGTGTTCGGCCAGTTTCTGTGTTAATGAAGTGGTGGTCGGCATAGCGACTCCTTCTTGAGTGAGTAAATGAAAAAGCCCCGGTTAAAGCCGAGGCACTATTAAAATAATTCGATGTGGGACGTGCAGAGCCTGCCTATCAGGTACGATCCTCTAGGTCGGCCAACTGGCGTTCCATGCGGGCGATCCGCTCCTGGAGCTTCTCCACCTTGTGAAATGCACGTTTCAAGCGTGTCATCCAGCGACTGAGAGCCTCCTGCTCTTTGATCAGGTCTGCATGCTTCTTACGAATACGGGCAATACGGCGTGCTTCGACAGCCGGATCCTCACGCTGCTGCCGTTGGATCTGTCGACGGACCTTGGCCATCAACCACCTCCTTCCCGGAGACGTTGCTGCTGCTCCGTGGTCTGAAAGAACTCCGGCGTGGTCCGTTCACTGGTTCGTTTTCCCAGGGCTTCTTCAATGAACCGGCTGGCGTCGGTGCAGGCCGAACCTGTGAAGCCCCGGGTTTGGACACGCGTGGAACCGTTGGTTTCAACGATGATTTCGATGGTGCGTGTACTCATGCAGCACCTCCCACGGAAACAGTTAACTTGATGGAGCCGTCGGCCTGTGACTGCTCCGTTACGGTGTGCCCCTTCTTGCGGGCTTCGATTTTCGTCCTTTCGACGGCATACCCCTGCAGGAAGCGATCAAGTTGCCCCTGCTCGCCCCAGCGACCTTCGAAGTTGTCGAAGCGGGCCTGGCCGGACTGAGTGTCGAACACAGCCGGATATCGCCATCCGGGCAGCTTGACTATCACACCGGTGGCAGAGTCACTAAAGAGCTTTACCGTCCCCTGCGTTGGTGCATCCAGCTTGAGACGCTGACAGGCAGCACTGATGGCTGTCTCGTCCCGGACTTCGGTTTTGATTTCCACAATATGACTCATGGATTAGTTCTCCTTATGTTGAATGACTGATTTGAAAGGTAGATCGCCCCTATTGGGCGAATCATTCGCGGTCACGATGACATAGCATCATCGTCTTCCCGGGTTAACATACTTTGACGCAGACGCGGGCCGGGAAGCAGAAGTGGTTCATCACTGGTCAAATCCAGCGTCAGCAGCTCAGCAACAGCGGCATGATCCGGTTCCTGCGACTGCATCTGCCAGATCACCTGTACGGCAACGAGCAGTGGCAGCAGGCAGGCAATGACCAGGCCGATGTTCTGAATGACCGCGGCAATGATGGGATCACGATGCCGTTGCTCAGCAATTTCGCGACGATCCTGTTCCAGCTGTTCATGGCCTGTGTAAATGACTGACTGCTGTTCATTGAGCTGCGATGCCAGTTCCTGCTGGGCTGCTATCAGCTCGCGACGGGCTTCTGCGTCCCGTTCGACCAGTTCCTTCGCGGCTTCCGCGAGTTGGTGGCTTTCATCGACGATCGCTTCCGACTGGTCAGCCATTCGTTGATTCTGACGGGTCTGCTCCGTCATCGTCTGTTGAGCGAATTCAGCCAGTCGCTCATCCGGTGCCGGGCTACATCCGGCGATCGTCGCCGGAATAAGAATGGTCATGAGCATCGTGATGCTTCGAATCCGGTTCAGTTGCTTCATGGGTATTTCTCCACTGGGTAAAGATGCGGGCCAGGAGCGACTGCAGAGCACGCCGCAGTCGAAACTCTCTGGCCCAGACAAGGGTCAGCAACACGACCAGCACGCTGCTGGCCGCAATAAGGGCGAAAGTCATGGAATCTCCTTATGAATTAGGTGTGTGGATACGAAAAAAGCCCCGCCCTCCGAGTATCTCGTGGTGAGATGACCGAAAGACGAGGCGATAACTGTGAAATGAAGGGGCTGGAAGAGCTAAGTTTCCCTTCTATATAATACTGACACCGATTCGAGTTGAATTTAGTTCCGGGTCATGACAGTCCGGTGCTCGATTGTTTTCTCCACTGCTTGTTATGCCGTACACCGCCACCTAGTGCTGATGATGAACACCAGAATGAAGCATTGATCGCCGTAAATGGCAAGCAGCCATAATAAAGATGACCCACCGTCGACATCGTGATGTATTACTATCTACAATATATCCACTAGCAAACAATAGATTTTGAACCTTTGAGAAAAAGGAAGCACCTAGTGTCAATCTTTAATGGTATCGACGAGATTTTGGATAATTGGCTGGGCTTGATCGGACATGGAAATAAGTTTGGCAGTCAAAAGGGTGTCCCCAAGTATAAGTCAAAAAAAGCAGCAATCGCTTTGTCTGAAAAAGGGAGTCCATTGAACGGTCACGCCGATAACGATTCTGTGGCCGAGGTAGTCTCAGCTTGCGTCACTAAAATGGAGGAAAATCTGAAGGGTTTCGATTTAGATAATATTCCATCTTCAAATTGGGAATGGGAAAAGTCGCTCCATCTTGCGAGTCATAGCACCAGTCAAGAAAAGACACTCGAAAAACTTGTCGCGTTTCTGTTGGATGAGAATTGGATGAATCAAATGTCTGTTTGCAATGGGCTCCACAGCAATGCCGGAGCCAATGCATGTCGCGTCGACCTCGTTCATCGAAATGATACCTCATATGATCTGATCGAACTTAAGTATTCTAATAAAGCCCATGGCGGAAGTGATCAACCGCTTTATGCGGCGATGGAAATCCTAAGATACGGCCTGGTCTATCTCCTATTCCGCAAACTCCAACCCCTCAATAGAAAAATGACAGCATCCCGATACCACATAATGAAAGCTACCCAGATCCGCTTGGTCGTCCTGGCTCCGTCATCGTGGTACATTTATAAGAAGAATGGAACTAGCCAGACATTTAATTTTAAATGGCTTGAAAAATCTCTGACGAGTGGTCTCATTCAGGCCATTCAAGATATACCAACAATGAAAAGCATAGAATTTGCTTTTGAAGTGATGACGCCCAAAGCATGTGAGCAATACATAATTCTGAAAAACGCCGTAGATCATTTCCGACGGGTCAAGCTAGCTTCAAAACCATTATAGCTAGAGTGATTTTGTAGGAGGTACAGTTCTTGCCTCAAGTGAGTTTGATCGTCACACCCTTGCGACAATGAGTTGCTACATTTTCAGTTTCCAGAGATTTCAACTTTGAAAAGTGCTGTTATGCTAAGACGTAACTTACCTGATGAATGGATCACCTGGGGAGAATCTCCCTCAGAATATTGGTCTTCAATTATCAACGATCCAGAACTTCACCCTGAAATACGAGACAATACAGTCACTGTGTATTATCGCGGGGCTGCCCTGATTCGAAATCTCTCCCCGTCAGGCGATACTTTCATCGGAGATGTCCACTTCAAATACGTGCCAGTACATACCACCGATGGTTCAGAATACCTCCGCTTTTCTGGTAATGCTCAAGGATTGCGGTTCGAAAACAATCTGGAAACACAACACTTAGGAGACTGTGGTCAAGATGTGTTAAATGAGTACAAACGAAAGATGAGATCCGTAGTACATTCCGGCGAATCACAGGTTCTCCATCACATTGCCTCCCATCCTGCTAACGTGATTATTGATCAGGAAATCCCACTTCAGACTACTGGTAGCCCTACCTCTGAAAAACTCAATCTTTGTCATTATGACACACAACACCAATCCGCGGTCTTCGTAAAAATCAGCATGATTCATGACCCCAGGCTCAAAGCGGATGCCGACCAGGTCCCTGAAATCATCCAGCAATCAAAACGATTTCGCGAACAAATAGAAAAGCATCACCATGCAATGATCGAAACCTCTCAGAGGACAGTAGCAATCAAACGTCAAATCGGCCTGTCAGAACGGGTCAAACCCATACCACCTTCAGAGCCTTCCCGACTGATGAAAAAAGTACTCCTGGTCATCGGTGGATGCAATCAACAGGATATTGAATCTGTGCTTAACGGAGAGGGTGAATGGTCTGACTTCCGTGATGCAATAGAGAAAGAGACTGCCGGATTGATTCTCTGCGGAATGACAGGTTGCCCGTTAGCATTAGAAAAATGCAGCCAATCTCTGATTTTTGACACGTCCATGTACAACACCGCTCAACATTAAGATGGTTCAGTAGATCATGGTTCAACAAGGAATGGTTCACCATCCTGAAGAAGCTGCACATTCTTAAAGTGTTCCCGAAATCGGCCTGGTTCAAACGTGTGCACTGGAATAATCGTCTGAGGATTGATGTTCTGCACGAGTTGGACAATGTCTGTTGAAAGCATATGCCCGCTGGTATGAACCTCACGGATCGTTCCATCGACCTGCCCAATTGCATCGCGAGTCGAGTCCCAGCCTGACTGCTCCAGATAACCATGCCAGCGTGAATACAGACAACAGGTTTCCGGGGGAAGCCCTTCCTTAAAGTCATCCAACATTGAAGAGCGAAAGACCATCAAATACCGTTCAGGACTCTTAATTATTTCATCCAGTTTGATTTCCGCATGTTCGAATCGCTCCACCTGCTTCGCTCTCCACCTGGGTGTACTCGGCTGCCTGAGACTATCTGGGACATAGACTCGGACTACTCCGTTGGGGTCGGGCTGTGGTAGTTTGATCTCATTTTTAAGCAGATGCATGATGAAAGCTGTATACACATCGGCCACAAACGTTCGCTCCGTTTTTATGGCCGCACGGATGAAGGCCACCAGCCGGTCAACATGCTGCGGCGAAAAGGATGCGAGAACCAGACTTTTACTTTCCCGAACGAGCTCTGTGATCTCCTCTTCGAGTTCGTATTCGTTCTTCGTATTTCCATCCGGAAAACCGAAGTGAGTGCCTTCCATCAACATCACATCAATGGTCTTCTTCTGGAGCACTTCGATCAACCGACGGTTCATTCCCGGCTTTCTGCCATGGGACCTGAGATCACCGGAATACAAAATCGACTGTCCCTCAGCTTCAATTAAAAAAGCCAGACATCCATAGATGGAATGATCTACAGGAAACCCCGTGATTGTGAAATCCCCGATGGTGACGGGTGATTCTGGTTTGACTTCACGGAATAGCTCACGCGGCAGCCCCACCTGAGCTGCAAACAGGCTTCCTGCCAGCATCATTTTGCTCGTACCTGAACTGGCATAAACCGGAATCTGAGACTGACAATGCTCAAGCAGTCCCGTGTGATCCATGTGTGCATGGGACAGCAGAATGGCATCAGGTTCCCCTGCCCCTTCATATAAGCCCGGAACCTCTGGCAATAGCCCCTCATTTCGAAGCTGCTCTTTTGTCATCTTTCTGATCTTAAAGCTGTCCAGAGCCTGTCGATTGCGATCAAATAGCGGCAGACCGATATCCAGAATAATCCGTGAGTTGTCTGTACTGACCTCAATACAGCTCCCCCCCACCTCCTGAGTTCCCCGATGTACTGTGATCCTCAAAATTTTTATCCTAATTCAATATTCTTTACCTGAATTTGACCGTCGTCAGTCTGTTCCAGGACCACTTCTGGAAAGTCTGGGTTCCGCCCCAGGAACTCCAATTTCACGATATGGTCTTCCTCATCACAAGTCAGTCGGGCAATAGTCATATATTCTCGACCTGGCTTATGCTCGCGAAATTCTCCCATATGCACTCTGTAGCCTTCACGCGTCCCCGAGAGACGAATTTTGATGAATGTTGTCTTGTTTTTATCAAGAATCCAAAGCCCCTCCCAGCCCTTTACACGAAGAAATTCAATTTGCGTCAGAGGATCATCCTCCCAGTAATCTATATCTCGTTCTGAATTCTGTGGATGGGAAACTTGTAATGCCAAATAATCCGGCTCATGTTCCGGTATGCCTGTTGTCATTTGGATATTGAGTGCCACTCGAGTCCGACTCTCCGTTTTCATCAGCCTGGGCTCTGATGCTTTCCAGTTGTCCCCCAATGTCGCTCGCAGATCAAACCATTCATAATCGTCTTTCAGGAGTTTCCCATCCCGGAGGGGGTACCACCAGTCCATCTGCTCGGCAGTGAATACGGCCGCTTGAACAGTCATCCCGAAAAAGGCTCTGGAGCGGTTGATTTCGCCCCAGATCCCTGGTTCTGATGGACTAGGATTCTCATATACTGAGCCAAGATATTGATGATCCTCTTGGAGTAATATCTCGAGAATGGCATCTATAATCATCTGCCGCTCTTCCACAGTCATTTCCATCTCCCCAATTGAACGAAGAAGCTTCTATCAGCTTCTGTCTTTTATATACCATTTCTTTTCAAAAGCATTCCAGGTGAGCGTATATGTCGCGACCTGCTCCAAGGGTGTTCCTGCTCGCGAAATCGACCCATAGACTACGTTTAAGCGATAGGCTGGCCATTCTTTCCAGTCTTTCGTCAAATTCGCTGGTTTAGCAATCGCTAAAGGATCCGGTTTATCCGGAACCACACTTCGAATTTCGTAGCTGATGGGGTTTACCTGCGACTGCAAGCGGGCTTTGAAGGTGGCCGCCTCATTGTCCTGGCCTGACATCCATTTATCAAATTCCCCCGCCAGATAGGCTCTGGCCGCCTGCTCTGACCCTTCTGGTCCCACTCCACACCCTTGAATGAGTATGATGGCTGCGAACAGTAAAGAAAAGGATTTTCGTGATTTCATTTTGGCTTCCTTCGAACACTGGAAAAGATTGAGTAAGTCTTTTCTTTAGTACCCGAAGGTAATGACAAAGGTGGGTCCTACTTTTGACTGCTTGTTTGATTCGATAAAAAAAGCCGATTCTGAGCTCTCACTCGATGTGTTCTTTCAGAGACCGCTTGATAATCTGACCATACCTTGGTGTTATTGGCAACTAATAACAGATCCGGATGCTTTGTGCGTTGTGCCGCTTGATACAAGGGCGACTCTTCACCACCGAAAGAAGCATAATTTCCACCCCACGCATGATCCTGGAGAACCACAGCGAACGGGTTCACTTCTGCTTGCGACCACAGATTCTGACATGCCCAGACAGCTTCAGCCTGAATATGCAAGAAAGCCAGATACTCAAATCCGTGTTCGTCGGCACGATCCTGGTCTCGCTCGAGAATGGTCCAAAATACGGATTTTAAAGCAGGCACTTGATCCCGAACCGGGTGTGCCATATCAAGCTTCATATGTCGACGGAATGTCGCTGTGGGTATTCCTGAAGCAACTACGGGAGTATAACCATTACAACCTTGGGGCGGACCGGCTTTTAAATCGTCACTTACCTGCTGAGCTGTTGTGGTTAAGTCGATATGGACGAAGCAATAAGCACTTTTTGTGGCATTAAAGATCGCGATCGCTCTCCCGTCAGTGCCAGCCCCGGGATAGTAGACCACCCTGGATGAGAAAAACCGCCTGATCGTTTCCGCAGTGAACTCTGGTTGATGACAAACCCATTCTGGCTGGTTAATCCGTAACTCACTCAGATACTCATCGACTGTCGGCATAAGTTGCCCTTCTGTCCTATTACGGGACATGAAACTGAATGAGACCGTAATGGCCAGATGTCATCACATTCAGTGCTTATGATTGGTCGAGTTAAGACTGATTGCAGCATTCAGTTCCTGAAGCAGCATCGTTCTGAGCGTTTCGGGAGCCTCCACCTTCACTTTTCCGGACCAGGCTAAGACCCAGTGCAGGATTTCATCGAGGCCATCCACGGTAAAATTGAGCGTCACAGAGCCATCTTGATGTTGTTTGACCTCTTGAGTATGGTGCCAGATGGTTTCCGTAACAATTCTGGCTGCCTGCGGCTCAAACCGTAATTTGACTTGATAAGACTTCTCTCCCCGATAAACAGACCAGGCATTTCCGAAATACTCACCAAGATCAAACTGGTCAGGTACCGATGCCGCCCCTTCCAACATCCGCAGGCTTTTAAAACGAGCCACGCGGAACGTTTTCGCCTCTGTTTCGCCCTCTATATGGCCGATCACATACCAGGCCTGCTTGACTAGACAGAGACGATAGGGATGAATTGTCAGCCGTACTGTCTCGTCTTCGTAAGGGGAATCATATCTTCCAGAAACTTTATTTCCCTGAAGCAAAGCGTTTTGCAGCGTTTTTACAACTACCTGATGCTGGCTGTGATCGACCAGCTTGAGATCAAATACTTCAATCATACGAGCAGCATCGGCAATCAGTTGCTGAATCTCGCCATTGCCGGTTGCAGCCAGCTTTCGTGTTGTGGGACTGGCACCAGAACTGATATCCAGTCCCGAAGCCTTGGACAGTGCTGTGGCGACCACCTGTCCGATCGTTTCATCCTGAGTGAGCATCAATGTGGGAAATTGATAGTCTGCCCGGACCCGGTAACATTTATCAGCAGGATCGACATACCAGGGCACTCCAGCAAATTCCAGTACTTCCAGATCCCGCTGGATCGTTCGGGTAGAGCATTCCAGTTCGCTGGCAATCGCCTTCAGATTCCATCTACCTCGAGACTGAATTAAATTCAGGACCCCCAGCACGCGTGCGATGCGTGCATTTTGCCGAACTCTCCGATCACGATCCAGACGACGCGGGACACTGGAATCTGGTGGTAATTTTTTCTTTTTTGAATTCATTAAATTGGCATGTTCTGAGAAAATATAGGACCGGTCATGATTTCCATCTTATTACACACTTCTGACAAAGGTGGGTCACATCCCAAAAATCACCAATGATCGAGAAATCAAGCTTCCAGGATTTCACCTGTCTCTGTAACCTGCCAGACTCTTTTTGATTCAACATCCATTGCAGTAAGGAGGCCTTCAAAGCCACACCCTGTGTCAATGCATCGGTAAAACCCCTCATCCCGAACCGAACCAGGCGTGTGTCCCAAGATTACGGTTTTGCCGCTGACATGTGGTCGTGGGGCCGTTTCTTCGAGGGAGAGCCAACGAAGTAGCGAAGAAGGTTGATCATTGAGTGCAGAGTACCAGCAATAATTCGCATGGGTGAAGATGAACTTCCCCGTCTCATAATACGAACAGCACTGGGAAAGAAAGTCCCAATGCGACTGGGGGATCTGGTTCACTCCAGCATTGTCGCCGTAGGATCGTATGGTGGCCTCTCCTCCGTGGAACCGCCACCGTTGTTCTGCATGATGATCATCGCGGCTGTCCAGCATCATCTCTTCGTGGTTTCCCAGGATCGGAATCAATTGACACTGTTCCTGAAGTCCCAGGAGCGTATCCAGAACTCCACAACTGTCAGGACCACGATTGATATAATCTCCTAAGGTGACAATGACATCGCCTTTCTTAGGGGAAATCTGACTCAGCAATGCCTGCAATGCTAAACTATGCCCGTGAATATCACCAATCGCGATCAGCCGCTTTGATTTTTCCTCTGCCACAAAATCCCTTTCTGTAATCAGTGCCCGCTTCCAGCGAAGGTATAATAGCAAATAGTTTTATGCAAAGGTGGGTTCGAGCGAGATATTATCTAGTCATTTTAAGAGCAATAGTCCAAGAATCCGCTTTTAATCTGACTCCACTACTATACTTGACTGGTTCAAATCGACGATTTTCTTTCTCGTCATCAGTGCAGATTGATCTGCCCCGTTAACCGTAACCAGAGATTGTTTTACTATTCAGAATTCTAGACTAATAGTAGATACGACCATTCGATTGATTGATCAGTTTAGACATCTCATCGTCGAACATAGTTTCAGATGATTCACAAAAATACACGGGTCTATTCTTATGAGAAATCTGTGAAATACTTGAACTTCAATTAGTAAATAATAGTTGGTTGCCTACAACTACCATTGAGAGTAATTCCGACGGGAATGAAATCACCCAAGAAATTAAATTATCAAATCCCTTCAGTATGCCTGTCTGTGATTTGTGGTGTTTCAGTGTTTCATCCACGCAAGCTGTCTAAGCTCTATAGAAGTTCTTCGTAATGCAAGATTTCGCAACAGAGATACGGGAAGCGGTTCATGAATTGCACCAACAGATCGAGTCGACTTATCTTGCATTTCGTATGATGCATGGAATCATTTCGAAGCCGGAGTATTCCTGGATTCTGACACAGCTCTACTATCTTCATAATTTTCTGGAGCCGACTTGGCAGACAGACAGTAATCTCGCTGGATTCTTCGACCTTAAAAAATATTCTCGCCTGCAAACGATCAAGGCTGATCTTGAGCTGCTCGTGAATGGTGACATGCCTGCTATCCATGAAACAACCCAAAAGCTACTTCAGAATACTTCAACCATGTATCAGCAAAATAACTTTACGCTGATTGGCGTATTGTATGTTCTGGAAGGATCGCGTCTGGGCTCAGTATATTTAACCGAGCCCCTGATGAATGCACTGTCCCTCCAGGACGCAACAGGGGCCAGTTATTTTCTTTGCACCCCGGAGCCATGGTACAAAGACTGGTATCGCTTCAAGGAAAGCATGAATCATATTGTCGGGCTACCTCAGCAGTTTGAAAACATTAAGCATGCTGCAGTAAATACTTTTGAAGGAATGATTGAGCTTTACCAGACAAAACCAGCTTAAAGTGATCTTTAAGATGATCCTATTTTCTTATGAAATACACAATTCTGTTTTGACTCTTCCCTAACTTGGCTGTGCCACTACACGCTCGGTGGTATCCCATCCACTCTATAATAACATTCAGCAGGAAATAAAGAGACAATCCTTGGCTGGAATCAATTGATGACTTATGAATTTGACGCGAGAGAATAAAGTCTACATCATTGATGATGATACGGACGTAGCCCAATCCACGGTTACTCTACTGGAGACGCAGGGATTGAAAACCGCGTTATTCAACTCAGCAGAGGCCTTTCTGACAGAAACAGCCCCTGGCATATCAGGTTGTGTGGTCTCTGATTATGAGCTGAAAGGCAACTGGAACGGAATTGATTTACTGAGAAAAACACAGGCTCTGGGTTACAGAGTCCCCTTCATTGTCGCCTCCGGCTCTATGAACCACAGTGCCCAGATGACTGCGAAAAAGTCAGGTGCATTTGCGATTCTTGAAAAACCTTATCCCGCACAAGTTCTATTTGAGACGATCCATGCTGCACTGAACCATCAGGACCGCCACTTTCCAGAGTGAGTATGGAAGATGATAATAGTTCATCCATTTTGAGAGTCAGATTCATACTGCATCGAATCGAAAGATACTAAATCCGTCAAACATTACAATTAGTCTATTAACTTACAATTCGCCTGAAATAAAAATGGAAATCTTTCATCTGGCTTTGATCACAACTACATTACTGTGCTCATTAGTTGCTGGCTTTCTGTTCGCATTTGCCGTTGTCATCATGCCGGGCATCAGCAGTCTGAGTGACCAGGATTTCATACGTGCCTTCCGTGCGATGGATCGTGTGATCCAGAAAAATCAACCGATCTTTATGTTGGTCTGGATTGGTTCGATCATTATGTTGATTATATCTACGATTCTGGCCATTTTAGAATTACCTCGTGTCCAACAGGTATTGCTGTTCATCGCCACGTCTCTGTATCTTCTGTCTGTGCAGTTGCCAACACTGAGGATCAATATTCCGCTTAACAATAAACTGCAATCTCTGAGTATCGAGAAGATGGATGCAGATGCCTTTAGGGTTGCTCGCGATGAGTTTGAAGCTCGATGGAAGTATTGGAATGCGATCCGGACAGTCTTCGCTGTTATCACTACGTTGATACTCATAATCCTGCTTTTCCTGCAGTGATTGCACATCCATGCGTGACGATGCCCCCTCTACCGAAGGACATCTCGAATCTCCTCTCTAAGTCCAGTCAGTAGTGATTCTCTTTGCTTATCACTCAGTTTTTTCCAAAGCAGAAGCAATTCAACCAGTTCATCTGTCAACGGGATCCCGACCAGGTCCCCCAGTGTGCCGACTGGGATTTCACCCCTATTTTCATCGAGCGGTTGAGACACCCTTCGGGTGTACTTTTCAGTACCGCTTGATCCCTCAGGATCCCACTTAAACCCGTATTTCCTGTATTGAGGCTTTTCCCGGGAATACAGAAATCGTTGTCACAGGCCGCTCAACAGGTCATCATCGCTTTCGGAATCTTCTTCAGTCGTTTGCCGGCAATACGTTGAGGCAATCGCACCTGACTTTGCCCTCTTAACCGGAACCAGAACTTGATGATATACTAGTCAGGATTCTGGCTCTTTTGAGGAGGTGCGGAATGGATGCCCGTAACATCTTAATACCTGTCTCAATCTTATTATTGTGTACTTGTCTTTCCAGTTGTCACCGCGGAATTTCGAACAGCGTTTCCCCTCCGTCTGAGGAACTACCACAGTTATCAGATGAGTCTGATCTTCCAGCTTATTTATTCAATAAGCCCATGATCGCCGTTTTTCAAACTCGATTTGCACCATATCCTGACGATCTGTTTCGGCCCGAAATTACCTTGGCAGTCTGGGATAACGGAACGTTTTTGCTCAAAGAAGATCGTAACTATGTAACGGGAGCGCTGTCTGTTCAATCTTTGTCAGATGTAAATAACATCATGAACGATAAAAGATATCATTTCTGTTTAACTGAACCGCTTCCTGCTGTTCCGCATTCTGATTTCTACTACTCAATCTTATCTACAGAAAACAAAGATTATTCGGCCAAATCCTCTTTCAGGCTGACCGGTGCAGACGATCTCGATGACATGAGCGGTGTTTATAGCATTGATAGGAGTAGTATTGCCTATGTCCGTAAAACTAACGACACCATCAAGGAGCATTTGAAGAAGAGTACAACCTCCGGGGGGTTCTCTCTGTCTGAAGGAAATGTAAAGCAGATTGTCTCAAAATGGGGTTACGGACCACCGTATATCACCAACGAGAGCAGCAGCAAGACGGATTAGAACTGTAATGGTGGTTATTCCTGCAGACGGGCCCCTTCCACACCAATCGTATAAATGACCGGAGTGCGGCTCTTGTAACCCTTACTCGCCCGGGACGTCGTGATAACGATGTTGCCAGTCTGGCGGTCTTCAATAGAGTGCCAGTGCGACAGGTTCACGTCCTCTTCATCAGGTTGTTTCGTGTCAATCACAACCAGATTATCGCGTATAATTCCATAAGTTTTCGGATCGACCTCTCCAATGACCAGGGGCCAGCGGGGATGGTTGGCCTGGCAGTTTTTCTCACTGATGTTTCCAATCCAGTAGGTACGACCGTTGGAGTGAGTGATCAGTTCTGACATCGAAGAGGGAGAAAAGAAAAGTTCTCCATCAGAATAGGTCCAGGGTTCTGGCTTGCTCCACTTGTGGCCACCGTCTTTAGAGACGCTGATCCACTTCCGGCTGGGAAGTTTGTTCGAGGGATCACTCTTGCCGCCGTTACTGCCACGCATAATGCAGATGAGATTACCATCCGGCATTTGAGCCAGGGTCGGTTCATACAACCCGCGGACGGTGCGTTGTCCATTACCCTCGATCGGTTCTGACGACTCCCATTCGATGTCATTGTTTTCCGTCCAGCGTCCGATGAGAATTCTGGTTTGAAGCCAGTACCAGCCACCGCCGGGATTGTGAAGACTCTGACCGTCATCTGCCAGAGGGGGCATTTGCATCGGCACCAGGATCGTCCCCTCGCGGGTGCGAATTGGATCACAGCCGAGATCGCCGAGAAAGAAGCAATTTTTACTGATATGTACGCCGTCGACCGGGTGCTCGGGGGAATACTCTTTTCCTTTTTGGACGATGGGTTTGTCGTACAGGTAGCTGCGTCCCCCATCAGTCGAGACCCGGTAACGAAGGTAATACCAGTGCCATTGCCAGCGCGGCTCATGTGCCTTGGGGTCTTTATCTGGTGTGTCCATACAGTTAAAAAGCGACAGGATGTTGCCGTTGACCGGATCTCGCCAGAGGCCGTAATGGCTGCGTCGGTAGCCGTAGGGAAGGTCTTTGTCAAAATCGGGAGTGGGCTTCACAGGCTCCCATGTGATACCGTTATCAGGTGAAACGCCATTCAGTTTAATCATTGCCTGACCAGAATGATTCTGATAGATGGCTTTAAATAACGGTGACGTTGCTTTAAGCATTTGCTTCTGCTTTAGCGAAAGCGTTCCCGGACCTGCTGCGCTGGCGGTTTGCATCAGCAGAAACATGATGATGGATGATGAGATCAGATTCTGGAAAACTTTCATGCGTGTCTCTCTACTTCGAGATTACATTGACTTTTGGAATTGAGTCTGAAATTGCTTCAGGGCTATTTATTTCATCACTCTAACTTTCCCGCGCTCTCCACTTCAAGCTGATATTGTCTTTTTCTTTTTATACGACCATCTGATGCTGGAGTTGGAAGGCGGGAACCGACGTGCGGTTTGTCATTTCTTCAACCGAGCTTCCTGGTGAAGTATGTCAACCTCGTCGATGATCTCCAGCAAACGTAGACCAAATGCAGTCAAATTGTATTCGACTCGTGGAGGAATTTCGGGGTAACTCGTTTTTTCTACGACGCCGTATTCGACGAGTCGCTTTAGGCGTTCCGAAAGAACTTTCGCAGTCATCCCATCGACTGACCTCTCCAATTGCCCCGGTCGTTGGATTCCCTGCTCAATGCGTTGGAGCAGTGTCACCATGTAGCGACAACCCAGGCATTTTTCGAAGACTTCGGTTACATCAATCTCACTCATCTTTCCCGCACCCTACTTAAAAGAAAGTACCCCACAAATTTGTGCCCGGTTGAACCTGCCTCGTGAATGGCAATTATACCAGCATAGTTGCTGTAATTCAGATGCCAAAACTTTTTGTTGAAAAGGATAACTGAAATGCCTCACCTGCTCCACATTGATTCAAGCCCCCGCAGCGACCGTTCTCACACACGTGGTCTCACAGCCGACTTTGTGCAAAGATGGCAGGTCAAGCACCCCAACAGCACCGTGACGTATCGTGACATTGGACAAAGCCCATTGCCACACGTGACGGAAGAGTGGATCGCAGCTGCATTCACGCCACCGAATGAACGCAGTCAAGCAATGCAGGATGCCTTGCGATTGAGCAACGAACTGATAGACGAGCTATTACTGGCGGATGTGATTGTTGCCGGGATTCCATTTTACAATTTCGGAATGCCAAGCGGATTCAAAGCTTACATAGATCAGATTGTGCGTATAGGTCGAACGTTCTTATTTAATCCCGATAACACAGAATCACCGTATACACCGCTCGTTCACGGTAAACGGATGATAGCGGTGATCTCCCGTGGTGATGGTGGGTATGGACCCGGCGGTCGAAACGAGAAAAACAACCATCTTGATCCACATTTACGGACTGTGTTTCGCTTCATCGGCGTGAACGATTTAGAGATTGTCGCCGCCGAAAATGACGAACATGGTGGTGCGGCTTTGGTCGACTCCTTAGACTCTGCTCGCAAAGAACTTCAGAGGCTTGCGACCGATATTCAACCGCAAAGGGGTGACGATTCCCCTGATGTGAAAAACCGGGAATCCACCAGCAGGCGTACTACGAGTGGCGTCGGAAATAAGGTGGTTAGCGGATGTACCAGGCGAAACATCTGAAAGAGCTTGAAAAGAAAATGCCGGACTCAAGAAGCTGCTGGCGGATTCGGAACGACCATAAAAACTGCGAAAGCTCTCGTGAGTCCCATTGGAAACACGAGAGCTTTTTTTCATAGCAAGTCTGATCACTCCAGTTCCATGAATCACAGAACCCAGCAAAGGAAGATCATTGCGAGAGCTGGAGGTCATCAATCCAGACCTCCGCATCAGCGTCAGCCTGGCTGATGAAGCCAATCCAGTCGAGAGTTCGCCATTCAGGATGAATACAGGGTAAATTCCTGAAGTGACGAGGTTTCTGCCCGGGAAGCGTGACGACCAGATCCCACTTGCCAGCCCTATCTCCCAGCGGCGCGACGATTTCCACGTTGACCCACTGCCCCACAGGCAGTTCCATCAAAGTCTGACGGTTTGCCGCGCTGAGTTTCCCCTGCTCGATCCAGAGTGTAGGACCAATTCGATAGGGATTCGCATGATCGCGCCACTCGTGCTGAAAAACAGCCCCTGGTCCCAACTTGAGCGCAAAAGCGCAGCGGCCTCTGCCCTCAGCATATTTGGGGGCAACCGTAATCATGGGGTAATAACGACGCTGTTGTCCGGGAGTGTCTTTAAGCCTCAGAGCGTGTTGACCAGATGGTGCGTCAGCGATTTCCACGATATCGACGCCACCCCGTTTTTCATCCTGTCCGACAGAAGTTCCGGGAGGCAGCCCCCCCTCTTCAAAGTCTTCCACAAAAGCCAGCGCTGGTGTGGGCGGGGGATCTTTCATTTCGGGAAATTTCAGTGACCGCGCCTGATTCACCCACTCTGAATCTCCATAAAGCCCTGCCTGCCCGTAATCAAACGGTTTAAATCCGATCTTGAAAGCCGGTGAATTCTGTGCCAGGTGATAGTTGCCCTCTGCGGGATCAATGAAACGAGGATTGGCAAGGATGGAATCCTGATCTTTTCCGGTAGCCTGCCATTCCGCAAAAGTCTTTCCCTGAAAATCAATCGGTTTCCCATCGGTGCGCCAGTAGAGATTATGATTCAACTTAACATTCTTGTCAGACCAGTTGCCATGAAAGAGTTCTCCTGAATCAAAGATGACGAGATTGCGTTCGAAGGTAAAGGAAAGATGCTCTTCGACTCGACTGCGTTTCACCTGGTATTCACGTGAGAAGGCGAAGATATTATTCCGAATCAGATTCTCTCGACCATAATGCTGATGATAGCCACCGGACCGGGTACGATACACCAGGTTGTTTTCCATCAGAATATCAGTACTGCCCTCATCGTTGTAAAGTCCCCAACCACCATAACTCCAGGAGAGAATATCGTGAATCACGTTGTTACTCACAGTGGTTCCAGGTGAAGGACCGAGAGTGTAAACGCCCCCCATGTCACTCAACCAGCCCCAGCCTAGATGGTGAATGTGGTTAAATTCAATTTTATTGCGAACAGCGAGACTGTCCGTGTAGCCCCACCGCCAACCGACTGAAACTCCTGTATAGAAGAAATCCGCAATTTCATTATGAGTGACCGAGTTATCGCCGGACTGACCAATCCAGACTCCAACCGCACAGGGGAATAATCGACCTCCGTGCCGAATGAGATTATTGTCGACATTGATCTTTTGAGTGCGTTCCTCTGCCTTCGAGGCAATCCGGGTTTCGCCAATCCGGATCCCCCCAGCTCCCAGATCGTGCAGATCACAATGTGTCACACTGCTCTCACTACACCCCTTGCGAAACCAAAGTCCATAAGTGGCGACATGTCCAATTTCACAATCCTCAAATGCGATGGAACGCCCGCCATCGACCATGACAGCAGCCTCAATCGGCGAAGCAGCCTGGGAAGGTTCGAACCCCTGAGGAGGTGTCTTCCAGTCGGTAAATCGAAACGCGAGGCCGCGAAAAGTCAGGTGTTCCACATTCTGACCGGCGGCAGGGTCTCCCTGCAAAACCAGCAGTTTTTCAGCCACAGGTGCAAATGCTTCAGCCTTGTCAGGAGTCTCGCCTTTGCGGGGCCAGTAATACAGCTTACCTTCAGGAGCGAGATACCATTCGCCCGGCGTATCGAGTGCAGCCCGATAATTTTCGAGGTAATAGGCTGTATTCCGGGTGAGCGGATTCCAGTGCTTCATCTGCCGACCGGAGGTATGCAGTTTACCCGATGGAGCATCATACTCGTCCAGGTATTTGCGGGTATTGTCCCATTTATGAAAGAAGAGTGCCTGAATCCCACTTCGTTCCTCTTCAGGAACCTGTTTCAGGGAAGCCAGATCTGCAGGATCGGCGTAGAGTGTTTGCCGGGCGATTTTCTGAGGTCGAGGGCCAGCTGTTTTTCCCATTTTTTCCCGGCTGTTCCGGAGATAAAAGAAAAACTCATCCGGTTCCCGAGCCCGCACAGCCCGCTGTCCATTGACCCAGAGCTGCTCGAATTTCCAACCGGAATCGACGGTCGTAGACCAGACCCCATCCGGATCTACTTTGAATCCGGAAATCTGCTTTCCCCCCGAAATGACAGGATGAGATCCCGGAGCCGCCTGATAGATGATGGGGGCTTTCTCGGTACCGGAATCTTCATGAGTAAATAGAACAGGTTCTGAAACAGGATAAACACCGTCCTGCACGATTACCTTAACCGGTTCTTGAGGCTGAAGCTTTCGGATTTCGTCACGGGCTGCGGCAAGAGATCGAATCGGCCCGTCAGGAGAAACCTCAATCACCGTTTCCGCCCGGGCTGCAGAACTCATCAGGGTCGTTAAAGCCAGCAGAAAAACAATCTGTTTTAGATCAAATATCTTCATCACTCTTCCACCTGATGCCCTCTCTGACTGACATCAGTTCATTTTCATCAGTCGCAGTACAATAATCAAAGACCTGCAAGCTCAGACTCGCAGGTACTACTCCCTGCATTTTAACACAGGCGTGTATGATTTGATATTCATACCGCCTTACAGTGGATATAGCGTGATATTAACTGATACTTAAAGAACACCATTTACTGATGAGATCAAAGAGTTACGTTTTTCAGACGATAATCCGAGCCCAACCTGAAACCACAATCAATCCAAAGGCTGATTTGATGAAGAAGGAACGCTGTGTGATCGACAGAGATCAGGTAATTGATGCCTGATGCATATCCTGATCCTGCTTTCCCTGATTCAGGATCCGATACAGAGTCCGGCGATGCATCCTGAGTGTTTTCGCGGCGGTCGTCTTATTGCCGCCACATAGTTTGACCACTTCTTTGATCATGTGGCGTTCCATGGATTTAAAGTCTCCTGTCACTGGAATGGAAATCGTTTCCGCCTTGTCGGCTCCCGAACTTTCCTGAGCCTGCTTCAGCTGGTTAGTAACCCCCAGGCAGTCATTGAGCAGAATGATCCGAAAGATAACCGCAGCCAGTTCATGCACGTTTCCAGGCCAGTCATAATTAATCAGTGCCTGCCATTCTGTCTCGTTGATCCGATCATGACTGTGCTTGTTCTTGAAATCCCACACACTTCCCAACTGTCTCAGAAAATGCAGCCCCAAAGGTTTTATCGCCTCCCTGCGTTCGCGCAATGGGGGAACTTTTACTGGCATCAGACTCAAATAATCAAATAAGCCACGATGAAAATGGCCCTGCTTGACTTCAGCTTCCAGATCGTCTTTCGTCGTTGCTGCAATTAATCGAAACGGGTACTCGTACATCACCGAACACGAATGGCCGCCGGTTGCATGTTCTCCTAAAAACTCCAGTAATTGTTTCTGGTCGCTCAAGGATAACTGTTCGATATCTTCCAGAAAAACGGTCCCCTTCCCGGTTGTACCAACTGAGACCTGTTCCGCAGTCTGCTCCATCACACTGGAGACGGATTCGTAAAACTGTCGACCACTGTTCTGCGTCGCACAATTGATGTAAGTAAAAGGTGTCTGCGGAGTGCCGTTACATTGGTGGATGTGCCTGGCCAGGGCCTTCTTTCCGACCCCAATCTCTCCCTGCAGCAGAAAGGGGATATCCAGATGCGAGACCTTATTTATCAGCGACAGGATTTCCTGCATAGAATCACTGACAGCAATAAACCGGGCATCAGCTTGTTGAAAGAGGTCATTTTCAGGCTTAACTGACGGGTCAGTTTCTCGGTTGGCCATCAGTTTTTTTACTTCTGACCGGCTGATGGCACGTCGCAGGGAGGTAATAATTTTTTCCCGGTTAAACGGCTTCTTGACATAATCACTAACGCCCAGATGCATCGCCTCAATTGCAGACTCGAGTGAGGGATCACCGGTAACGACCACGGAGACTATCCCAGGGTGAATGCGGAGTGCTTCCCGAATTACACTGATCCCGTTTCCATCAGGCAGATGGATGTCAGCAAAGATGACATCCACATGATTACTCCGGAGTATTTCAAGCCCCTCAGTTACGTTGGAAGCCACCAGCACGCGCCTGGTTTCCGGAGCAATAAATTTAGTAAGCAGTCTACTGATAAGCAGATCATCCTCAAGCACCAGAATCGTTTCTGGACATTGCATGGACAGGCCCTCCTGCAAATATAAGTTTGCGACGAGGGAAATCTACAGCAGATGAGGTTATGTCTCTGTCGAACAGG
This sequence comes from Gimesia chilikensis, assembly GCF_007744075.1. NCBI lineage: Bacteria > Pseudomonadati > Planctomycetota > Planctomycetia > Planctomycetales > Planctomycetaceae > Gimesia > Gimesia chilikensis. The sequence goes on along the minus strand of NZ_CP036266.1, from coordinate 2,074,687 downwards.
AAACCAATTCGAATTTCTGAATCAGCTTACAACAACAGAATTTAGATCACTGATCCGAATGTTTGTAGCAGAAGTCGTATCTTTCAAACCCAAACGTACCGACCGCAGACACACAAAACCTCATATTGAGCAAATCTCCCCTTACAATTCTGAAGACAATAACCAAACTTTGAAATCTCAGATTACTGTGACTCAATCGATTGTCGATTAGAACGACAGCGTTTCAGTTACTGCCTGTCGTTTTTCCAGCAAAGAGTAAACATGCACTGGAATCAGATCGAATCATCAACGAACTTCCAGCAGCAGCCAGAAGCATTTCACTGACTCATTGATCAAACACCAGATACCACGCACCGGCTTTGCGTAATGGAAAAATCGAGCGCATCTCAGACGAACTCTAGAAGACATCTACAAAACTGCTCACAACAGGCGGGAAGATGGAGAACCTGCGTGGGCAGTGAAAACAACGAGTTTTAAAACGGGAGCGTCGGCTGTGTGCATGGCGGCAGCCAGCCGACGTCCCTGAAACTACGTTGATTCCCCTCCCGGTAGTCACAACGTAGTTGTTAACGTGAATTTTTTGCAGGGTTAACCTGAATCTGGGTATTTGTAGCTAAAAATCTGAAAATTCAATTTCTTTCACAAGGTGTGGGAAACTGGAAGTATAGAGGCTCTCCGCCAGTGATCCCGCTTCCCGGCAACCGTAGTTTGAGCCGAGAAGCACTCGTGACCGGTCTGGAAAAGACGATTAAATCCTCAACTGATTGCCCGGGATAGAGGTCGGCATAATTCAACTGACCAACGATGCTGACAGTTCCCGTTGAATAAATGGGGTACTCATTCCCATATTCGTCATGCAGAAGATCCTCTGTCCCATCGTAAAGCCCCACAGATAAGTAGCTGTATTTTTTCACCTTACTTCGATTATGAATTGATATTTTAACCTTCAGAAACTCTTCAGCAGATTGAAATTGAATATCCTCCAATGTCCTGTACTGAATGGGACCGACTTCGACCTGCATCACCTTGACGACTGCATCTCCGGCACTCGCCTCAATTCCGGCCTCTCTCCATTTATCAGGTTTTGTTTCGTGGAAGGATTCGACCGGTACGATACTGGTTTGCTCATTCGTTTTTATCATCCCGACGGTAGAGACACTGATCGCTGTGATCGTTAACAGGCTTGCAAACACAAGCCCCCACACAAGATCTCCCGTCGACCTGATTAACCGGTCACAGATAGAGCTTTTCATCTCTAACACCATAACCCCTCTCAACGATTCTGCCTGAACTGAATTCTACAGTCTCTCTCCTGATGCGTCCCATCCTGTCTTCCCCAACACAATCAACTCTCGGCCGCTAATCAAAATCAATCATGCATACGCCAACAGCTTCCCCCGTTCCCAGGAAACGGAAAACGGGCAATCTGCTTTCCTGACTCCTGAGAACGGAGAATGCCATAACACGTTTCCCTTGCTTCCGCTAGACTCATCCGGATCACTTCAGGAATCAGATCCATCTCGATCTGAAAACCATCTATTTTCTATCCGCTTTCAGTCCCGATGTATCATGCATCCAGACGCATAATCTTTTCACTGACCAGTCTATTGACTGTTGTAGCACTCTCTATCGTCGTCGATAAACGGGGACATGATCGAATCAAAGAAGAAACTCCAAATCGAGTCCTGTGAGCACAACCGCGCTTTGATTTCGAGACAATATGTCACACAAGCAGCTTATTACTCTCCGGGTAAACGGTGAAGTTGTCAGCGCGACTGCCTCGAATTTGTCCCTGTTTTCTGCTGTTGAAATGGAAGTGGTTCTGCTCCTGAGACCCGGTTTAACCTACATGATGCTGCGCGACATTATTAGCAGATTCCATAGGTCTCTCGTGCGAACGATTCCCATCCACAAAAACACGCGTCCCTTCGATAGAGCCTACCGAATGAAGATTTCCTCACAAATTTTCTTCGACTCTTCAAAGAAAATAAGAGTCGTTCTCTGCTTCAACAATTCGCAGTTTGCAAAAACAGACGCCTGCATTCCTAAGCAATTGGTAACATAGATTTTATCATCCATTCACCCCGTACTATAAATGCAGACCCGCGAAGCACACCCGGACTTAATTCAGCACGAACGGAAGAATCATTTCGGGAAACTACATTTTTTCTGTTTGACAATGATCATTTTCTTTGTTTACTGGTCTCAGCAAACATGACACACGACTGCTCTTGCTTGCATGGCCTTTGGGTTTGTTGCAGTCCGGATGCTTTCGAATCAGGAGTGAACTTAAGGACGTATTCCTTAAGTTCAATAACAGTTCGATCGCGATGTCTCACTCAACTTATTGTTTGATTTATCATGCATTAAGGAGATAACCGGATGTTGCCGACGAACCTTCTGAGCGCACCGCTTTCGCGTCTTAGAAGACGTATTCCCAACCAGAGGCGCATCACGCGCACATTCTGCATGCAGCAGATGCGTCTCACCCTCAGCGCGACTGTTTCCACGCTGATGTTCTCTGGCAGAACCTACATCTACCCAACGGGATGTGCTGATGATGCCCCTCCATTGAGGGTTTCATCACTCCATACGCAACAGAACAGGATGGTTCATTCCCGCTACGGGACTTTTTGCGTCATCCTGAGTTCCAAAAGCACGAATTTCAGAGGCAACCTCAACGATGTTGAGAGATTATGCCCTGATCGAAACGAACTTAAAGCAACTAATCTGTCAATCGGTGCGTTGACAGAAACAAGAGACGACTTGACGATCAGCGTCGGCGTGAAGGTGCATTCCACGGGAGCCAGCGTGGCCCTGAGCGCCGGCGATGATTGTCTTAAACTTTTCAACCCGCTGTCTGTTAACGTAACTGAATCCCGCTTGGAACAGAGTTTCAAACGGGATTCAATTCAGAAAGTCAGAGGAGAATATGTCTCACCAAAGAGAGATAATTCGTTCGATCAAATCGGAGATCCATTCAGAATGAAATCCGACAAAGGCTCATTCAGTCCCCCTGGTGAAGCAATAAAGCCAAAGGAGATCATCCCGCCGACTGAAATATCTTCATTCCACGAGGCCCCACGAATAACGTAGGTATCCCCCACATGCGAGACAATTTCAGCATTCCAGATATCAGTAATGTCCCCTGCAAAAGTGAACTCCAGCGTCCACTCTTCCAGGATGACATCACTCTCATTCCGAATCTCAATCGCCCCCTGGAACCCACTCCCCCAGTCATTGACGTTGGTAAAGTCCACTTCCGCAGAGGGGGCGGGAGCATCATTATCCAGTATGGATCCAATCCCCGTATCAGTAACCAGAGTCGCTCCCACAACCTGATCAAGCACCACCTGGAATTCTTCTCCGGATTCAATCACCACGTCCCCCAGAATCGGAACCGTGATCGTTTTCTGAGTTTCTCCAGGCTGAAAGATCAGCTGACCACTGGCAGCCTGATAGTCCATGCCCGCAATCGCAGTTCCATTCTGAGTGTTGAACTGTACCATCACAGTCTCTGTCGCAGGCTCACTCAACGCAACTGTAAATACTGCTTGAACGGTGCCGGCATCCCCTTCCGTGACTGTCACATTATTGATGAACATCTCGGGAACGACAGCAACATACTCTTCGACGGTCACTGAAACAGTCGTCGTAGTAACACTCCCCGTCTCTGAAACTGTCGTATATACAAAACTGTCTGCCCCCGAGTAGCCAGCATCCGGAGAATAGGTCAACGTGCCATCCTGATTGTCGACAACTGCACCATGCGCTGGTTGAGTAAACGACTGCAGCGTCAACCCGCTACTACCCATCCCGTTGACGGGATTGATGTAGTTCCCGGACATAACCAGCATACTCAACATTGAAACTGAATCTGCATAGTAATTCGAGTGCGTCGTAGCCACACTGTCAAACACAGAGTTCAGCCAGGTTTGGTCTGCCGTATCAGAACCAGTCATGGCTGAAACGCCCACCGCTGCTCTGAAGAAGGGATCGCTCCAGTTATTCAATGGTGTTCCATCCAGCTGGTATCCCCCCAGAATCTGAGAGGGATTCCCTCCCGATGACTGCTGAAAGAACTCAGAAAGCATCTGTGCCTGAGCCAAAGAGACAGAGTCACCACTGAAAACGGCATCCGCACCTAAGCGCCAGGGCACACGTCCCGCGTTATACCAGTAGTGTTGATCGTTGACCTCAAGAAATCCAGAAGGAGCCGGTGACACTGCACCAGTCTGAGGATCAACGATCACAAAATCCGGAACCAGCCCCGTCCCTGATTGCTCCTGCAGCTTCGTCATTACGTCCTGTGTCGCTGAAATAACTGCGTCCCAGGCGCCGGTCTGAGTCGCGGCTTCAAAAGCTCGAAAATGACCATACATGAAGTCGCTGGTACGCACTGACCATTGATTCCGCTGACCGCCGTTGGGATCAACCCAGTCTCCCAGCATCGGCAGATGACTTTGCGGACCGATCGTCGATTCGTACATTGCATTAATAATGGTGATCGCTTCCTGCAGATAATTAATCTCACCATCACTGCCCCATTGTGCGTCAGCCACCAGCAAAGCATAGGCAATATCGGCATCGCCGTCGAAGGCACTGCTGTTTCCATACGCATCCGGCTGTGCCCAGTCCATCAGGTCCGGATTCCCCTCGCTGGGGTTGGCGCGGGAATAACGGAACAGACCATCAAAAATGGTATGGGCGTTCGGGTCGTAACCATCCATATGCGACAGAACCAGCATTCCATAGCCCTGCGCTTCAGAAGTAGTGCGTCCCTGTGAATCCATCACTACCCGATAGCCATTCCCGCCTGGATCGACTCGCAGCCAGTCCGACTTCCACTGGTCGTAGTAGTTGGCCACAATCTGATCCAGTTGTTCCTGGCTATACTGGCTGGGGAGCAGCGTTCCATCCACATATTGCTGAACGTGACTGCCAAAATCTGGATCACCAGTCGAAGTTCCAATCGAAATCGTGACAGATGTTTCAAAGGGAGTTGTCACTGATATTTCATTTTCATTGGTCACTACATCATCATTGGTAATCGTATTAGCTGCGGTTGCAGTCCCCCCATCCAGTACCGCACCGACGGGACTGCTCAGGGTCACATAAAACTGCTCGTCCGCTTCCACCTGTGTATCACCATAGATGCGAATCGAGATCGTTTTCGAAGTCTCCCCCACAGCAAATGAGATCTGTCCGCTGGAAGCTTCATAGTCTTCTCCAGCAGTCGCAGTTCCATTGGAGGTTTGATAATTAACCGTGACAGGTTGTGTCGCCGCCTCAGACAATGAGATGACCAGAGTCGCCAGCACAGAACCACTTTCGCCCTCCACAACCGTAGCGCCAGCGATACTCACCACAGGCGTTACCTCTTCAGGAGGCTCTACGAGTCCATCCCAGGCGACGGGATCCTGGTAATACTCCTGCACTTTGGTTATCCACCAGTAATCATCGGTGGGCTCGCTACCAATGGAATCAGTACTGATCCCGACCCCCGCCCCGAAGAGAATCTGCCGGACTCCTGCCGCTCGCGCCTCTTCCACATGCGAACCCCAGGTAATCGTATTACCGTTAACCGTCAGTTTGCTGTCATTCAGTGCATTGGTGGAAAAGTAAGCCAGACGATCTCCACTTGCCGTAAACGTATCCCCCAGGAAAAAGGTTGGGGCAGAATCTTCATACTGACGAGTCGTGTTGGTAAGTGGATCGAAGACACCATTCTCATCATACGGGTTATCGGCCAGGCTGTCGTTGATGTGCCCGACCGGAAGTTGCCAGAGTACCATTTCACGCTCTGTTGTCTGCGTGAGCGTCTGGACGATCAACAGATAATTCTGCCAGTGGTCACTGTTCCAGAACCAGGTACTACCCGCCGGATCGTCAGCTGCACCATTCTGCGCCCCGGCGTCCAGCCCATACTTGTCCAGTGAGATAAAACCGGCTCCATAACTGAGAATACCGGCATCCATATAATACTGGGCAATCAGTTCCGCTTCGCGGGCGATCGCAGCTCGACCGGCTTCGATACCTAGCGTATCAGACAGGTGCACAATACCTGTACCCGGAATCGGTGTTTCAATTCCCGGTGACGCCCAGAGGTTAAACTGCCAGCCGAATTCCACATTCGGTGCATACTTGCTGATGCTGTAATTGATCGCTTCGATCAACCCGGTTACCGTATTATCGAATTGCGGATCCACACCTGATTGCAGAACACCACTACTGTAAACGGCACTCGTCATCGCGGAGATATTACTCGCAGAGGTACCTGCGTTTTGCATCAGGTACCCAATAAAATCAGGTTCCAGAATCATCTGTACCAGTTCGTCCCCCGCTTCGGTGCGAATGGTATCCAATGCGAATTTCAGATCCTGGAAATAGCTTTCCATATACGACAGGCTCTGGATATGCGCCAAATCAGTCGTATAACTTTCTCCGCCATCCGGAATGTTGTAGTACACGAACTGGGGGATCATGCCCAACTTCATACTTTCACGCACATAACTGCTGACCCGGTCCGGATCCCAACTGCGCCATCCCGTAATCGGGCCCCCGTTGAGATAGATATAACGCGAGTCTACATACTTGTTGGTTGCATCACTGTCACCAAAATCCTGCCAGAATGAGAGGTCACCAGTGGTATCTTCACTCACCGAACCAATAGTTACATAATCCGGCAGCCCCGGAAGCTGACCATCGACAGTCCGCACACGAATACCAATAAAACGTTCTTCGCCGGAATCAAGATCCATGATGCGCAGCGAAGCTCTGCCTGCTTCCAGACCGGTGATCCGTAACGTGTCCCCGTTCACCATCTCGGCCTGGATCACGCGTGAATTATTTGTCACCACGCTGAATTGCGCCGCCTGATTGGGTGAGGTCAAAGTATAATCATAGGCCACCTGATCTATCGTTACCTGCAGGGCCTGCCCTGCCAGATCCACGCCCTGAATTCCGATTTCACTGGCATCCCCGGCTACATAGACGACTTCATCACTCAGCGCAGTTCCGGCTGTATTACTGACTTCGACCTGATAATTGAATACGCCATAATCCCGATCCGTAAGCAACAAGCTGTCGGTCTGAGGCGTGGAACTGCCGGGCAAGTCTGCCTCGTAGATCAGCGTCCCGTTCTCATACAGCTTCCAGTGATCTGCCGCATCCCCGGCCCAGAGATTCATCGTCACTCGAAATCCGCCGGAACCGGCGTCCGCCAGCACACTGACACTCGGTTTATTGGGTGTATTGATGACCGGATCAGGATCACCTGGGTCGTTCGGATCCGTTGGATCACCATTTCCCATAAACACAAAATCAGTGGGTTCACTGTGAGTTCCTCTGGCGACAAATCCGATCGCCAGTGATTCTCCAGGATCTAAAGTATCATCCCAACTGGGAGGTGTGATCCGGTACTGGCCTCCACCCAGGTTTTGTACCTCGGCGTTCCAGAGTGACTCAATCGTGCCACTGTATTTGAATTCCAGTTTCCAGTCCGTGAAAGCAGTAGATTCATCATTGTTCAAAGTCAGAATCGCGGTTCGACCGGAGCCCCAGTCATTATCAACTTCGAACTGAATATCGGGCGCATCGGCCAGCGGATGCGCAGCCAGAAGCGTTCGTACTTCAAGCGATTCGGTCTGTTGAGATATTGTGGCGCGAGACCGCCGGGGGGTGGAGTGCTGTGTAGAGAACCAATGCAGCAGGGTCGCATAAAGTCGTCTCATTTCATCTGCTCTGTGAATACAGAGCCCTTTCAGTCTGTGCCAGGACAGTGCTTCTCATGCAGCAGGCCCGCATGAGAAAACAATGATGTTGGCACGGCTTCAGGATTCAGATGAAACTGAAACGTGCAAAACTCATCGTAACACTGCTTATCGTCGGGCGTGAGCAGCAGACCTGAAGGGAATCAGTCGGCCACATGCTCTATAGGTTCCCGCGAATCTCTTGGCGCGGAAGCTGTTTCGGCCCAGAACAAACAGCAATGTCCGATTTTTAGAAATGCTTTTAACCTGGAACCAATCCAGGCTCAGAACAATTCGATTTAAACAGGTACCCCTCCCCTGTGTCCAGATGAAATTTGAAAAGCTTTTTTCAAAATGATGGACAGACTGGTGTGCTTATGAAGCTTGTGTGAAGCAGGGACAGACAGACTTTCTGAGTCTCATCTACTTAGAAAAGTTCGTGAACCGGCTTTCCTGTCCCGACAATGCTTGTCGGTCGGCCTGAGGCATCATCGAAGTGAGTTTCCAGAGAGATCCCCATCTTCTGATAAATTGTTGCCAGCAGATCCAGGGGAGTCGTTTTGCGTTCGACCACGGCACCACCAAATTTTTCACTGGCACCCACCACGCGTCCCCCTTTGATGCCGCCGCCAGCGAACATCACGGTGAAACAGTTTGACCAGTGATCCCGCCCTGCGTGGCCATTGATAATAGGCGTCCGGCCAAACTCACCCGCACAGAAAATCATCACATCATCCAGCATGCCCCGGTGTTCCAGATCTTCGATCAGGGTTGCCATTGCCTGGTCCAGGGGCGGAAGATGTGTCTCCAGCCCTTTTTCGATGTCGTTGTGATGATCCCAGTAGCCGGTATTGATGGTCACGCAACTGCTGCCTGCCTCGACAAGCCTTCTTGCCAGTAATGCGCTTTGACCATATTGATGCCGACCATATTGATCTCGCAACCGGTTGTCTTCGCTGCTCAAATCAAAGGCTTTACGAACCCGTTCGCCCGTTACCATTTCCAGAGCCTGCTGTTTAAAGGTATCCAACCCCTCTATGACTCCCGATTGATCAACCTCGCGATTCAGAGTGTCAAACTGCTTCAAGAGTTCCCGCCGTGATTCGACACTTTTTAAAGTCAGACCGTCGGGCAGAGCCAGGTTGGGAATTTTGAAGTTTTTGGAATTTGGATCCGTCCCCACTTCAAACGGGTTATACGATTTCCCCAGGTACACGGCCCCCTGATAGCCAAAGGCTTCCGATTTGGGGATAGTAACATAGGGAGGCATGTGCTCGGAATGAGCACCGATGGTTCGCGCGATCACAGAACCAAAAGACGGTTTCTGAGGCGCATTTCGGGCCAGCGTGGGACCGAAGTAACCGGTCTGCATCCAGTGCGCAGAGGGCGCATGGATTCCGTTTTCATGATGCACCGATCTGACCTGCGAAATGTGATGCATCACCTTCGCCTGCAGGGGAAAACGTTCCGTCACATGAATATCCGGTACGGACGTGGAAACGGGTCGATACATCCCACGATATTCAGCCGGAGCATACGGTTTCATATCGTACGTATCCTGTTGGCTCATGCCCCCATGAGTCCAGAAGACGATCAACGATTTATTGGATTTCGGCCGCACCGTTTCTGCTGCAGTAGCACGGACCTGAAACAGGTCAGCCAGTCCCAGACCTAACAGGGGTGCGCCCAACTGCAGGAAATTACGACGACTCACGCCGTCACAATTGGAATATTGATTTCCTGACAAGGATAACATCAAACGCGTCTCCCAGAACTGTCCAAGTCAGATTCTGCCTGGAACAACTATCTGTCAATGATTCATCATAAACTCATTCGTGGCCAGGAGCGCCCAGACCAGTGAACGATACGCCTCATGTCGGTTCTTTTCGCTATTGAGATATTTCACAGCCGTTTCGACTTCGGATGTTCTCGGGGGCCGCGATAAGGTCCGTACAAAGATCTCACGAACATTATCTGAATGCGTTTTCTGATTGGATGCCAGCAGTTCGATGTAACCATTTTTATCGGTCAGTTTTCGCTGGATCTCCTTCGAATTCACCAGTTCGAGCGCCTGCGACAATGCGGGATCCACGGTCCGCTCACACTCACAGGCCGATGTGCGGGCAGGTCGCCCAAAGACATCCAGGAAATTGAAACGCACATTTTCGTCGGGTAGATTTACCGCCCGCATTCCTTCAGGGAATACCCCTGGCCCCCCGGGAAAAACAGTGGGAACATCTAGAACCTGACTGATCCCATCCAGCAGTACTTCCGCAGAAAGTCGCTTGGGGTAATACCGGGCAAAACACTGACTGTCTTCGGCATTGGTCTTATTCGGATTCGCACTGAGCCGATATGCATAGGAATTCGTAATCTCTCGAATCAGCTGCTTCACATCATACCCATTCGCAGCAAAATCATAGGCCAGTTCATCGAGTAGAACCGAATTCGTTGGCGGATTCGTACTGCGGGCATCATCGATCGGGTGAATAATTCCCCGACCGAAAAAATGTCCCCACATCCGATTCACCATCGTCCTGGCGAAAAAGGGATTCTCCGGACTGGTCATCCATTTTGCCAGTTTCCGGCGGGGATCGTCAAAACGTGACACCTTAAAATCGGGACCTCCCAGCGGACGGGGCTGCATCAGTTTCCCGCTCCGTGGGTTATGCACTTCGCCTTCATCTTTGAGATAAATCACTTCATTGGTCGGCACCTCGGCATCAGCAAAGCCCCCCTTGCGTCCCACGCGACTGAAGATGGCGGCGAAAGAATAGTAATCGTCCTCGCTCCAGCGTTCTGCGGGATGATGATGACACTGGGCACATTGAACCCTGACACCTAAAAACGCCTGTGCCACCGACTCAACGTAATCAGGCGTCGAACGGACCGAACGGTACCAGATCGCAGGCGGATTCTGAGCCTGCCTGCCAGTGGCAGTCAGTAGCTCAGTCACAAAGCGATCATAGGGCTTGTTGGCTGCGATGGAATCACGAATCCAGGCAGAGAACAGCATCGTCCCCGCCCGTTGATTGCGAGTGCCGTAGCCGCTCCCCCGGTTCTGTAAAATATCAGCCCATTTTAAAGCGAAGTAACTGGCATACTCGGGACGCTCCAACAGTCGATCGATCAATCGCTCCCGTTTGTCAGGTCGGGAATCCGCCAGATACAGCCTGACTTCGTCAACCGTAGGCAAGGTACCACAAATATCCAGAGTGACCCGGCGGATGAAGGTCGCATCATCCACTGGTTTCGAGGGCTGAATACCCAGTTTTTTCCATTGGGCTACCAGGCGCTGATCGATCTTCGAGAGTTGCTCTTCCGAAGGATACCCTGTGAGTTTTTGCTGACCTTTAGAATGATACGGAACCACTCCCTGGAAAACAGTAATCTTCTCTCCAAAGCGGGCCATCACGGCAAAGACTCCGCCACGCGATTGCGTGGTAATCAGGCCTTCCTGATCAACCTTACCAATTTCCGGATAGTTTGATTCGTAAATGGACTGATGCGTGACGTCTCGCTGAGTCCCATCTGAAAAGTGAGCTGTCACCTGCAGCTTCAGGCTGGAGCGCTGCTGAAATACACGGTTACCGGGCGACAGTTCAATTTTGTTAATTTCAGGATCATCAGGATGTGGGCCAGCAGTTCCCTGTTCGATCCAGTCATATAACAACGCATAGTCCGCGGAATCTGCTTCCAGTAACCGCCCTCCACCATGGGGCACCAGACCTGTTGCCTTGAGCAGCAGCAGACTTCGATCGGGATCACCGGGAAAGATTCGTCTCCCCCGTGATTCCCTCGCGATCGCAGAATAATCCATGGCAGGATCAAAACCGAGCAGGGAGATTTTAAACCCATTCTGCCCCGTCGATTTTCCGTGACAGCCCCCACTATTGCAGTTCAACCTGGTCAACAGAGGTACCACATCCGTAGTGAAATACACCTTCCGTTTCGCTGAATCCGCAGCCAGAGCTGGCGTCTTATCAGCAGCGTCCAGCATCCCCTGTCCTGAAACCAACAGGCAGACGATCATCCAGATCAGCTGATAATTTCGTGTTATTGAATTCTGCTCATATAGGAGACGGAACATGAAATCTCACTTCGCTCTTACTCAGTTGAATTGGTGATTTCCAGATTCAGGAAACAGCTTCCATGATAGACTGCTTGATCTTCCACAACACCGACCGCAGACAGACGTATGAAAGGCTGTTTTCCTAAAGGGGCATCCTCATTGGCAATGATCTGCAGGGTCCCCTCTTCTGTCTGTCCGACGAACGTCACTCCCCGCACGCGCAGCCCGTCTACCTTGACCGCAGGGGCTTCCACTTCGGTATGAATTTTACTGATGAAACCATTTATCCGCCGGGCCGAATATTTCACCTGAATCGTTTCACCGCGGCGGATCTTCCTGGGAGAGTCTGTATCTACGGCAACCACAAACGCAGCCGGTTTTACCTCGAAACTGACAGGATTGCTGAACAGCGTGACCGACGTCTTCTTTTTGGATTCGGGGTTCGTCACCTCCGTCTCTGCCTGAATCGTCAGCGTGTGATGCCCTTCTGGAAAATAAGGTGGCAGGTAAAAACTGAGATAACCCTTATTCACTCCCGCAGGAATCACGGCACTCTGATTTTGAATCATTTGCGGGAGCCCCACTCCCTGCAGCTTCACCTCCGCCTGATCACTCAGATCCCGCCGATCAACCTGAACCGCCACATCCAGTACCGAGCCGGGTGCATGTCGCAGCTTCAGCTCACCAAACAAATCATGCTTACGGGTCAACTGGGGGGTGGCGGTAATCTTTACCGGCGCTGTGTCGGTAACAGCCAGGGGAATGCCTGTTGTCAGCCGACTAGTGGCGTTCGGTAAATCCGTTCTGACCAGAGTTCCACCGCTGATTCTCCCGCCCGCGCCCTGTGCAGAACTGACTTTCAGCTGCAGATTTTCAACAAAAGCAGGTGCAGACTCGGAAGCACTGACGGTCAGCAGTGCCCGCTCTGTATGGGGGCCCAGCCAGACATCGGGACACTCAATTCCCTGCGGAAGATTCACGGCACTTATACGAATGGAATCATCCATCCCTCGTTTTCTGATGGCATACACATCCAGTAACGCGCGACCTCCACGCTCAATATTGAGAGAAGCCTGCTTTTGATGGTGTGGGACGACCGCCAGATGGAACTCCGGTTCCTGTCGTCTGAGGCTGAACCGGTACACACGACGCGGGTCATCATCCAGACCACCGCGTAGATTGCGGATCATAATCAGATAGCGTCCATCTTCCGGCACCACCCATTTACCAACAGGGTCGAGATGACTCAGAGAAAACTGCCTGCTCCCGCTGTTGCTGATGTGATCCGTAAATCGTGCCAGAACCTTCTGCCCCGCTCCATCCAGCAGGCTAATATCAAGATCCACAGGGGAATTGATCCGTTGTCCCCAGGCCTCGAACCAGAGCACCTCACCCCGCCGGGCCTGAAAGGCATACCAGTCCTGTTCGTCACCAGATATCAGCTGACCGCTGACTTCTGTGGGATAGGCAATCTGTTGAGCCGTTTGCGATGTCTGATGCGATTCCTGCTCCAACACAACGGGTAAATCAGTCAGACTGATTGACAGTGGTGCGTGACCTTCTTCTAACTGAAACGCAAAACTTTCCAGATCGGTCTGCTCGCTCCCTCTGCGCAAAGGAACACGAATGGAATCGCTGTCTGCAGGAGCTTTGATCTTCATATCCAGCCACTCGAAAGCATTTCTCACGGTGGTGCTACTCTGATTTAACAGTGGCTGACGATTGCTGCTGTCCTCTCCCAGCTCAAGCGACCGCCGTGCTGCTTCTGCAGCTGCGTCCTGTGCGAGTTGCTGTTCGGGCCCGTTTTTCAGCCGGTTCAGGTTCCAGCCATAGATTGATACCTGAGTGGTCTCCCCATATTGCACGACTGCGGGTACGGTAAACAGCATGCGGGGCCCGGTATCAATATCCAGTCGATAAAAATGATTCGGACTGCCGGAATAAATCAGATCGAAGACTTTGACTTCATAACTGCCGTCCGCAGGGACTCGAAACGAAATCAGAGGATCATTGTTAAAGAACCCACGATTGACCGCCAGACGCCGCCCCCGGGAATCAAAGACTTCCAGAATGGGACGCAGGCTCGAATCGATGCGTTCCGCCAGACACTCAAGGACGACCCGTTGCCCCTGGCTGGCCTGAAATCGATAAACATCCACATCCCCTTTTTGGCTGATACAGCCATTGATCGACACATCCAGTGAAACAGCCTGTGCTGATTTCAGCTTTTCATTCGGCTCCGTTTCGAGTACTTCAGACCGATTCCCCACAATAAATGACCGGGGGGAACTCAAACCGTTGCGACAGAGAACTCGCAGATCATATGTGCCAACAGGAACACTGGCAGGGATCGAAACTCGAAACTGATCCTTACCGATTTTCTCAGCAGCGATTTCAGAGTGACTGCAAATCAGACGGGTTACCTCATCCAGCCCGGTGCCAGCGACCTTGAGTTCCAGGCTGCTCCCCTGTTGCCCTCCGCAAGGAAAGACGGAATCCAGAATGGGTGGAGTGGCCGCGGTCAATACAGACGATACCAGCACCTGAATCAGGAATATGAGCGCAAACAGACTGACTCGACCCGGTCGTTTCACGGTACGCTCTTCCCTTAGATTTCTGAAGCATCTTCACATATCCGCCGCTGAGATATGAAAGAATTGGTTTCAGCCTAACTGGCGCGAGTATTTCTATCTCTGGAACAAACTTTCCATAAACGTCAGTTTATGCGACAGTACCATGCTTAGTCAAGGTGGTGATCCAGTTCAAGCGGGTCATTATCGAACAATGCCGTTTCAAATGTTCAATCTGAGATGGCAGACTCAACGTGATGTAGAGCCCCATCTAGATCACTACTCCGTTTAACACCAACACGGTTGCATTGCTGTGATGGGGAGAGCACAATAAATAGAAACCTGCCTCCGCCTGACTGTTTTCTTTCCATCCTGAAAAGCCGGGCATTTTCATTATTCGAACTGGAGTCCTCATCATGCGCGTGATGCTTTTCGCTTTCATTCTGACTGGCACGATACTGTCTTATCTGCTACAAACCTGCGCCGCGGCAGAACCACATTCGGATCGCTGCGTGGTCCTGGTGAGTGTGGATGGCCTGGCAAATTTCTATCTGGACGATCCCAAAGCAGACATGCCAACTTTACGCAAGCTCGCCCGAGATGGAGCTCGTGCTCAGGGTATGGTCTGCTCCTTTCCCACTGTCACCTGGCCCAACCATACGACCCTGGTCACTGGAACAACACCGGCGAAACACGGTGTCATCGGCAACAATTACCTCGATCGGAAAAGTGCCACTCCCGTCCCCTTCATTCCAGATCCATTGTTCGACAAAGATCAGATTGTCAAAGTTCCGACCATCTACGACGTAGCCCATCGGGCTGGTCTGGTCACCGCCGGCATCATCTGGCCAGCGTCCCGCAACGCCCGGACACTGGACTGGACCGTACCCGACATGTTTGGCAAAGAAGCCTGGCCTAAGTACGGCACCCAGATCTGGCTGGAAGAACTGCGTCAGGACGGTCTCCCCGTTGACGAACATGGTGCCTGGACTGGTGAAAGCGGCGGAGGTGTCAAACGCGACTGGCTCTATACCCGGATGGCTCGCCATCTGTTCCAGAAACATCCGCCCAACCTGCTGGTCATTCACCTGGTTGAAGTCGACCACGTGGAACACAAGCATGGCCCCCGCAGCACCGAAGCCTACTGGTCCGTGAGCTACGCCGATGATCGCCTGCGTGATATTGTCGAAGCCATCAAACTTTCCCCACACGCAGATAAAACCACACTCGTTGTGGCCAGTGATCACGGATTCTTCCCGATCTCGAAAGACATCCGCCCGAATGTGCTCCTCAAACAGGAAGGCCTGATTACTAAAGATAAAAAGCAGGCTTATTGTCTGTCTCAGGGTGGCGGCTGTATGGTCTATGTTCTGGATGACAATCATCGCGAACAGACAATCGAAAAACTGCGCAAGAAACTGGCTAAGCTGGAAGGGATCCAGGCTGTGCTGGGTAAAGAGGAGTACACAAAACTTGGTCAGCCGACTCCCGCTGAAGACCCGCACGCCCCCGATTTGTGGCTGGCGGCAAAATCCGGTTACTCATTCACAAATAGTGATTCCGGCGATGAAACTGTCGTTCCGCGGAAAACACCCGGCGGAACACACGGGTACCTCCCGGACCAGCCAGACATGCTGGCTACACTGGTGATCTCAGGTTATGGCATTAAACCCGGAATCAACCTGGGCAAAATTCAGAGTCTGGATGTCGCCCCCACAATGGCTCGCCTGTTGGGAGTTGAACTACCTACGGCTCAAGGAAAGCCATTGATGCCGGCCCTGCTGGACGATTGAGTTCCCCGCTCAATCATCCAGGGCTCCTTCTATTCTCAAATAACATTCAATCAGTCCAGAGGTATCCATGTCAGCATCCACCACCCACCCGCAAAGATTTGAGAATCGTATCGCCCTGGTCACAGGCGGCTCCCGGGGAATCGGGCGGGCCTGTTGCCTGCGTCTGGCGGAAGAAGGAGCCCGCGTCGCCATTAACTATCGCCAGGGAAAGGAGGACGCAGAAGAGACGCTGCAGCAGATTCGGACCGTTGGTGGAACCGGCATGCTCGTTCAGGCCGACGTCTCTTCGAGCGAACAGGTCGACAGGATGGTCACCGAGATCGAAGCCGAATGGGGGCAGGTGGAACTGCTGGTCAATAACTCGGGCATCTTCAGTTATGAACCACATACCGAGTTAACCGAAGAGGCATGGCGGCAGATGCTGGAAGTGAACCTGACAGGGACTTTCCTGGTCACCTGGCGTGTCAGGGAGGGCATGCTGCAGCGAAATTTTGGACGGATCGTCAACATGAGTTCCCTCTCCGGACTGATGCCGCGCCCCATGTCGATCGCGTATGCAGTCAGTAAAGCAGGCGTCGTCTCTTTCACCCAGAGCACCGCCGTCGCCTGGGCAGGCGATAACATTCGCGTCAATGCCATCGCCCCAGGACTGATTGACACTGAAATCCTCTCAGGCGTCAATCAGGACGATCTCGACAAAATCATTCAGGCCACGCCTATCCCACGCATGGGTAAGGCCTCGGAGGTCGCCTCCATGGTCTCTTTTCTGCTCTCTGAAGAAAGCAGCTTTACCACCGGCCAGACCGTGGTCATCAGCGGCGGACGCTGCATGCTACCCTGACCCCTTCCTGAGACTGTTGTGGAAAGATTACTGACTCAGGCAATGATGTCTTTGATCACATGCGCCTCTTCCACACCGGTCAGACGGAAATCGAGTCCCTGAAACCGGTAACTGAACCGCCGGTGGTCGATGCCGAACAGGTGGAGTAAGGTCGCATGAAAATCCCGGACATGCACGGGATTTTCAGCCGCCGCGTATCCGAATTCATCCGTCGTGCCATAGCTCTTACCCCCCTGAATGGCTCCCCCGCCCAGTACCAGAGAAAATCCTTTGATGTGGTGATCTCGCCCGGATCCCTGGGCCATCGGGGTTCTGCCGAATTCACCACCCCAGACAATCAGCGTGTCATCATAAAGTCCTCGTTGTTTCAAATCGCGAATCAGAGCCGCGGTCGCCTGGTCGACTTCTTTCGCGGTAATCTCAATCGAACGTTTGATCCCGCCATGGTGATCCCACGCACGGTGATATAACTGCACGAAACGCACACCACGTTCAAGCAGTCGTCGCGCGAGCAGACAGTTGGAAGCATAGGTTCCATCGCCCCCTTCAGTCCCGTAGGCGGTTAAGGTCTCTTTGGTTTCACTCCCCAGATCCA
This sequence comes from Gimesia chilikensis, assembly GCF_007744075.1. Taxonomy (NCBI): domain Bacteria; kingdom Pseudomonadati; phylum Planctomycetota; class Planctomycetia; order Planctomycetales; family Planctomycetaceae; genus Gimesia; species Gimesia chilikensis. Next base: position 2,057,065 of record NZ_CP036266.1, on the reverse strand, counting down.
TCAACCCCGGCACACTGGTCTGCATCCGAAATGCCATTTCGTATTGCCCGATCCGGGTGGCGATTTCAGAATCATGCACCAGATCATCAAAGCTGTGATTCAACTGGTTGACCGTCTGCACAAGTCGCTTCTGCTGCTGCATCGACACACCATCAGGTCGGTTCAGGTAAAGTACCGGTGCCCCCGTCGACTGAAACTGAACGCCTTGGAAGCGTGAGGGTAGAAACCCGCTGTGCCATTGGCGGGCAGCAATCGGTTGTGCCTGTCCCCCCTTCCCGACGCTGGTCAGCACAACATAACCGGGCAGGTCGTCACATTCCTGTCCCAGGCCATACAGGAGCCACGACCCCATACTGGGGCGTCCTGCTTGCGAGGAACCGGTGTTGAACAGCGTATGGGCGGGATCATGGTTAATCTGGTCTGTATACATCGACCGGATAATACACAGGTCGTCCGCCACTGATCCAATCTGGGGGAACTGACTACAAACCCGCTGGCCACTTTCGCCAAAACTTTTAAATTCGAATTGTGGAGCAAAGCATTTGAGTTCGCGTCCCTGCAACTGTGCAACCTGTTGCCCCTTCGTCAGAGATTCCGGCATCGGTTTGCCGTGCATCTCCCGCAACGTCGGCTTGTCGTCAAATGTTTCGAGATGAGACGGTCCTCCGGCCATACAGAGATGAATAACCCGTTTAATCCGCGGTGGGAAATGCGGTTTCCCGATCACCCCCTCCCCCAGATCACTAGCCTGGGCATCCCGTGATAACAACGACAGTAAAGCCGCCGGCCCGATTCCGAGCGCAGACTGACGCAGAAAACTCCGTCGCGTAACATTCAGATTTGACATGGAGAATTCCTCAGTTTAATAACGTGTGATCATTTCATGCAGGTTCAAAACAGCGCGCGACACACTCGTCCAGGCAGCCAGTTCCGCCTGATCGATTTTCTCAGGAGGCGGATTCAAACCGACAGACAGAATCTCTGCTGCCGCTTTCGGGGACTGACGATATGCCTGCAGATCTTCTTCATAGAGTGTCTTCAGCAGCTTGATTTCGTCCTGCCGTGGTTCCCGCGTCAACGCCTGTTGCATCAGCCACTTCAACTGTGCGTCGAACTGTTTTTCCGGGTGTTCCTGAATCACGCGCGTCGCCAGTACCCGGGCCGCTTCCACAAAAGTCGGGTCATTTAACAAGACCAGTGACTGCAGTGGCGTATTGGATCGGGAACGCTGTGCCGTACATTCTTCACGTGCCGGCGCATCGAAAGCGAGCAGACTGGGATGCAGAAACGTGCGTTGCCAGTGCGTATATAATCCCCGGCGATATTGCTGATCTCCCTTGTCCGCCTGATAGGTCCGCTTGGGAAAATTCAATTGTGCCCAGTAGCCGGCTGGCTGATAAGGTTTGACACTTTCACCTCCGATTTGCTGATTCAGCAGTCCACTGACCTGCAGGGCATTATCGCGAATCATTTCCGCTTCCAGCCGCCAGCGCGACTGACGTGCATACATGCGATTATACGGATCACGCTCTCGTAATGCGGCTGTCCAGGCAGAAGACTGACGATAGGTATGCGAGGTCACCATCAATCGCACCATGTGCTTGACGTCCCAGCCACTGTCAATAAATTCACAGGCAAGCCAGTCGAGCAGTTCAGGATGGGTCGGCATCTCTCCCTGAGAACCCAGATCATCGACCGTACGTGCCAGTCCCTGTCCGAACAGGAGCATCCACAGTCGATTCACAAAGGTGCGCGCTACCAGCGGATTCTCTCGCGATGTCATCCAACGTGCCAGATCCAGGCGGGTCGCCCGCTGATTCTCCGGCAAATCAAGCTGCGCTAAAAAGTGCGGCACACCGGGATCCACAATTTCGCCGGAATCATCCATCCAGTTCCCGCGTGGCAGAACCCGCATAGTACGCGGCGTTGTGGCTGATGTCGCCAGCGTCGTGACGATCTGATTCTTCAACTGCTCCTGCTGCTGTCTTAATCGAGCCAGTTGTTCACGGCTCTCTTTTAACAGCGGCGTTGATTCTCGAAACGCAGTATCCAGTTGTTTTTGCTGTTCGGCGGAACGCGCTTCAGGTTTGACTTTCAGTACTTTCTGGATCTCATCAGACAATGTGAATCCTGATTGAATCACACTCGGATCAGAGGAAATAAACAAGCGAAACCGCCCCAGGTTATGGCCGTTCCCATGCCGCTGAATAATGCGAATCTGACAGGAAGGAGTCCCTTCTCCCGATTGTTTCTTACTGGAATCGGCAACCGTCCCTGACAGCAGCAGGTGATTGCGTTTTCCAATTTGCGGTAGTATGGCCCAGCCTGTACCAGACTCCTCAGCGACATTCTGAGGCGTGTGCCCATTTTGTGAATGAGCAGCGACGGCTTGCTCCCATTTGACTTTCTGCTTGCCTACCATCAACTGCACTGCGTTGACCACCAGGTTCCCATTCCCGGCACGTCCCGGCCCCTTGCGAGGAAGAGAGGGATCAGGCAACAGCTCCAGTTTCAGTGCCACGGGACCTGTGACAGGAATCAGGCTGTCTTTGATTTCCAGCACATATTCATCCTTATCCGGATTCTTGCCACTGGCCAGAATCGAGCCATCTTCGAGCACTTTTAGTTTCGCCCCACCTGTTGAGCTTACTTCCTGAGGCTTGAGCAGTGTCCAGCGATCAAAATCGGCCTGGACCTGTTGTTCCCACTCCTGTCGGGCGGCGGTTAATTCGGGGGTTTCCCGATTATAATTCTGTTCTGTCTGTTTGATTGCAACCTCTAACTCTTTTGAGAGGCGAGCCTGTTCCTCAGTTGGAACCGGCAATTGTTCGATGTGCCGGGCTCCACTCACAATCCCCTGTTCTTTAATGTCCGCAAAAAATGCACCGAAGCGATAAAAGTCTTTGGTCGTAAAAGGGTCAAATTTGTGATCATGGCATTCCGCACACCCGACCGTGGAACCAAGCCAGACGGAGCCCGTGGTACGGACTCGATCAGCAGAATATTTCGCCAGGTATTCCTTGGGTTGCACTCCCCCTTCTCCAGAAGCACGATTCAACCGGTTGTATGTCGAAGCCACCTTCTGCCAGAGATCAGCTTCAGGCAGCAGATCGCCTGCCAGTTGCTCAATCGTAAACTGATCGAAGGGTTTATTGCTGTTAAAAGCGTTGATGACATAATCCCGATACGGGGACACGCTTCTAACCTGATCGCCGTGGTATCCCAGCGTATCTGCATAACGCACCAGATCCAGCCAGTAGAGTGCCAGTCGCTCACCATAATGGGGAGAATCCAGATAGTCATTCACCAGTTTTTCGTAAGCTGCGTCTCCTGGATGCGCAGTATAGGCTGCCACCAATGACGGATCGGGGGGCAGTCCGGTCAGATCAAAAGACAGGCGGCGGACCAGCGTTCTCGGCTCCGCCTCCGGTGAGGGAGCAAATCCATTGTCCTTGAGCTGTTGCTGGATAAAAGCGTCAATCGGATGCAGAGTCTGCTTCTCTTTCTGTTCAGGGACTGCAGGCTTCACAAGGGGTGTCAGAGACCAGTGCCGCTGGTAGGCTGCTCCCTGATTGATCCAGTTCCGCAGCAGTTCGATTTCAGCCTTACTCAGTGGCTTGCCATGCTCAGCCGGGGGCATCAACAGACTTTCATCAGTTGCAGTGATACGGTGGATCAGTTCGCTCTCATCGGCCTTACCGGCGACTATCGCCCGCGTTTCTCCCAGGTCACGCAGTGCAGAATCACGATCATCCAGACGCAGATCGGCTTCCCGTGTTTTCTCATCCGGGCCGTGACAGGCGAAGCATTTGTCCGAAAGTATCGGTCTGATATCCCGATTGAACTGGATCGGGGTCTCCCCCCAGACGGGCCTGATGATCAGGCAGAAACAGAAAACAGACGCGAGCCCGAGTCTCATTGATTACCTCTCCCTCACAGGACAGACACCCTGGGCTGCTCTCTCAGCTGTAACTCGTGTTTGAAGAATCTGAGCTCATTCTTTCCGGCTGAAATCAGTGCGGCGTGAGTCTGCAGAAGTTACAGCTGACTATAGGAATTCAGGCAGGGATGCTGGTCTGGACATTAGTAAAACAAACGAAACAGCATTAAACCTATAGTGTAGGCTGTGCTCAGACCACCTGCAAGCAGATCTCGTCAATCTGCCGACGTATGCTCTCCCGGGAATCAAACGTAACCAGGAATGGGGCTCGATTTAACTGATAATGTCGTGGATCACTTCGCCATAATCCCGTTCCAGACGCTGTCTGCCGGGATAGTTGAGCCGGGTCGTATCCAGGCCCATCTGGTGTAATACCGTGGCATGCAGGTCGGTCACATAGTGCCTGTCTTCGACAGCGTGGAACCCGAGTTCATCGGTCGCACCATGAATATGGCCCCCTTTAATTCCACCACCGGCCATCGCCACGCTGAATCCATGAGGGTGATGATCGCGGCCTGTTCCCTGGACAGTGCTGTTCCCATTACGATGTTCTGCACCAGGGGTTCGTCCGAATTCAGAGCCGATCACAATCATGGTCTCATCCAGCAGGCCACGCTGCTTGAGGTCTTTAATCAGGCCGGCAATTGGCTGATCGACCTGGGCCGAAAGCTGTGAATGCAGGCGTTTAATATCACGATGAGAATCCCAGGCACCAGCATTACCACGGTAGCCATGGAACAGTTGAATAAACCGCACGCCACGTTCAGTCAGACGCCGGGCCGCCAGACATTTCTCACCGAAGCTTTTGGTAGTTGACTCGTTCAGACCATACAGTTCCTGCACATGCTGTGATTCTTCTTCAAAAGCCATGACTTCGGGAACGGCTGACTGCATCTGGAATGCCAGTTCGTATGATTTGATCCGTGCTTTCAGGTTTTTGTCATCCGGGTATTGAATTCCGGCGTGTCGGTTCAGTTTCCCCAACAGGCCGAACATTTCCTGTTGTTCCGAAGGAGTCATTGAATCATCAGCAGAGCGCACAAACGAGAGCGGATCTTTCGGATCCACTTCCATCCGGACACCCGCATGTTCCGGCCCCAAATAAGAAGAACCGTGTGTCCAGGCGGCGCCACAACAGTCAGCGCTCGGGTTCCCCAGCACGACATAGTGCGGCAGATTCTGGTTGGCCGTTCCCAGGCCGTAACTGACCCAGGAGCCCACGGTCGGAAAAGCACCTTCCGTAATTTTGCGGCCGGTATGATAGGTCAGTTGGGCACCATGGTTGTTGTCGATCGTCCACATGGAGCGAACCAGCGTCAGGTCATCCGCACAGGTCCCCAGATTCGGGAACCAGTCGCTGATTTCCAGACCACTTTCGCCATATTTTTTATAGCCTGTCTGCAAAGGCATAATGGCTTTGAAAACTTCACGTTTCTGCTTGGACGGGTCGAGCAGGATCTTGTTGATCTTGTCCTTATTCAACACTGATTCTGCGTAGGGAGTTTCATCAATCGACTTCCCGGCATATTTATTGAGTGCCGGCTTCGGATCGAAACTTTCCAGGTGACTGAGACCACCAATCAGAAAGATCCAGATCACCGACTTGGCGCGCGGCACCATGTGCGGAACCAGTCCCGCTTCCGCAGCCTGCAGTTTGCCTTCCTGAAACAGGAGCGAAGAGAGCGCCATACCCGTCATTCCCATGCCGGTGTCGTTTAAAAACGTGCGACGGTTCATCTGGGGTGAATTAAACATTCTATTACTTTCCAATCCCATTCGGGTCAGGATTCATCAGCGAATCGTGACAAAATCATTATGGTTGAATAATACGGTAATCAGTTTTTCATACTGATCCCTGGTCGGTTGACTGCCCTCTGCCTTGACAGACGCCAGCAGATATTCTCGACAGAGCTGATGCTCAACTTCATCCGGCCGACGCGAGAGAATTCGCAGGTAAGCCTCTTCGATAAATGCATCCATATCCCCGGTGGTCTTTTCTTCAATTTGAGAGGCCAGGGCTTCGCTCGCCAGAAAGGTCAGTTTGCTGTTGGCCAGCGCCAGTGCCTGATGCGGTTGCACACTCGTCTCCCGCATATAACACTCAGAAACACTGGGACCATCAAAGATCTGTACGAACTCAACCAGTTTTTCATGTGCGTGCCGGAGATAGATACTCTTACGACGTGAATCCTGGGCCTGGTGGTTATCAATGTCCGGGCCTCCCATAGCAGCGTCGAGTCGACCGGGAATGTAAAGCAGGTTATCCCGCACGATTTCCCCTTCCATCCGGCGCGCCGATTTTTTCCAGAGGAAAAGATTATCGGGGTCGATTGCATGGTTTTCGGGGGCACCAGTTCCTGCCATCCGATAAGTTGCACTGGTAACGATCAACCGGTGCATCTCCTTCATACTCCAGTCCCGGTCCATGAATTCCGCGGCCAGCCAGTCCAGTAATGCAGGATGAGTCGGTTCACGTCCGTTTCCGCCATACTCATTGACGGTTGGCACAATCGGCTGACCAAAGTGTCGCAACCAGATATGATTCATCGCCACACGGGCCGTCAACGGATTTTGACGGTTGGTTAGCCAGCGAGCAAATGCCAGACGTCGCCCGGTGCTGCTTTCCGGATACTTGGACTGTTTACGTGGAGAATATTTCGTTGTCAGCTTTTCTTTGGCTGCATCCTCTGCTTTTTTGAGTTGAGTTTCTGCTGCCTTGTGAGCCTGCTCCGCTTTTTTCAACTGCTGCTTCGCTTTGCTGATACTCGATTTTTTCTTTCCTTTCTCAGCTTTCTTGAGCGCTGTAGTGGCCTGCTCCTCCTGCTTGATGGCAGAGGTTAATTCCCATTGAGCCGCTTCAATAGCTGCTTCACGCTGTAGCTTCACCAGATTCTGTGCTGCCGTTTTCCAGGCATCTGATTTTTTATCACCAGCCACTTCCATCGCTTCGATGGCAAACTGGGCTTCCAGGACTGCCAGTGCACTTTCCGCAGCAGCCCGCTGTTCCGGTGCTTTGGCCTGCTCCATAGTCTCTTTGGCCTGATCGAGCAGATCTTGCTTGACGAACTCGCGCCGGGCAGGCTGACTGGCCACCAACGGCAGTGAGACCGGCTCGACTTCATATTTCCCTCCCAGGAATTCAGGGACTCCCGGCGGAATACTTTTGTCTTTCACAGGACGTCGCTCGTCGCCGGCTTCCAGAAACCAGGTCTTCGACGTCAAGGAACGATCGTAGGCACGAGGAATCCCATTCTTAGAGACATCCAGTACGCCTTCCACCCGGTCTGTACGAACGTGATACGGTTCGAAAATAGCCCGCATCTGATAGTATTCAGTCTGTTTGATCGGATCATACATGTGATCGTGGCATTTCGCACAACCGACGGTGATTCCCAGGAATGTCTGCGAAGTATGTTTCACGACGTCATCCATCCACTGGTCACGTTCCGCGTGGTAATTGCGTGCCAGGAAACCGGTTGCCCGGAGTGTATCCCAGTCATCCGGCTTCAGTTCGTCTGCTGCCAGCATCTCGGTCAGCATCTGATCGTAAGATTTGTCGGCATTGAGCGATTCAATAATCCAGTCCCGCCAGTGCCAGATATGTCGCTGGCTCACACGCAGGGCATCTTTGTAACCGGCCCAGTCACTGTAACGCCAGACATCCATCCAGTGCCGACCCCAACGCTCGCCGTAAGCGGGATGATTTAACAGGCGATCAACGACCGCTTCATAAGCCTTGTCGTTCGTCTTGGCATCTTCCAGAAATGCGCGGATTTCTTCAGGTGTCGGATTCAGGCCAATCAGGTCGAGATAAACCCGACGCAGCAGAACTTCTGGACTGGCTTCCGCAGCGCGTTTCAAACCTTTCTGCTCGTGGCCGGCAGCAATGAATTGATCGATGGGATTCCGCGGCCAGTTGAGGTCGGCCACCACCGGAACTTCTGGACGATGAACGGGTTTAAAGGGTTTCCAGGCATAGCGATTCTGGAATTCGTTAAACTCGGCCGTCAACTGTTCCAGTTTTTTCTTCGAGTCAGCAGCCGGGAATTTTGTTTTATCACCAGGTGCGGTCCCGCTGAGTACTTCCTGCAGGTTTGTGAAGCCATCACCGTCGGCATCCTGATCGGCGATCAGTTTCAGTCGCAGTGCCAGATCCGCATCCTGCTTTTGCTCCAGCAGTTTGTCTGCGGTTTCACGCAACTGATTCCCGAAGGGATTGTGCGGAAAATCGTCCAGAGATTCAGCACCTTCTGCATGATCGCGCACATGACAGGTACCACAGGAATTCAGCCCCTGTGCCAGGTACTTGCCAAAGTAGCGAACAAATGCCTGCCGATTAGCCGGGTTGGCCTGGGCCGGTGCCGCCAGCGTGACAGCTGATATGAGAACTAGCAAACTGAGAATTCGTCTATTCATATCAATCATACAATTACCATCGGTGTTCTAACTGGAAAGAACCAGAAAAATCACAGTGAAAATGTGTGTGTTAAATTTGAGGTTGCAAGTATTTAAAACTTACACATCAGGAGAGAATTCAGGCGAGAAAACTCGTATCTCACTCAGTGAGATAAAATCAAAGTCAGATCAACGAGCTTTTAATATATAATACTAAGATATTTGTGAAAAATCCAGTAGAATCTTGCCAGAGAGACGACCTGCCCCGCTTTTTGGGGCTCATATCTGGATGTTTGTTTCGATCTGAACCCGATCAGGTTACGTAAAGTGCATAAACGGTATGACCCCAATACCTGTCCGTCAGGATCGTGGCAGATCAAAATGTAATGACCGCCCCTGTCCGTGCCGACTCCGTTGCCGCTTCCATCCAGGCGACAGCGGCAGCAGATTCAGCGGGTGTGATCCGTTGAGGTGGTTCCCCCTTGCGGACGCAGTTGGCAAAATATCGTAACTCTTCCTTTAACACTCCAAAATAATTCCCCAGGGGACGGGGCCAATACATGGTATCAGGCAGTTTCACCCCCTGCGCATCGTGTATCGCCAGGCCTGCTTCACCACAGTTGATGTAGAGCGCTCCCTCCGTACCGATAATTTCCATGCGGGCGTCAATCGTAAACGGAGTGGATTCCGGCAAATGCCAGACCGACTCAACCACAGCGACCGCACCACTGTCCAGCCGGGCAATCGACCAGCCGGCATCCGGAAATTTGTTCTTGCCGGGATGGACTTCCTGAGCATAGACCGTGGAGACGTTTGCCTGACTGAACCAGAGCATCAGATCCGCGTCATGGATTCCGTCTCCCATCAGTGCCGAAATATCATCGAGCACCGTTTCACCAATAGACTTCGACAGATTCCGACGGGCATGCATCGAAATAATATTTCCAATCCGTCCCTCTTCAATTGCCTGCTTCGCGAGGGTCACTCGGGGATCAAACCGGCAGATGTGCCCCACCATGAATAAGCCGTCTGACTGAGCGACTGCTTCCAGAATCTGCTCGCAGTCCGCCAGAGTTGGCGCCATCGGTTTTTCCAGCAAAACATGCTTACCACTCCGTAAGGCATCAATGGCGATTTCACGATGATCATAAATGTGGGTGGTAATACTCACCACATCGATATCAGGGTCGACCAGTAATTCTTGATAGTCCGTGTAGCGCTTCGAAACATTCAGACGGTCAGCTACTTCGTTCAAACGATCCGGCCTGCGAGTGCAGAGTGCAGCCAATTCAATATCCGGCATCTCTGCCAGATTATCGGCATGAACTTCACCAAACCATCCCAGTCCTATTACGCCCCATCGAACCGCCTTTGCCTGACTCACGGGTTACCTCGCTTCCTGGTTACGCTGTTGATATAAAAGTCACACTCACTGGCATTCGGTTGTCCTGTGGCCGAACTCAGACGATGGCTCCCTGCTCGCTTAATGTCGTTCTTAACTGATCGATATCCACGTCGCGCGGGGCTACTCCCTGCTTGATTGCCAGGCTCGCAGCGGTTCCCGCAGCCTGACCGGTGGCATAACAGGGAGGAATCACTCTCGCAGATGCGGCCCCTTCGTGATCCGCAGATATCGGACGGCCAGCCACCAGCAGGTTCTCCACATCGCGCGGCACCAGGCAGCGATAGGGAATTTCATAATGATCGGCATGAATCCCCTCCAGCCTTCCCCGGGGTCCCTGGGGATCGTGAATGTCGATCGGATAGGAACACTGCGCTATGGAATCCTCGAACTTCCGCCCTTCGAGCACATCTGCCCCATTCAGCACATAGTCCCCCAGAATATGACGTGTTTCCCTCACCCCCACTTGAGTTCCCGTGGCCAGCAATTGTGCATTTTCCAGGCCGGGACAATGGGATCGGAAGAATCGAATCAGTTCCCACGCCTGGCGACGACTCTCGATTTCCGCCCGGGACAGGTCATCGGGATTCGTACCGTCCACGTTCTGGACGCGGGTTGTGTTGACCCGCCACTGCCCCGGAGTCGGCTCACGATAAATATTCAGGAACTCGCGTTCCAGTGTCCAGTCACCGCTTTCCCGGGCCTGTTTGACAATACATTCAAACAGTCGCTCTCCCGGATGCAGAACTTCATGCTCCTTCATCCAGGCAATCACGCGTTCATCATCGACATTGCCAATCGTCAGAAACAGCGTCACCGGCATCATTTTGCCGTCCGCCTTTCGCCCCACTTCAAAGGGAGCTCCGGCCTTGGCAGCGATATCGCCATCGCCAGAAGTATCAATAACAGTTCGCGCCCGGAGCAGTCCCAGGCCGGCCTTGTCCAGAATTACGATTCCATCAATCTGCTGATCCTGCATCACCACATCGACAAACGAGGTATGAAACCGGATCCGTGCCCCCGCCTCGCAAACCATTTCCAGGGCCGCCATTTTCAATGCTTCGACACTAAAGGGGGTCACATTGGCATGTCCGAGATCAATAAAAGAAGCCCAGGCAGATCCGGCTTCTGTCGTAGAGGGATCGACGGCTCCGCCCATCTGGACCATTTTATCGATGACTTCCTGAAAGACACCAGCCACCAGTTGCCGCTTCCCGTCAGGCGTGTAGGAGGTCATGAAGGGCCCGACCATCCCTGCCGTCGAAGTGCCTCCCAGAAAACCATAGCGTTCGACCAGCACGGTGGACGCCCCGTTACGGGCAGCAGCTGTCGCTGCAGCCACACCAGCCGAGCCACCACCGATCACAGCCACATCGACTGTCTCGCGGAGCGGAATCTCCCATGTTTGCGTAATTGAATCAGACGACTGCGACATCACGTACTATCCCTTCGAGAGTTTTTGAATAACTACGATAGCAGTGAACTCTCAGGGTCGCAATCTAGCAACAGGATAAGTGGAAGGGCGCACCATCCCTATGATTTAAATATAGAAGTGCAACAGAACGCTCACTAGCAGCTCAGGCAGAGACTGGCTGCAGTTCGCGTATCGGCTTTCCGAAGGGCAGAATGGGAACCGGACGACCCTGCAGATCGTGCAGGATATGCTCATGATCGATACCCAGGTGCCGATAAACGGTGGCCCAGAGATCGTTCGGAGTCAGTCGACGTTCCACTGGATATTCCCCTTTCGGGTTAGTTGCGCCGATCACCTGACCGGTCTGCATCCCACCTCCGGAAACCAGTACTGACATCGCTTTTGGCCAGTGGTCTCGACCGGGCTGCATGACACCAGTCTGAGTTCCCCGCTGAACTGAAAGCTTCGGAGTCCGACCAAACTCGCCCGTCACCACCAGCAGAACTCGTCGGTCGAGTCCCCGTAGATAGAGGTCTTCGATCAGAGCAGAAACGGCCTGGTCATAAGGAGGCAGTCGCCATTCGCAGTCCTTGAAGAGATGCGCATTCACAGCGTGGGAGTCCCAGTTATACGCTGCCGTCTTAGGAGTCTTACTCCCCGGGAAAGGATGTTCCCAGACCATCGTGACAAACCTGACGCCTGACTCGACCAGACGCCGACCTAACACAGCCCGTTGACCGTACGCATTCCAGCCATATCGATCACGGACCTCTTTGGGTTCCTGAGAAAGGTCAAAAGCCCGACGGACTTTTTCACTGGTCAACATGTCGATGGCCTGGCGGTTAAAACTGTCCATGGCTTCCATCGAACCACTTTTGTCAACGTCACGACGGAAATTGTCGATCCCTTTCAGCATGGCAATTCGGTCGTCGAGACGCGTTTCCATCGCTGATTTCACGCCGATATTCTGTACTTTGAAATCGGGATCACTGGGATTGCCGGCTACCATAAATGGAGTTGATGATGGTCCCAGATAAGCGGGCCCCATGGCAAAGGTATCAATGGACGCACGGGAAGAGTCAACCTCAGTCACACAGACCGGCATTTCATTCCCCGGTTGCTCCAGCATTTTCTTCACAATTGTATTTACAGCTGGGGCGTCATTGATTGTACCCACTGGAGTTGCAGGAACACGGCCGGTCATGAGCCGCTTATGTCCGCCACCATGATCGGCAAACTCATGATGAATCGAGCGAATCAACGTAAACTTGTCTGCAATTTTCGCATGCTGTGGCAGCATCTGGCAGACGTCGAGACCGGGAACATTAGTATGAATTGGTGAATATTCCCCACGGTACTCAACTGGTGCCCCCGGCTTCATATCATATGTTTCCATATGAGGGGGTCCGCCCGGTAACCAGACGAAAATCACAGCCGTATCATCAGTTGCGTTTCCTGTAGAACTGGCAAGCGCCTGCTGACGGAGCAAATCAGTCATACCCAGACCAAGCATACTTGCCCCACCGATTTCCAGGAAGGTGCGACGTTTCATCGGTCCTGCACAACGCTGATTTCTGGATTTGGCACTCATGAATTCATCATCCCGATTCAAATATTGCCGTCTGAGCATTTTCTTAACAAGTACGCATCAACGTATTGTAATGTATATTGCATCGTTTAGAATAGAAATTCAAGTTCAATTTAATTTCAGTTTCTCCCGGAATTCATTCCAAAACTGACTGCCATCCCCTAAATACTGATTGGCAGACCAGTTAAGGAGCTATTTACAGAGTCAGTCCGGGTGAACCTCCAGATTCCAGATATCTTGGGAAGATCGATGAAATTGAAGCATTATTTTCTGCTGATTGTTTTATTCGCCGGCATCCTCTTTGGGAGGCTGGAGAAATCTTCCCATGCGGCTGAGTTGGAAGTCTATCTGCCGAATCAGGACCAGGGGATTGAATTATCAGATCCCGATGCCCGTCAGCAATTATTAATCACACACAAAGACCAGTCGGGTTCCATAAGCGATGTCACGCGGAGTGTGAAATATCAGGTTGAACCAGAGGGTATCGCTGTGGTCAGCCCCACCGGATATATCAGCCCCCTGTCCAACGGGTCTGCTACCATTACCGCCTCTCTGGATTCGAAACGTTCCCTCAAAATCCCGGTACGCGTTTCTTCGTTCGAACAGCGTCGTCCGGTCAGCTTCTACAATGACGTCATCCCGCAACTCACGCGGGGTGGTTGTAACAGTGGCGCCTGCCATGGCACGCCTTCCGGGAAAAACAACTTTCATTTGTCATTATTGGGTTTTGAACCGGGCAATGACTTCGAGTACATCACTAAAGAATCTCTCGGACGCCGGATTAACCCGGCAGCACCAGAAACCAGTCTCTTGTTACAAAAAGCAGCTGGAATAGTACCCCACGGTGGAGGAAGTCGGTTCAAGGCGGATGGAGCAGAAATCAGACTGATCGCCCGCTGGATTCGCGAAGGGATGCGGTATGATCCGGAAAAAGAAGCGACGGTGACGCACATCGAAATATTTCCTCAAGTCCGCGTCCTGCCCAAACAGGCTACCCAGCAACTGGTCGTCACTGCTTATTTCTCTGATGGAACGAAACGGGACATTACGCGCCTGGCGGAATTCAAACCAAACCAGCCTAAGATGGCAGCAGTCGACGAACTTGGACTGGTGACATTAAAAGACCAGACTGGCACAACATCGGTCATGATACGTTTCCAGGAACAGGTCGCCGTTTTCATGACGACCATTCCTCTCGGCCAGCCCACGCCTGACTTGCCGACTCCTGAGAACTTTATCGACCAGCATGTTTTTGCGAAGCTGAAAGTGCTCGGACTTCCCCCTTCAGAACGATGTGATGATTCCACCTTTCTCCGCAGGGTGACTCTGGATATCACCGGTCGGATCCCCACTTTGGAGCAGACACAATCTTTTCTGGCTGATCAGGGTCCCGATAAACGGGCGCGTAAGATTAACGAACTATTGGACAGTTCCGGCTATGCAGATCTGTTCGCGTCTAAATGGGCCGGCGTATTACGTAACAAGGCCGGCGGAAATCTGGAACAGGTTGCCCGGGAGACTTTCGGCTTTCATGCCTGGATCCGAACCAGTCTGGCCACGAATAAGCCTTATAACGAATTCGTAACAGAGCTGATTACAGCCCGAGGCAAGCCGGGGACCAATCCTGCCGTCTCATGGTACCGAGCCGTTAAAGATCCCAAAGATCAGATGTCAGACATCGCCCAGGTTTTCCTGGGGGTCCGCATTCAATGCGCGCAGTGCCACCATCACCCCTATGAAAAATGGAGCCAGGACGATTTCTACGGATTTCAGGCATTCTTCAACACACTGGGACGCAAAGAAGTTTATAAGCTGCCGGAAGACGACATCGTTTACCATAAACGAATCATCGCGGTTGCCAAAAACCCGAATACAAATCGCGAACTGAAACCAACGCCGCTGGATGGGGCAGCCCTGGACATCCCTGCTGAACGGGATCCGCGAATCGATCTGGCTAACTGGGTCACAGATCCCAAGAACCCCTTCTTTGCCAAAATGCTGGTGAATCGTTACTGGAAACATTTTTTCGGCAGAGGTCTGGTTGAACCGGAAGATGACATTCGGATCACAAATCCAGCGACGCACCCTGAACTGTTGAATCAGCTGGCAGACTCATTCGTCAAATCGAATTATGACCTGAAAGCAATCTGCCGCACCATCTGTAACAGCAGAACCTATCAACTCAGCTCTTTTCCGAACCAGTACAATCAAAGTGATGAGCAGAATTACGCGCGCTACTATCCTCGACGGCTGCCAGCCGAGATGATGCTGGATGCGATGAATGATGTTGCAGGTTCTAAGAACAATTTCAATCACCAGCCGGTGGGTGTTCGGGCAGTCGCCTTACCCGATGATTCAGCCAACGTCGAGTCATTTTTCCTGCGGGTCTTCGGTCGGCCGCAGATGGACACGGCCTGTGAATGTGAGCGCACCGCTAATGCGGACCTGGCACAAAGCCTGCATCTGATCAACTCCGATACGATCCAACAGATTCTTTCCGCCTCTGACGGCCAGGCAGTCCAGTTGGCCCGTGACAAAAACAGGGACGATCAGACACGCATCAAAGAGCTGTATCTGCATGCTCTTTCTCGATCTCCCAATGAAAATGAACTTGAGACAGGGCTGGCTCATCTGCAGAAGAAACGGAATCAGTCGAAGGCAGATCCCAGGATATTATCTCTCGAACAGGCTGAGAAACAGGCCTATGAAGATATTATCTGGGTGATCATCAATACAAAAGAGTTCCTGTTCAACCATTAACAGTTACTGTGAAGCAAATATGAAAACCAGCACCAGGTTCATCCCTGCACTTTGTCCGTTGCTCTTCCTGCTGTTAAGCAGTCTGCACTCGCAATACGTGGAAGCCCAGCTCCCCACGGCAGATTTGAGGCAGTTGCGCCCCTTTGCTGCCCCGGCAGGGAAGACTGTTGATGTCAGCATCATTGGTTCCAACCTGGATGATGCATCCGAATTAAGATTCTCCCATCCAGGTATCACAGCGAAACCAGTAATGCTGCCTGCTGATGAATTTCATCCGGCTCCGAGGCCACAGGGATCCCGCTTTGAAGTTTCGGTCTCCGCAGACGTTCCTCCGGGTATCTACGAGGCACGCGTCGTTTCTTACTTTGGTCTTTCGACGGCACGCCCATTTGTGGTGGCTGAAGCTGATAGCCGGGAAATTGCGGAAACCGGCAATCATGCTACCCGCGAATCGGCCATGCCTGTGGAAGTCAATTCCGTAATCTCAGGTGATGTTCCCTCCCGCGGAATCGACTGGTATCAGCTGAAGGTAAAAGCGGGAGAGCGGATTCTCGTAGAACTGCTGGCACAGCGTATCGACTCACGCCTGGATGGCCAGATTATTGTTTACGATTCCGAAGGTCGCGAAATCACCCGCAACCGCGACTGGTTCGGCCGGGATTCGTTTGTCGAAATCCTGTCCCAACAGGATGCCACATATTATCTGGCGATTTCTGACATTCTCTACCGAGGGGGCTCAGAACATTTTTATCGTCTAGAGATTTCTAATCGCCCTCATATTGATTTCATTTACCCCCCTGCTGGCAAACCGGGTTCCACACAGACTTACACCATTTATGGTCGCAACCTTCCCGGAGGCAGTTACGGAAAATCTGCGGAGCTCAATGGCCACAAGCTGCAATCGGTAGAGGTGGAAATCACACTCCCTGATGTAGCAGGCCCTACAGGTAGTTTTCAACCGGGTAAACCACGCCAGGGTCTGTTGGATGGTTTTGATTTTCAGCTGGGGAATTCTAACAGAATCAAGATCGGTTATGCGACAGCCCCTGTAACTCAGGAGCAGGCCCATCTGGACCGGCAAAACGTTTCGATCCCGACGGAAATTGCCGGACGATTCGATCAGCCGAATGACGAAGATCAGTTTGTCTTTCGTGCAAAGAAAGGAAAAACCTATTGGATCGAAGCCATCGCAGACCGGATGGCTTGTCAGGTGGATCCGTTACTGATTGTGCAGCAATTGACCCGCTCCCCTGCTGGTGAAGTCAGCGTGAAGACAGTGACCGAAAATGATGACCTGGCTTCCTATTTCAGCCCCCACAATAAAAATGCAATTAACCTCGACACAAATGACGCAGCGGTCTCGTTCGTCGCAGAACAGGATGGGGAGTACCTGGTGACGATCGTCAATCAGTTTGGAGGAGGCAGCGCAAAAGATCTTTATCGTCTGGCGATTCGAGAACCCAAGCCTGACTTTCATCTGATCGCAACCACAGAACGCCCGCTGCCTACCAATCGTACGGGTTACTCTGTCACCCCCCTGCTCCGACGAGGGGCCAACTGGGGTGTGCGGATTGTCGCTCCTCGTCAGGATGGCTTTACAGGAGATATCGTTGTAACGGCAGAGAACCTTCCCAACGGCGTCACTGCCCAGCCTCTGACGCTCAGTGGAAAGACCGACCATGGAATTCTGATCCTCTCTGCAGATGAATCAGCCAAGACATGGGCTGGTGAAATCCAGATTAAAGGAACTGCCCAGATCAATGGTCAACCTGTGATGAAAGAAGCACATTTTGCGTCCCTGATCTGGGGCCACATCTTTGCCGATGCGATCCGCGTTCGTTCCCGGCTCACCACAAGCATGCCTCTGGCAGTGAATCAACATGAGACGGCCCCCGTCATCATTTCCCCAGCAGAGGATAAAGAGTTGACTGTTGAATTGAATCAGAAACTGGAGATTCCCATCAAGCTGACCGGTAGCGGGAATAGAACGGGTAACCTGACGATTGAGCCGCACGAACTGTTTGGTATCCAGCGCAATCCTCCTACCGTAAATATCGGAGAGAAAGACACGGAAGGCAAGCTGGTCATCGATTTCAGGCCCAACGGGAATTTCAAAGCAGAACCGGGACGATATCAGTTTGCACTGCTGGGTGTGGGCGTAACACAGTATCGCCAGAATCTGCCAGCCAGTCAGGCTGCGAAAGCCGAATTGGAGCGACTCGAAAAACTGGTCGCGCAGCTCAAGGCCGATGTTGAGTCCAGCAAAGCGGATGCAGCCAAAACCAAAGCAGCCTCTGACAAACTGGCTCGCGCTGAGAAACTCGTAGAACAGGCGGCCCGAACAGCCAAATCCGCAGAAGCAAAGTCAGCTCCCGCCAATACGAAATTCGCAGCCTGGTCGAAACTGATCACGGTCAATGTCGTCGAACCCGCGAAGAAGAAATAGATTGTCTTTTATCCCACTCTTCATTTCCCGCTGAAATTGCACTTTTACTTATGGGAACAGACCGCGCGCCAGCTTAGCCTGCGCGACGCGTTCAATCCCTTCCATGAGTGCCGCCGTCCGCATGTCGACGTTGTTCTTCTCCGCACGATTCAAAGTACGCTGAAACGCATCTTGCAGAATGCGTTTCAATCGTTGATTGACTTCATCCAGGCTCCACATATAGTTCTGCGTATCCTGCACCCATTCGAAGTAAGAAACAGTCACCCCACCCGCGTTTGCCAGAATATCAGGGAGTATGAAAACCCCTTTTTCATTGAGTACCTCATCAGCTTCCAGTGTAGTTGGCCCGTTAGCACCTTCCGCCAGTAGACGGCATTTAATGCGATCTGCATTTTCTGCTGTGATCTGATTTTGCAATGCAGCAGGTACCAGAATATCACACTCCAGTTCCAGCAGTTCCTGGTTCGTGATTTCATCCCCTTCAGAATAACCTTCCAGAAAACGGTTCTGCCCCACATACTCAAGCAGTGAGGACATCGAAAGCCCATTACGGTTATAGATGCCCGTGGTTGCATCGCTGACACCGATGATTTTCACGCCCAGATCACTTAAAAACAGGGCAGCATGACTGCCCACATTTCCAAACCCCTGAATCACAGCCGTAGACTCACTGAGATTCATCTTCAGATGCCGGGCCGCTTCTTCAATCAGATAGACGACGCCTCTCCCTGTCGCTTCATTACGTCCCCGAGCCCCCCCGAGGACGACCGGCTTACCTGTCACGACTGCAGGTACAGAGTAACCTACCTGTTGGCTGTAAGTATCCATAATCCAGGCCATCACCCGTTCGTTGGTTCCCATATCAGGAGCCGGAATGTCTTTCTCAGGTCCAATAATCGGGCTGATTTCGGTTGCAAATCGTCTGGTGAGACGTTGCAGTTCATGACCGGTTAGCCCCGTGGGATCGATGCGTACGCCCCCTTTGGCTCCACCAAAGGGCAGGTGCACCAGGGCACACTTCCAGCTCATCCACATCGCCAATGCTGAAACTTCTCCGAGGCTGACATCCTGATGATATCGAATCCCCCCCTTGGTAGGTCCCATAGTCAGAATGTGCTGAACTCGATAGCCGAATACGGTTTCGACTTCGGTATAATGATCTCGACGAAATGGAAGAGTCACGACCAGCGTTCGTTGCGGAAACAACAACCGCTGACGAATATTATCGTCCAGCCCCATATACTGGGCCGCCTTGAGGAACTGTCGCTGTGCCAGCCTGAACATCGGCGAATCCCATTCGGCATCCCGCACACGTGTCCGCTCGATCGCATAACGCAAAGAACGAGTTAGCGAAGTTCGGCTCAGCTGTGTCTTAACCAGATAATCCTGGGCTCCAGCCTCAACGGCTTTCGCAGCCAGTTTCACATCATCCAGGCTCGTAACAATTACGATCGGGATCGCGGGGGCAAACGAACGGACCCGGATGAACGTATCCAGGTCCTCGCTGTCGGGCAGGGTCAAGTCCAGCAGAATAATGTCGACCGGAACTGCTTCGAGCAGTTTCAAACCATCCTGGAGAGATCCTGCATGCTGTAACTGAAATATGGGTGCCCGGGATTCCCCCAGCAGGGTTTTCACCAGTCCCACATGAATCGGGTTATCTTCAATGAACAATACTTTGACGCCACTTCCTGATGCGACATTCATTATTTATTTCCTTCCAGAGCGGTAGAATCAATGTGAGCAGAAACAGCTGGCAGTAATCGGTCGACTTCCTGTTCCAGGGCAGGTAGAGCTTCGCGTGCTTCCATCAGCTTTTCATCTTTTCCAAGTAACTCCAGCTTTAAAGCGGCATCGGCTGCATGGTGTGCTTCAAATACGGCCGCTGAACTTTTAAGTGTATGAGCGGCTCGTCTTAGTGACGTAGCATCCCCCTGTTGTATGGCATCCCGGATCTCGTTCAGTAGTTTAGGGGCTTCCTGCAGAAACAGTTGTCCCAGTTCGCTCAAGGCCTCAGCAGGTATTTCTGCTTTCTCCATTGCCTGCTCCCAGTTCAATACATCGTCATGGGAATCCTGTTCTTCAGACGGGTTCATGATTAACTCCTCTCTCGATTCTTCCCCCTGGGTTGTCTCGTGTTCCATCTGAATCGAATCAGCCTGCTGTTCTGACACTTCAGGTGTGGACTCATTTTTTACAGTTGCGAGTTGGGCATTCATTTGCAGTGTTTCTTCAATCATCTGGTACAGTTCCCGCACACGCACCGGTTTAGAAACGTAGCCGTCCATACCGGCCTCAAGGCAGCGTTCCCGGTCCCCCTTCATCGCATGTGCAGTCATCGCAATGATTGGTATATGTTCCTCTCTTGTCTGTTCGTAGTCTCGAATTTCGCGTGTCGCTTCCAGACCGTCCATCTCAGGCATCTGGACATCCATTAGAATGAGATCAAAATGGGCTGTTTTTCTCTGTTCGACCGCCTCTTTCCCGTTGGTCACGACAGTAATTTCGTGGCCATGCGGTTGCAGCAGGGCCAGCGCCAGTTTCTGATTCACGATACTGTCTTCTGCCAGCAGTATTTTTAAAGGCGGAATACGCTTACCCAGTTCAGCCGTTTTCAATCGCGTCGAATGATGATCTACCCCGTTAATTCCCAATGTCTCTGCAATCGAGTTAAACAGTTCCGACTGCTTGAGAGGCTTAATCAGGTGCGCTGCAATTCCGAGTTTCTTGCAGCGGGAGATCTCCCCTCTTCGGTCACTGGAAGTAATCATCATAATGACTGCACTTCCCAGTTCCTTATCCTGTTTGATCGCTTTCGCCAGCGAGAACCCATCCATCGTTGGCATATTCGCGTCCACCAGTACAAGATCGAAAGGTTCACCCCCCCTCACACGGGCATGCATCGCTTCCAGTGCATCTTTCCCACGCGTGACGGTCTGGGGTTGCATCTTCCAGTTAGAGAGCATTTCTTCCAGAATCTGACAGTTGGTGAGGTTATCATCAACAACCAGCACGCGCAGGCCATCCAGGTCGGCTTTGACCAATGGCTCACTGGCGGGGACTTCTTCCTGCGTCAGTTCAAAATGAGCCGTAAAATGAAATGCACTCCCCTGATCGACTTCACTGATGACCCAGATTCTTCCCCCCATTAAATTGATCAGGCGGGAAGCAATCGCCAGGCCGAGTCCAGTACCGCTGAACCGACGGGCCATCGATTCATCAACCTGCTCGAAGGCCTGAAAGATTTGTTTCTGTTTGCTTTTGGGAATTCCGATCCCCGTATCACGCACGACGAAGTGCAACAGAACGTCTCTCTCTGATTGAGATTCGACATTTACATCTACGACTACTTCTCCCTCATCCGTAAATTTGATGGCATTTCCGACGAGATTGACAATGATCTGTCGTAAGCGGTAACGGTCACCAACGATGGTATCAGGAACTTCCGGCGCCAGATGAAATGCCAGTTCCAGGCGTTTGTGATGCGCGCGAACAGCCAGCGATTTCATGGTATCTCCCAGATTTTCCCTCAGGTGGAATGCGGCCTGCTCCAGGTCGAATCGGCCTGCTTCAATTTTGGAGAAATCCAGAATATCATTGATGACTGCCAGTAGAGATTCCCCCGATTCCTGCACCATGGTCATGTATTCCCGCTGGGTGGGGTTCAGATCGGTATCGAGCAGTAATTCGGTCATGCCAATTACGGCATTCATGGGAGTTCGGATTTCGTGACTCATCGTTGCCAGAAAAGCACTTTTTGCCTGGCTGGCAGCCTCGGCAGCTTCTTTAGCTCCTTTGAGTTCTTCCTCGGCCCGCTTGACTTCCGTGATATCATGCACAAAGGCCGCAAACAGAAAATTGTCCCCCTGCCGCACGGGAGTGATCGTCAGTTCCACAGGAAATTCATGGCCATCCTGGTGCAGAGCCGAGAGCTCCAGACGCTTGTTAAGAACAGGGCCTTCACCTGATGCAAGAAATTTTTCGATCCCCTGCATATGTTGCAATCGATAGCGTTCTGGAATGATGGTCTCCACCAGCGACTGTCCAATCACCTCCTGTTGAGTCCATCCAAAAGTCGCTTCCGCCTGTTCATTCCAGTCACAAATGCGACTGTTCTCATCGATACCGACGAACGCTTCGTGCGTCGTCGCCAGTATGGCCCGGTTTTTCTTATCGCGTGATTCCAGTTCTTCCTGTGTGGCTTTCGCTTCCGTAATATCGTGCATCACGATCACGCCACCACGCAGATCACCACGATCATTTTTCAAAGGACGTGCAGTCACACTGATCCAGGTTCCGTCAGGAATATCGGGATTCTTAAGAAAGAGAATCGAATCATCGAGTGACTCTCCCCGCATGGCCCGCGCCAGAGGCAGATCCTCGGAAGGACACATCGAAACTCCGTCTGCAAGGTAACACCCATAAATCTGTGACCACTTGGAAGGATCTACATTCTGCGGTCCGATGCCAACAATCTGCTCTGCAGCCGGGTTCCAGAAGACGGAATTCCCATCCTGATCCGCAACGATCACACCGTCCCCCATACTGTCCAGAATTGACTGCAGGATTTGAGTCTGGCGACGCAATTTCTTTTGTGACGCGTTCAACTCAGCAGTTCGCTGTTCGATCCGTTCCTCCAGTTGATCCCGTGAGGCTGCCAGCTCTGCAGTCATATGATTAAACGCAGCCCCCAGCATCCCCACTTCATCTGTCGAAGTGATCGGCACCCGGACATCCAGATTTCCACGAGCAATTTTCGATGCAGTATCGGCCAGTCCCAATACCGGCCGGGTCACTCTCCGGGCAACCAGAAAAGAGACCACCATTCCGAAAAAAACGAGCCCAAACTGCAGTCCCAGTAACAGTTGACGTAAATGTGTTACGGGAGCGTAAGCTTCTGTCAAATCTATTTTGGCTACCATTCCCCAGGGAGCATCATCACTATTAGGCTGATAATCTACAGGACGGTAAGAAACAAGCACCTCATCGCCACTGTAATGCATAACCTCGGATCCGCTTTCCCCATTCAGCGCTTTCTCCATTGCAGGTACTTCTTTGAGCTGTACTGATCGTTGCGTACTGTCTTCCGGAGTCAATAAATATCGTACCTGATCTCCCTCTCTGGTCGCGACCAGAAGTGCCCCCGTGTCCTGCAACCCCGTCCGATTCGTCAGAATCCGCTCCAGAGGAGTAACATCGAGCCAGACCATTAAAACGCCGATCAGATCCCCCGCTTCACTCTTCATGGGAGCCATGAGGTAAGTCACATACTTACCATCCACTTTCTGTGGATAATCCAGCTGGGGATGTTCTTTCGCTTTCAGAAATCCAGGATCATCGGCAAAGGTCTGATTGAGATAATTGTCACTCGTCGCAGTGATCACAGTCCCTTCCGGATTCACAATCCAGAGATCTCGAAATTCGGAGGTACTCCCCGAAATAGTGTCTTCGAGTATCCGCTTTGATTCAGACTGGAAAGCATCTTCATCGAGAGTTCCCTGTTCGAAGTCTTGTATCAGCTCCCTCAGGTGAGTCCGACTGGTAATCAACGCAGCCCGATCCAACTGCTGTCGTACATAACCTTCAAATAACGCAGCCCGATCACTGACGACCAGTTGAAGCCGGACGCGGATATTATCGTGCAGAATATCGCGGGCAAAAATATAAGCAAGATGCCCCAGAATACCGGCAGTGAGCACCACTACGATGGCCACAAACAGGGTGTTCTTTAAGAGCAATGATCGCCAGAAAGAAGGTGGCTCAGCTGTGAACGAACGCTGATCGTCTGGCGGTGTGACGGGAATCTGTTGTTCGGAAGCGTACATGAAACTGCCCTTCCTCTCCCCCGATACAGCTCTGCCAGGCTGAGAAAGTTTTAACCGCTGCCCCAACCTGAAAACAGAGGCTCTTGCCTGATGCAATGCCTAAGCTGATTGCTTACTGTATCGGCCTAAGTATATTGTAGGCAACAACCTTTGTTTTGAAAACAGGCTGTCTGACGGAATATTACCCCGCTCATCTACAATGGATTCTGTCACAACAATTCTCCCCGGGTGAAATAGCGACTAACCAATCGCATCACATCCTCCCTGGACGTAAGCATCTTAGAAATCAAGACTTACAGGAATTCATCAGGTTTCTGTTTTGCAAATAAGCCGTTCGCCTGTCTGCTGATTAAAGCGCTAATCTAAATGGAGTGTAGTAATATGAATCTCCTTTTAGAGATCAATAACGCAGCCAGAGGACGACAACTCCACTAGCATAAAAACAGGTAAATGTAATCAGTTTCAATAGCAAAACGAAGCACACCTGCAGCGGTGTCTGAGCTTTTAAATACCATTCCGAGCAACCTGCAGGTAACGCCCCGATAGGTCCCGCCAGAAACGCCCATTCGAAGACGAGGCTCAGCCGACGGCAGATTAAAAAGTAGAAAGTAAATACCCCAAGTAAACCGATAAGTGGCCCATAATCTCGCCAGAAGGCAGCCCGTTGACCTTCCCTGCGAAACTGGACAGACTCCAGCACAGGTTCGGTCGCGATATAGAGACACAACGGCCACGTGAAAATAAAATCCTGATACCAGAGACTGATCCAGGTGGTTCCGAGTGCCCCGGCTAGAAATGCCATGATACGGTATGAGCGGATCCACACCCGCCTTCGATATTGAGCCGGTATCCACCAGAGTGGAACTGCAGCCAGCACCAGGCTGACGATCAGTAAACCGAGAGACCAGCAGTACCAGCTAATAAGCCATTCTGTCGAAGGCAAATCGAAAGCGTACTCTGGTTCCACGGACAGGATCTGTCCCGCCCAGTCGTAGTAAGCTTCCTGCGGAATATCAGCCAGATTGAATGTGGCCTGATCAGTCGGTAACAGATCAGGATCCCCGATATAAACACAGGCGGCCCGGGATTGATTTCGAATAAATACGCAACCACAGTGCAGCACCGGGGGCGTCCAGGTTAATTCTCCTGAAAGAACCGAACATCGAGCCAGAATTTCACATTGCTCGGGATTCTGACGAAGCAGGATCAACTTGCCGCGTTCATTAAGGAGAATCAGTTTTCCATCAGCGACAATGATGCCGGATTGTCCCAGCTCGTCAGAGATGTCATTATTCGATCGTTCGGGGCGTCCAGATCCCTGCTCCCATAATTCTTTACCTGTCAAAAAATCAATACAACGAAACTTACCTCGAGAAGGACGCTGTGTTTTTGACTGTTGATCAAATATATCAAAACCGTAAATCCTTCCATCCACCAGCACACTCGATAACACATCATTGGACATCACACGAGAACGCCAGACTATTTTCAACGGTTCTGAGTGTGGAAACTGATCCGGCAGTTCCAATAATTGAGAGCCAGAACGAAAAGGAGCAGCGAGCCAGAGATACGGTTCTCGATAAAGGGGCCAGGCTGAGTGCTCGTCATATCCTTCGGATAACTCATGCTCGAGCAGCAGCTCTCCTGTCTGCAGATCATGGATAACCAGGGCGTTCTCCAGATAACCCACCACCAGTTTTTGCCCCTTGTGTTCAATCGGAAATGCTGGACAGTAACTGGCAGGTCGATTGCCTGCCTGCCAGACGGTCTTCCCATCGTTGAGATTCAGAGCTACCAGGCTGGCGTCTGGCCCGCCCACTGGTAAGATGACCAATTGATCCACGACTGTCGGCGAACAGGCATAACCAAATCCGTCGCCCCCTGAACCGTGAAACTCTTCCAGTACATTTCTGGACCAGATCAGTTTCCCATCATCAGCATCCAGACAGCCGATAAGTCCACTGGGGGCCGCAAAGAGGACCTTTCCAGCGGCCAGCGTGGGGGTCGCCCTTGGTCCGGGATAAACGCCAGCCAGTTCATAGGGCCAGTCATAACGGTACTGCCAGATCGTTATTCCCGTTTTAGCTTCCAGACAATACACGTATTGTCCCTGTAAAGTCTGGGCCTGGGTATAAACGTGATTCCCCTGGGCGACGAAAGCAGAATATCCCTGTCCCAGTTCTTTAACCCACAGAACTGGAGGTCCCTCTTCAGGCCAGCTGTCCGCCAGATTTATTTCCGGAGAATGCGCATCAAAATCAGCGCCCCGAACATCAGGCCAACCACGATCTTCCACACCGGCTGGTAAAAAAGGATTTGGATCGTTCGCCTGCCCGGGTTTTGCAGTTAAGAAAAACAGAAAGCAAACCGTCGCCAGGATCTGCATCCTGGGGGTTAGCAGATCCTGTTCTGACCGTTTCTTTCTGCAGAAAGAACATTTCACAGGCAGACCTTCTGAAATGAAGGTGCGGGAATTGATAAATCGAACAAGCTATTTAAGCTTTGAAAGAGCCTTTTCGGATTCAACTGGAACCAGCAGAGACGAATCAAGCGACATCAGCGCTTCAACCACAGGGGTCAACGGCTCACGTAGTTTTTCGTCATCTGATGCCAGATGATGTAACACGAAACAACCACCATCCCGGAACCGG
This sequence comes from Gimesia chilikensis, assembly GCF_007744075.1. Lineage (NCBI taxonomy): Bacteria > Pseudomonadati > Planctomycetota > Planctomycetia > Planctomycetales > Planctomycetaceae > Gimesia > Gimesia chilikensis. Next base: position 2,030,644 of record NZ_CP036266.1, on the reverse strand, counting down.
GCTGGTTCATTAATCAGGGCACGTAAGAGGGCAGGCACAGAATCGTTACTCATTCCAATTAGAGCAGAAGCAGCAACAAACCGCACACTGTCGTCGTCTGCCAGAATCTCGATCAATGGTTCGACAGCAGCAGGGTCTCTGATTTCTCCCAGTGCTTTGGCTGCTTCCCAGCGCATAGTCTCGGAAGAATGATCCAATGCATTGATCAAAGCCGGGACCGCATCTGATCCTGCTTGAACCAGTTGATGACGCGCTGACTGTCTGATCTCTCCATCAGAGCTATCGAGCTGAGAAATCCAGTCTGTGAGTTGACTTTCGTTGATTGCCATTGATCTGCCTCCTGATGCTGTTCTTAAGAAAATCAATATTCTCCAAAGGTCGAATTAAACACTACATTAATCCTACCAAATCATCCTGATTATACCATGCCGTCAATACAGTACACCAGTCTTTGCTGAGCAAAGAACGGCGGAAGGAACCTGTCAGCCCCGTCTTGACTAATTGAATCTCACGAAGTGCAGACGGGAATCAGTTGTGATCAGCGACAGGGATAATTAGAATTTAAGCTGACGAAAATGTCATCTGAGAAATAAACTCGAACGATTTACCGAGACCCATCAGGCGATTTGTATGACCTACGTCCCCAGCAGAATTTTGATAATTGCATTGATTCTGCTTTCCATTTGTTTTCCCCTCCCGGGTGGGCATTCACACCAGGGGATGGCTGAAATTGAGCTCGCCACCCATCTACGACTTTACCATGCATGCGACCACTCTCCCCCTCTTCTCAGAAGTTGGCACTCCCATTCATCCCTGCCACTGCCCATTTCAGGTTTAATTAATGCATTTCCAGTAGTGGAAGAAAATGAAGCTGCTTGTAAGAAACCACTCAATCAAGAAAATCAACTCGAATCGTACTCTCTAAGGCGAATCCTTTGTAACGTAGATGACCATGCAGTAAGTCAGACTACATCAATCCCGATTCATCACCTTTCAGAAATCGGCTGTCCCCTCTTTCTGCAACTGAATGTTCAATTGATCTAACATCGCCTTACTCAGAGTCAGCTGTAATTTTTTCATCCTGACAGGTTAAGCCTGCAGGAAATGTAATATCCAATCTGATATATCGTTTCATTTAAATTTAGAGAGAATCAAATGCATAGAATTAATCGAAAATCGTTGTTCGGATCTATCGTTCTATTGGGGTTGGGAACAGCCCTGGTATGGTCACAGTCAACACAGTCTCTCGCGGGACCAGATTCAAAGAAATCGCAAGCGGGTGTGCCCGTTGAACCCGATATGCACGAATTCATGGAATATGTCTTCCAGCCGACCTACAAACGGCTGAAGCACTCCATCGCGACAGAACCTGAAAACCGCAAGGCCTGGAAATCCATCAAATCAGATGCCCTCATCCTGGCTGAAGGTGGGAATTTATTGCTTCTGCATGAGCCGAAAGATAACGGCACCAGTTGGAATACTCACAGCGTGAATGTTCGTAAGGAAGGCGGACTGCTTTACAAAGCAGCGAAAGCCAGAGACTTCAAAGTTGCCCGCAAGCATTACGAAGCCATGCTGAAAAACTGCAACGCCTGCCACCAGGACTTTGCAGATGGCGAACATCAGCTGGCTCCTTAAGTCTATTGACAAACTCTAAAAATATAAAATGCCTGACAGAAACCGAAATTCTTGTCAGGCATTTTTTTCAACCACTCTTCTGTCGCGGTCGTGGAATCACAGAAGCCAACCCACCATCGATTCCCAGAATCTGACCCGTCATCCAACTGTTCTCCGGATTCACCAGCCATTCTATCAGTGAAGCGACATCAGCTGGCTCCCCCAGTCGATCCAGGGCATGCATCGAAATCGAAGTCGCTTCCGCAGCTTCTGATTCCCACAAATGACGAGTCATATTCGATTTGACCAGACCGGGAGCCACAGCATTGACTCGTATCCCTCGACTGGCATAGGTGGCGGCTGCTGACAGGGTTAAACCGGCAACCCCAGCTTTGGCAGCAGCAATGGCTTCATGGTTTGCGATTCCAGCTCTGGCTGCAGCAGATGAGATCAAAACAACCGAGCCACCATTCTTACGCATGACCTGAGCAGCACTCCGAACGGTTATGAAAGCGGATGTCAGATTCACGGAAAGCGTTTGAGCCCATTCTTCATCTGAGGTCAAGTGAGCGGGTTTCAACAACACAGAACCAATACAGTTCACAACGCCGTCGACACTTCCATGATTCGCTTCTGCCTGTTTCAGGCATTCATCAATAGTCTGCGGCTGAGCGGCATCGATTTTGTATGCAGGAGAATCCAGTTCCGTGGATAATCGGTTCAGTTTCTCCTGATCACGCCCTCCCAGCATCACTTTATGCCCTGCTTTAACCAGACGTCGGCTGAGTTCAGATCCCACGGATCCAGTGGCCCCCAGTATCACATAGTTTTGTGCATCGCCAACAGTAACAGACATAACTTCTTCCAATTTTTAAATCACAGTGTGCCAGGAATATTATGTGAGTTCAGCATTTCCAGAAGGGGGATTCAACAAATCTGATAATAGAACCCTACTCTTTTTACCACTCAGGACAATAATCACTATGTATGCTTAGGTATTTTACTGTCAGTTTGATAGTCGGCTGACGGCGTATTTCAATCCCTGAAACATCATTTTTTGTCTTCACGTCGACAAGCCTGGCAGGATCACTACAGACATGCTGAATATCAGAAGAAATCCCTCGGGGAATTATGAACTGGAAACTGAGATCTTCATCCCCTGCCCCATCAAGGATGTTTTCGACTTCTTTGCGCAACCTGAGAATCTCGAGACGATTACCCCTCCCTGGCTGAATTTCAAAATCATCACCCCGGGGCCGATTGAGATGCAGGCTGGTGCCTTAATTGACTATCAACTCAAGCTGCACGGAATCCCGCTTCGCTGGAGGACAGAAATCACTGAATGGGTCCCCGGAGTCCGGTTTGTCGATACACAACTGAAGGGCCCCTATCGCCTGTGGAGGCATCTACACACATTTGAAGAACAGACCGATGGTACGCTGGCCAGGGACCATGTGACATACTCCGTTTATGGAGGTGCTCTCATCAATCGCCTGTTTGTGCAAGGCGATGTCGAACGGATTTTCAGATTTAGACTGGAGCGGCTCAGGAATTTTGAGTTTGCAACCACCAGCCAACTGGGTTAGTCAGCTTTTGACTTTCCGGAAGGAGTCGCCCGGCTAATCAGCATCTTGAGTCGGGATTTCGGCCCGATCAGTTTGCGAGCCATGATATCCTGCTCAGTAAAGCGGGCCAGCAATATTTCTCCATCAGTGGACCGGTTCCGATCATACGAAATATAAATTGTTCCATTCGGTGCCTGAAATCCATCGGGATAAGATATTCCCTTCCGCTCATCCAGTACCAGCCCCCCTTGCCAGGCCATGCCGTCATCCTCTGATAACCAGGCACTTAATTGAACCCGGCCTTTGTGGGCATCAATTTTATCACCATGCTTGATTAACAGTAGTCGCCCCGAGGTTAACCGGCGGATGTGAAAGCGGGCATTCGGCTGTTTAATCTGGGGAGGTAATGAAGGCTTCGCCCAGGTTAGTCCACCATCCCGGGATGTTGTCTGCATAATACCTTTACTGGTCCGGGCCAGCATCCAGAGAGTACCGTCTTTACGTTCAACGATCATGTGTTCGTGCCAGTCCGGATTGGGAAACCGGGCGGCTCCCCTGCGTTTCCAGGTTACCCCTTTATCAGTGGATACAAACACATTTGCACCTCGCACAGGATCCAGTTCTTTAAAACATCCCTTGAAAGGACCGAACCCTTCCCGCTGATCGAGGGAAATCGGCAGCATCCATTCTCCATTAGAGAGTACCGTTGGTTTATTCAGTGTGACCCCATGCCAGATACGACGCGGCTCAGACCAGACCGGTACGTCTGCATCAGGGTTATCACAAACGGTGGCCCAGACCCCAGCTCTCCCGTCATACATATGCATTGACTGATCAAATATCAGCCACAAACGTCCTTCAGGATCGGTCCAGAGATTTCCTACTAGAATACTGCGATCCATGGGTAAATCAGTTGAATGTGAATCGAGGACCAAACGGGGTTGTGACCAGGTCTCTCCATCATCATCACTTGTGGCCAGCACAAAAAACGCCTTGGGGCTATCCCCACCAGCTACCCAGCAGGCCCAGAGACGCCCTCCCGGGGTACGTTCAATCCCAATCGTCATGCCGTAATCGAGCTTATCGTAGCCATATTCAGGTAGTGGAGACGTATTCAAAGCAGGAGGAATCAGCGCCAGATCGGCAATCTTTTCCATACGCTCGATTTGATTTATCGACTTCGTTTGGGGTTCGGCTGCAAAGAGTCCCGCACCGAACAAGAGCCCACAAACACCTGCAACAATAATCGAATGTTTCATAAAACTGATGCCCTGTTTTATTAACTGACTCAAAAGACAATTCTTTGCCTGTGATCATTATGGCAAATCACAAGACCGACAACCAGGCGCGAACTTCAAATTGAGACTCCGCGCCACACAGGAATCAAATAAAATCTTGCTGATGTTTAACAATATGTTAGAGTCATGCCATATTGAAAACACGGAAACAAAGCACTGAGGGTATCAGCGAGACTGAAATGAGCAACAACATTAGTCCTCAATCTGCAAGGATCACTGGCGATCTCGCTCCTTGGAGCGAAGAGGATCTACCAGCCCCACCTCCTTTTTCGATTCGCAATCTGTTTCGTACGATCGGCCCGGGGGCCATCCTGCTCGCTGGTTCCATTGGTGGTGGCGAGTGGCTGATTGGTCCTACGATTACTGTCAAATACGGTATGAGTATTCTCTGGATTGCAACAGTCGCGATTGCTCTTCAGCTTTTATTTAATCTGGAGGCAATTCGTTACACACTCTATACCGGAGAACCCATTCTGGTAGGTATTATGCGTTTACGTCCCGGATCTAAGTTCTGGGCGAGTGGCTACATCTTTGCTACCGTAGCGCAACTGGGAGTGCCGGCTCTGGCAGCCGGATGCGCCTCAGTCCTCTTCGCGACATTTGCGGGTCGGATAGCGGGTGACGGAGATGCGACGTCACTTCATCTGCTGACTTACCTGGTAATTGCGATTACGGTAGCTATTCTACTCTCAGGAAAAACAATTGAGCGGATGCTGGAGTACTTTTCCTGGGTGATGATTACCTTCATCTTTTCCTTTCTGATTACCGTCAACCTGCTGTTTGTTCCCTTGTCACACTGGTTAAAAACACTCTCTGGATTTGTCCAGTTTGGCTCACTCCCTGCCAACCTGGATCCGCTTCTTTTAGCCACGTTTGCAGCAACAGCTGGCTCCGGGGGCATCGGTAATCTGGTAATAACCAACTGGTATCGCGATAAAGGCTTCGGCATGGGCGCCAAAGTTGGATCGATTACAAGTGCTTTCAGCCACAGTGAAATGCAGCTCTCGCCAGTCGGAAAAGTATTTCCCCTCACTGAGGAAAACCTGAATCACTGGCGCTCCTGGTGGAAATACGTCTCCGCAGACCAGGTCTGGCTCTGGGGGCTGGGTTGCCTGGTCGGCATGTTACTGAATGTGAATCTCGCAACCGCAGTCATTCCGGAAAACACTAATATGGAGCATCTGGCTGCGGGAGCATTTCAGGCACGTTTCATGGCAGAACAACTCTGGACGGGTTTCTGGTGGTTGGCCCTGTTGAACGGATTCTGGGTGCTGATGTCAACTCACCTTAGTAACACCGATGTGCTCATTCGAACGGTAACGGATATCGTCTGGGTAGCCAGCCCCCAGTTGCGGGAACGTCGTAAGATGAATGTCAGTCGGCTCTATTATCTGTTTCTGATGATTGCCACAGTCTGGGGTTTGTTTGCCGTACACTGGGGACACGCTATTTCCCTGTTTAAAATCCTGGGCGCTGTAGCAGGTCCTGTCCTGGCTGTTGCGGCGATTCAGATCCTGATTATCAACACAAAACTCCTGCCACAACAACTTAGGCCCCCCATCTGGCGGCGTGGTGCCCTGATTGTCTGTGCCATCTGCTATGGCAGTCTGTCTGCTGCGTTCATCTGGGACTTGTATTTGTCTCTTAAATGAGCAAAAATACACTATAGTCTTACTGCAGCGTTCATAGATTTTTGGAGCATCTCGACATGCCCTCTCTGCCGCTGATCAAAATATCCTGCATGCCTTCTCGACCAACAGCCATCTCAACGGGATTGATGTTGCTGTTTCTGGTCAGCACTCCCATTCTCTCTCATGCAGCAGAACCTGATTCCCCGATCCTCTACGAAAACCGTGTTCGCACCATTCTGAATAATAAATGCGTGCGCTGTCATGGTCCCAGCGAAAAAAAAGCGGGACTGGATCTCAGCACTCCCCGGGGAATTCTTAAAGGCAGCGAATCTGGACGTATCCTGCAAGGAGGCGCTGTTGATGAAAGCCTGTTATTCCAGATGATCGAGGCTGATGAAATGCCTCCGGAAGAAAAAGACCGTCTCAGCGCAACAGAACGCGAGACAATTCGCGCATGGATTCAGACAGGAGCCCATTTCAGGGAGTCCGTCAAAGCCATACCAGCGGTAACACAACATGATATCATCCCTCTGCTCCATCTCCGCTGTGTTGCCTGCCACGGAGGCCGCCGCCAGGAGGCGGGCCTGGACCTGAGGACCAGGCAGTCCATTATGAAGGGAGGCAAATCTGGCCCGGTAGTCGTTTCGGGGAATCCAGAAGCGAGCCTGCTGATTCAACGCATTAAAGCTGCCGAGATGCCTCCCAGGCGGAAACTGGTCTCCGTCAGTGTCAAACCGATGGAGGCGAATGAGCTGGAACGACTCTCCCAGTGGATTCAGCTGGGGCTCCCCGAGGTTAATGATTCTGAGATGACGGAATCAGAGACTCTCGTCAGCGAAGATGATCGCCAATTCTGGTCTTTTCAGCCTCCGATTCGAGTTGAGCCCCCTCATGTCAAACAGCAGCACCGAGTGCAGAATCCCATTGATGCATTCATTATAAAAAAGCTCGAGGACAAGGGGCTTACATTAGCTCCTCCAGCAGACAAACGCACGCTGATCCGTCGTCTGTCGATTGATTTAACTGGGCTGCCACCCACTCCGGAAGAAATCGACCAGTTTTTAAACGATGAAGATCCCCAGTCCTATGAAAACCTGGTTGACCGCCTGCTGGCATCCCCCCGTTATGGTGAGCGCTGGGCCAGACACTGGCTGGATGTCGTCGGATATGCAGATTCGGAAGGTGCGCAAAATGAAGACAAGCTGCGTCCTCACATGTATCGCTATCGTGACTACGTGATCCGCGCATTGAATGAGGATAAACCCTATTCACGATTCCTGCAGGAACAGATTGCCGGCGACGAACTTGTCGATTACCAGTCCGGAAATATCACCCCCGAAGTTTATGACTGCCTGGTAGCCACCGGTTTTTTGCGAACAGCTCCCGACAGAACCTTCGCCAACATCACCAATTTCGTACCGGATCGACTTGAAGTCATCTCAGATGAAATTCAGATCCTGGGTTCAGCCGTCATGGGGTTGACCATCAAATGCGCCCGCTGCCACTCGCATAAGTTTGACCCGATTCCGCAAAGCGACTATTACCGCCTGACAGCTATTTTCAAGGCGGCCTATGACGAACATGACTGGTTAAAATCACAGGGCCCTCGTACCCTGTCTCATGTCAGCCAGGAAGAACATCAGAAATATCAGGAACACGAACGCAAGCTGTCTCGACAACAGGGGCTACTACAAAAAAAACTTACCCAGTTGGATCCGACTAAACCAGACTATCAACAGAAAAGTACAGAAGTTAAAAAACAGATCGCCGACCTGAAGGACCAACACTGGCCAGCCCCTCGGATTCGCGCCCTCTGGTCCCGAGAGTCCCCATCGCCCACCTATATCTATAAACGAGGAAACTATCTCACGCCGGGTCGACCGGTCGAACCAGGTGTCCCTGCTGTCTTAACCAGTGCGGATGAATCAATTAAATTTGATCAAGTATCTCCTGATGGAAAGCCCATCGGTCGTCGACTGCTCTTCGCCCGCTGGCTGACTCAACCCGATCACCCCCTGACAGCACGGGTGATTGTCAATCGAATCTGGCTACATCATTTTGGACGGGGTATTGTCAATACACCTGGAAACTTTGGCCGTGCAGGAGAGCGCCCGTCTCACCCGGAACTCCTTGACTGGCTGGCAACCGAATTCGTTCGCCAGAACTGGAGTATGAAGGCCATTCACAAGCTGATGGTCACCTCCAGTACTTATCGGCAGTCTTCTGACATTTCCGACGAAGCAGCCCGACTCGACCCTACGGGAAGCCTTCTGTCCCGAATGCCACTCAAACGAATGGAAGCGGAGGTTCTCCGTGATTCCCTTCTGGCAATCTGCGGCCAGTTGGACGAAACCCCGTTCGGACCAGCTGATCCGGTTGAGGCACGCGCCGATGGTCTGGTGACATCCCGGCGGGGTAAAGCTGGATGGCGCAGAAGTATCTACGTTTTACAGCGTCGCACCAAAATCCCCACCTTACTGGAAAACTTTGATTTCCCTCAAATGGGACCTAACTGTATTCAGCGTGGGGAATCGCTGGTGGCTCCTCAGGCATTGCATCTCATGAATAACGAGATGATCCACCAGCTTGCGGTCTACTTAGCTGGAAATATTCAAAACACTGTTGGTGACGACAGGGAGCAACAGATCCAGCAAATCTACCTGAGAGCACTGGGCCGAGAACCAGATCCTGAGGAAACCAGGATCGGCCTGGAAACGCTTCAGTTGCTGGAAGAAAAGTGGAATACACAACTGAATAATAAGCAGAGCTCCTCAAACAGCGTTCAAAAAGCATTGAGCAGTTACTGTCACGCGATATTCAATCTGGCTGAATTCCAATACATCGATTGAATCAGAAAGCCTCAAACTGAATATTTCAGAGAACGAATGTCAGACATGAAACAGGAACACCTGAGCGAAAATCATGTAAACAGACGCAGTTTTTTTGAGCAAGTCGCAACGGGACTCCAGGGCGCTGCGTTAACCTGGCTCCTGCAGCAGGACCTGTATGCTGAGTCTACAGCTTCAGAAACAAAAAAACATCCAATATTATCCGGCCCTCACCACAGACCTCGGGCCAAATCTGTCATTCATCTGTTTATGAATGGCGGTCCCAGCCAGATGGACCTGTTTGACCCCAAACCGATGCTCGACAAACTGCACGGCAAAGAACACTTCAAACAGATCGCAGGCGAGGTCGAATTTCCGGAACGTGCGGGAGCATTAATGAAAAGTCCGTTCCAATTCGCCCAGCACGGTGAATCGGGAATGTGGGTCTCTGATGTTATGCCTCACCTGGCGAAACAGGTCGATGAAATCACGATGATTCGTTCGATGTATACGACCAATCTGACTCATGAGCCGGCACTTTACAAAATTCAGTCAGGCAGCGAATTCACTGGTCACCCTGCCCTGGGTGCCTGGGTCTCCTATGGACTGGGAAGTGAGAACCATAACCTGCCCGCTTATGTTGTACTGGATGATCCACTGGGACTGCCCGTCAACGGTATCGAAAACTGGCAGGCAGGCTTCCTGCCTGCACAACACCAGGGAACCCGTTTTCGTGCAACCGGTTCACCTGTCTTGAATCTGAAACCGGAATTTGAGCGCCCACCGGCAGTTTCAGAATTGGAACGCAATCTGATTTCGCGCCTGGACCAGATTCACCAGCGCCGACACCAGCACCAGCATCAACTCGAAGCACGACTTTCAACCTATGCCCTGGCTGCCCGCATGCAGATTGCCGCCTCCGATGCACTTGATCTTTCCCAGGAAACGGCTGAGACACAGAGAATGTACGGGATTGATCAACCGGTTACGGAATCTTACGGGCGTCGCTGCCTGATTGCACGGCGGCTTACCGAACGTGGCGTTCGTTTTATTCAGCTGTTTATTAATAGCCAGATCTGGGACTCACATAATGCGATCGCCTCCAGCTTGAAATCAGCCTGCCGGAGAACAGATAAACCAGTTGCAGCACTTCTGCAGGATCTCAAGCAGCGCGGACTCCTGGATGAGACTCTGGTGATGTGGGGGGGAGAAATGGGTCGGCTCCCCATAGCTCAATTGTCCCCCGATAAAGATGCACGCAAATCAGGCCGCGATCATAATAAAAACGCGCTCTGCACCTGGATGGCAGGGGGTGGTGTGAAACGGGGCCTGATTCTAGGTGAAACCGATGATCTGGGATTCGCCGCCGTGGAAAACCGGGTCAGTGTTCCAGACTGGCACGCCACGATGCTGCACCTGCTTGGTCTGAATCATGAAGAGCTTTTCATCGAACGCAATGGACTGAAAGAACGCCTGACTGGTGTCGGTAACGAACCCCGAGTTATCACAGAGATTCTGGCCTGAAACCTGACAGAGGCTGGCTCCCGCCAACGGGGATTCAGCTCAATCAAGATCGTTGATAAACGCGTTTTTAATGCAGACCGTAACGACTCATTTTGTAGTGCAGCGTACGCACACTGACCCCCAGCAGCTTGGCCGTCTTTTCACGATGATAATCGCAGGCTGCGAGTGCCGTCGTGATCGCTTCTTTTTCAGCGTCCTCAGTTACCTCTGCCAGTGTCTTCACATGCGCGGAGTCAGAGGCAGTAGTAGGACTCAACTCCACAGGCAGATCAGGAGCTTCAATCAAATCTGCCGGTAGTGTAACTACCAGCCGTTCGATAACGTTTCGTAACTGGCGCACATTACCGGGCCAGCGGGCAGTCACGAATATGCGCATGGCCTCTGGTGAAACAGTCTTCAACGGTCGATTATGCCGCTGGCAGAAATGTGTCAGAAAATGCTCAATCAACAAAGGAATATCATCGCGACGCTCACGCAGTGCGGGGATATGAATGGGAATAACATTCAGGCGATAAAACAGATCCTCACGGAAGGTTCCATCTTCGATCAAAGGCTCGACAGCTTTGTTCGTGGCTGAAATAATGCGGGCATCACTGGTGAGAACCTCTTCACCACCTACTCTCATATATTGTTGAGTTTCCAGCACGCGGAGCAGATCGACCTGACTTTTGGCAGGCATTTCTGTCACTTCATCCAGGAACAGGGAACCGCCCTGTGCCTGTTCAAAACATCCGGGCTTCTGTCGCGTCGCTCCACTGAAAGATCCTTTTTCATGACCGAAGAGTTCACTCTCTAGTAGCGTTTCCGGCATTGCTCCCAGATTGACAGCCACGAATGGGCCACTACTCCGATTGCTCAAATCATGGACGGCCCTGGCAATCAACTCTTTTCCAGTACCACTTTCTCCCTGAATTAGAATTGTAGCATCAGTGGCGGCCACTTGGCGAATCTGCTGGAACACATCATGCATGGCTGCACAGTTACCAATGATGTTGGAAACTTCTCCAGCGTTAACCAGACGATTACGCAATTCGCGGTTTTCAATCTGCAGTCGGTAATGTTCGCGGGCCTTACGGACCTGATGTCGAATCAAATCGAGATCCAGCGGTTTGGTGATAAAATCAAATGCCCCCAGCCGCATCGATTTGACTGCCGTCTCCACGGTACCATGGGCGGTGATCACGATGGTTGTTGTCTGGGGACTGCTGCGGAGGATCTGTTCAATCAGTTCCAGCCCATCCATTTCACCCGGTAAACGCACATCGGCGATGACCAGTTGATAAGTCCCCTCTCGAAATTTAGCGAGGCCTTCCTCAGCATCCTGGGCTGTCTCCAGAACATCTGCCTCTTTCGCCAGCCCCTTTGCAAGCCCGGAGCGAATGTTGGGCTCATCATCAATGATTAAAATTCCGAAACCGTCTGTATTCATGCTGTCCCACTTGCTGGCAATAAAACTGAGAACGAGGTACCACTCGGCCCCGTGTTGAAATCGATTGTTCCATCGTGTTGTCGTACAATCTTCTCACATAGTGCAAGTCCCATGCCGGTCCCTTCGTGCCGCGTCGTGAAATAAGGATCAAATATTCGCTCACGTAGTTCGGCAGGGATTCCTTTCCCGGTATCGGTAATGCTGATTCGCAACCAGTCCCCCTCCTGATTCAGACCGATGGTCAGTACCCCGCCTCCCGGCATCGCCTGTATAGCATTGAGTGCCAGATTCAAAAGTACCTGATCGATGTGAACGGAATCAGCCATGATCTCTGGAGGCTTTTCCTGCGGCAGCTTCACCTCTACTTTCACTTTCTGCTGCTCAGCCTGTGGTCTGATGAAGCGGACCAGTTTATTGATTAATGCGGTCAAATCAACACGGGATCGTCCTGGTTCTGACATCGAAGCATAATCACGAAACCCTTCGAGTACTGAAGTCAGTCGCTTGACTTCGGTTTGAATGACTTCCAGCATTTCATCGATTTCGTCAGATCGATTCTGACTCTCTAATGCCTCTTCAAGAAGTTGAACATGGAGTGATAGCGCACTCAGTGGATTTTTGATTTCATGCTGCAGCCCGGTTGCAAGAGAGCCCAGACCTGCATAGCGCTCCATGCGACGTAAGCGTTGTTCCATTAAAGCGCGTTCCGTCACGTCACGAACATGGAGCACGGTCCCTAGTTCTTCCTGGCGTTCATTCCGCAACAAACTACAGCCCGCCCTGAGAGTCTGTTCATGACCATCACGATTAATCGTGTAATCACAGTCACGAACTGGCGAATGATGGGCATTCACGTGACTGCAGATCACGCATAACAGCGTATGTTCGACCCCCACATCCGAGAGTGGGCGACCAATGACAGGTTCTTCCAGGCTCAATAATTCGCGTCCGCGGGGATTAATACTTGTGATGATCTCATCTCGGTCCGTCGTCAGTACTCCCTGATCCATACTAGCCAGAACATCACTGGCCATCACTTTGACTTCACGGAGAGATCGCTCACTGTTGAGATAAGCTCGCACCAACAGAACTAGAGCAATGGCGGTCACAATAATGTTGAGAAACAACAGAATCGATAATTGCGACTGAAATCGCAGTTCCCCCGCCAGTTCCCGGGCAACAGCCAGATCGCTGTCGGGCAGATGACGAATGATTTTAGCAACGATTTCCTGCTCGTGATGGAAATCGACCAGAATCCAGAGCGTCACCACCAGACCGGTAAGGCTCAGTAAAGCGAGCCCCCCGATTGCCAGTTGAAAACCGCGGCTGACCCGCGTTTCGTAAACATGAAACATCCGTTGAACTCCGGCCCCCGGCTAAATATCCAGACTAAAGCATCCGGAATGGACTGAAACAAGACAGGTCATACTCATAGGTGCACCGAGGAGGGAAGGCAGAAGCATTTGCTGCTCGATGGATTTAACGCAATCATTTTGCTCACAAGGCATTATATTCAGTTTATGATATTTCTCAATTAAATTCATCCCTCGTCTTAACCCACCCTTTCATGTGCAGCTTATTGCAGACACCCTGCAGGACATTGCAGCATATCTTTAATCAAAAACTGCAGAATCGAAATTTTGCAGGAAAAATTCAGCCTCGCTCAGGGCCAAACCGATAAAAAAGGAAAAGTTTACATATCCTGCCGTCTTTAAAATCAATGGAATGCAAATCGCAATCCAAATCAGATAGTGAACCGTCTTGATTGATGCCAGGCGGTAAATTATCCACAACATCGAATGGCCCCTATTGGAATCTCAGCCATGATCAGGAATCACAATTCAGGGACAAAATCCTCTTCTGCAATGCAAAAAATCGCGGACAAACAACCTACACAAATCTCCCGTTGCCTCTCAAAATGGATCGTCGCGATAGCTGGCCTGCTTGTTTTTTTTGTCTCCTCCACTCAAGCTGAGTTGCCTGAGATACAGGGGACAAATGAAAACCTCACATCTCAGCTTCAAGATCTTCAGCGACAGATCGATGAGTTAAAGTCGCAGCAGATCATGACAGTTCAGAATCTCGCGCCGCCCGCAACGGATCCCATGATGGAAACTCCGGATGAATACGATTCTGATCTGCCTCCCTACCTGTTCGGAGACTCAAATGCTCCGCAGGATTTCCCAACAGTCAGACTCACTGGCTTCTTCCAGGCAGATGCTGTCTGGTTCAGCCAGGACAGTAAAAACATACAGGCTGTGGGAGATGTTCAAAACGGAGCTGATTTTCGTCGTGCCCGTCTGGCTGCGACTGGGGATGCCTGGGAAAATATAGGCTACATGCTTGAAATGGACTTCGCCTTTCCCGGTCGCCCTTCATTCATGGATGTCTGGCTGGAAGTGCGAGACGTCCTGGGGGGAAATACAGTACGCGTCGGTCAATACCGTCAACCGATAGGTATGGATGCATTAACCAGTGTAAAAGAGCTGACATTCCTGGAACGCGCACTCCCTTTCGCCTTTCTACCATTCCGACAGATTGGTGCCATGTACTTCGGAAATACAGAAGACGAACGGTCAACCTACGCCATTTCAGGATTCCGATATCCCACGGGCCCTTATGGTGGGAATATCGGTGACAGCGGCGGTTATGGACTCGCCACTCGGCTGACCCATCTCCTCGTTGACAATGGGGATGGAAACGGGCTGGTCCATATCGGGGCAGACTACAGTTATGCCAACCCAGCCAATAATCTGATTCAATACCGTAACCAGCCCGAAGTCTTCGTGACAGAGGCTGGCGGATCCAATGTTCCGGTTGGAGTTCCGAGCGCCGTGCCTCCCTTTGTCGACACAGGTTTGATTTCTGCCCAGGACTATCACCTGTTCGATGCTGAACTCGCATATGCAATCGGGTCATTTTATGCACAATCAGAAGTCTTGTATTCCATCGTGCAACAGAGAAATGGCGAGGTCGACACCTTTTCTGGAGCGTACGCTCATTTCGGCTATTTCCTGACGGGAGAATCTCGGGCTTATAACCGCAAGGGGGGTGTTTTTGGACGTGTCAAACCACTCAATCCGTTCAATCGCGATGGAGGCTGTGGCGCGTGGGAAATTGCAGGACGCTGGTCGTATATTGACTTGAATGACAAATCAATCCAGGGTGGTCGAATGACCGATTTAACATTGGGCCTGAACTGGTATCTGAACCAGTTCACAAAATTTCAATTCAACTATATTCATTCATTCCTTCACAGCAGTCCAGCCGTTTACGGACCTGTCGTGGATAATTCGAATGCAGATATCTTTGCCCTTCGTGCACAGGTTGATTTCTGAATATTCCTGCTTCTCCAGAGTATCACAACCACAGCCTGAATCACTGAGAGCTGCTTCACTCACACAGAGTATTTCTTCTCGAGCTGGTTTATCTTGAACCAGCTCTTTTTCTGATTCATATCGCTTGAATAAAATGTTACCTCTGATGTCTTAGGCTCATTAGCGATTCATTTCTTCGAACGCATTGATTTAGCTTGCTCACAAGCTACTCCTCTGGACTAACACTGCATCCCGATTACCATCCACTAGTAAATGTAAACGTATTTCTAGTCGTCGTATTGAATTCTCGATACTGCGGAAGTCCCGTCCTCTCGGTCTGATTTAAAAAGAGTGGACAACGTCTGGGTATTATTATCTGGTCTCAGGGCAGAGTTTAAAAACATCTGCAGAAATAGAAAAAGCAGCCCTGTAAGTAATCTACAGGGCTGCTTTTCTTGAGATAACAGGAACGTGTCCGCCGCGAAGTTCAGACTCCCGGATTAAGCACGTAGTCGCCAGCCACCCATCATGCTAGCTACCCGCCAAAGTAAGCACATGAAGGTGACCGGCAAACTACGAAATATCCAGTCGAGGAACAAGACTGAACCCCCCACTTGCGTGGGCATTGGTAATGCGCAACTGATTAACTCAGGAACCAGCACGACGGAACACGACTCCTCTTATCTTGCGAAACAAAACAGTTTTTCGACGACCATAATCTTCCAACTGTTTTACTCCGCAAGTAGAAACATAATTGAACCAGAATCATTCTCTGATTCTTCTTATTTACTCAATGGTCTTTACAACAACATGGTTTTAAATGAATGAGTGGCTGAGGCATAAAATGAACGAAATGGAGAGTCGTCCGGCTTACAGTCCACTCATTCATTGGTGAAGTTTTTCAGCCGTATTCTAACATCACATCGTTTTATGTTTTTGCAGTTCGCTCCCTCATCGAAAGGGTATCCCAGGTAGATTTTTCCTGCGGCCCGAGTGATTTTGTTGAGAACCTGGCAGCATCGAAGTTATCCATTTTTGAGAGATACTGAGCCATACTGCTGGCGACATCGTCGAGGTCAATCACACCGGGAGCATTTCCCAAACCGAACAGCAGGGAGCCATCGCGACGTTCCAGGTCCACATGCAGAATTCGACAGGATGCCAGATCGTAGATGCCATACCAGACCGGGACAACACGTTGCAGCCTGTTGACAAATTCCTGAATTTTCCAGGCCATCGCCGCCGCATTCACAAATACGACGGTTTTGATCAGCTTATTTCGGTCAAGCGTGAAACGGGGCACACTTCCAGAAAGAAACCGCGTCTTCTTCCCCAGTGCTGATGCAGCAATTTCGATGGACGGCATGATGGAATTGACAAGGGATCGGATTGAGCTGTCTGCTGCTGTGATTTCCGGTCGTGGAGAAAGAAACTGATCTACGGCTACAGTTACAGCATCGCAACCTGTATGCCCCAGCACAACAACTCCCTCAAGTGTCGGTAGATTTTCAACTGCGTGCGCCAGACTCCCCAGACATTCCGCAGAAGCCACATTTCCTGCTAACTGGATTTCATAAACCTCATTGGGACGTTGATTAAAAATATCCAGAACAGGGACACGAGCATCAGAGCAGGCTAAAACAGCGGCACGAGGAGTTTGTGGTGGAATTTCTCCCAGAGCCCCTAACTGCTCGATATAACTCTGTTTGTATTCTTCAGGGCTTGTAATGGCAGAAGTGTCGCCCCTGCCTAAAGCTTCCTCCAGTAACTGTTGCTCGCAGCGCAGTGTTTCCACAAATTCCATATTTCCATGGTTCAGTGATTCTTTCACGCACTGACAGGTATTTGACAATGATGTGGAATCCATTTTATTTGTCTCCTGAAAACGGGTAGCTGCTTCGCCTTACACATACCCTGTTTAAAAACGCTCTCAGATGGTCAGGGCACACCATCGAGAGACTACCCGATTCAGATCTATCTATTAGTATTTGATACCGATAATTGAAATTCGAAAGCATGTCAGTCTTCCCGATCTGACATTAACTGCCTCTACTTGCAAGAGGCATACCGGCGCAGCAAAAATTCTTTCACTGAAGATGGAAAGATTCAGTGAGAGCCTGAAATATCAGTAATAAAAACATACAAATTCATTTAGCTGACTGCGATTCTTCCAGCTATAGAGTTCGGAGGTGAGCAGTATGAGACAACGATTCCATGCAACTCTTTGCAGTTCAGACGCAATATCGTGCATATATTTTCAAGAATCGCCATCATGCCTGGTCATGCGATATCCAGGTTGTCTGTTAACCATTCAAAAGTAAATTGGGTTATGAATGAGATAGCGAGAGAAAATCCGTAGACAGTACTCTCGACCTGGATAAGGCACACAGATGAATTACTTTTCTCACTTTGTGCAGCCCCACTCTCATTAAGGCAGCGAGTAAGCTTGATCAACCTGTTGATGAGATATCATCAGCAAGGGGCAGGCTACTGATTTTCCAGTTTCCTGATTGCCTCTTTGAGAGCGCTGATATCGTCTGCTGAAATATTCTCTTCTTCCAGAAGATTTAACATGAGGCTCGGCAGCGAGTTTTTCAGCAACACCTGCTTGATCTGGCCGAGCATCGAGCGTGAGACTTCTTCTCGCGAGACCACGGGTTGATAGATATAAGCACGGCCGTTTTTGACTCTTTTCAAGACTTTCTTTTTTTGTACCAGAAGACTGAGGGTCGTCATCACGGTTGTATAGGCCAGATCCCGTGGTAATGCATCACAAACATCCTGGACGCTGGCCTCTCCGAGATCCCAGATCACATCCATCAGTTCCAGTTCATAAGGCGTCAGCCGATAGTCTTTCACAGATTAACCCATTACAGAAGAAAGTCAGTTTATTTTCTGAACAGAGTTTAACGACTCTAAAGCTCAGTTAAAACCAGTCTTCCGGCTCCCCACCCAAACATCAATCAGAGAATTTCAGCGAGGGTCTTTATGAATTTTCCAAACCGGCCTTTACTACTATATCAATAGTTGTTACTTTTCGCCGCAAATTGGAGGCTTTGGTAAGACATCCGCCTCTCTGCACTACTGACATAAGTACACAGACAAGGATTGACTGATGACAATTCTCGATAAAAAACAGAAGTGGTTGATTTCCATTAGCTTGAGCTGTTGCCTGATCTGGATCATTTCCGCTCGCAGTTCTCAGGGAGAAGTCCTGACAGGGGTAATCCAGCACCTGTCACGAAACTCAGTCTCACAGTCCCCGGTTCCAACAGGTAGTATCGATACATCTTCCAGCCGCGTTTACACATATGTGGGAAAAACCGGTTTTGGACATGAGCATGCCGTGGAAGGTAAAATTAAATCGGGTTCCTTGAACCTCGGAGTCCGCAGCAATGCGGGTGAAATTATTTTCGATATGACAACCTGGCGGGCAGATACTGCTCAAGCAAGGCAATATATCGGCTTAAGCGGTACCACATCTGCATCGACCCAGAAAGATGTGAATGCCAATATGCTAGGGAGTGCAGTGCTTAATGTGCAGAAATATCCGACAGCCACATTCGAAGTCAATTCGGCACTTCCGCTGCAACAGAAATCAAGTTCCGGCAAACCGCTCTACCAGCTAAGCGGTAAGTTCACATTGCACGGAGTGGCACGAAAAATGAACATTGTCGCAGAAGTGACAGAGAAAAAAGACTCCTATCACCTGCGAGGCAACTTCTCCATTTTACAGTCGCACTATGGAATCACTCCCTTCAGTAAGGCTTTTGGGGCAGTCGGCGTTACAGATCAATTAAAAATATATGGTGAAATTGACGTGGCCAGATAACATTAATCCTTAATTTTCTTTCGCGACAACACAGTTAATACGGTAAGACAGAATGATTAGTTGCCCCACAGTAGAGAAGGAAGTGATTCGCAGTCACTACAACTTGTCAACATTGTTCTATCGTCTGCTCTGGGGACGCCATATTCATCACGGACTATGGGATGAAGAACTTGCGAATTCGGAGAATCTTCAGGACAGATATCGCGCACCTGCCAAGGCGCAACAACAGTTGACGGAAACGATGGCTGAACTGATACAGATTCAGGATGGTCAGGACCTGCTTGATGTCGGCTGTGGCATGGGAGGCTCATCCATGTTTCTGTCTCAGGCATTCAAGTGTAACGTCACGGGGATCACACTCAGTCCTGTTCAAAGACGCTGGGCCAGCCTGGAAGCGTTTTTTCGCGGACAGTCCAGTCGCACCCGCTTCCTCTGCCAGGATGCTGAGACAGCAGAATTTCCTGCGGAATCTTTTGATGTCATCTGGAGCATCGAGTGCACAGAACACTTGTTTGATAAACCAGCCTTTTTCCAGAAAGCAGCCTCCTGGCTTAGGCCTGGAGGACGCATGATTATCTGTGCCTGGCTGGCTGGCGATCAACTTGATACCGATGATGCAAAACAAAACGTCTACGATGTCTGTGAAGGTTTCTTCTGCCCTTCACTGGGGACCGCCGCTGATTATCAAACCTGGATTGAGCAGTCTGGTCTGGAATTTCATAATTTCCACAACTGGACCAATCGCGTCAGCCAGACCTGGGAAATCTGTCATCAACGGGTCAAAAAAACAAAAGTTCGCTGGCTGGCGAAACTCATCGATCAAAATACAGTTATGTTTCTGGATCGGTTCGAAACCATTCTCAAGGCATACGAGACCGGTGCAATGCAGTATGGATGCTTCATTGCCAGCAAACCAGAAATGAAATAATCAAATAACGACCTCGAGGAAGCAAGGATGCGACGTTTCGTAGGTATTGTATTCGGGATCGCAACACAGTTGCTGTTCCTGATCACAGTCTGGTACCTGTTCTGGTTTCTGAAAGAAGACTTCAGTCACCACGCAATTGGGTCTCTGGCAATTGATGCACTGCTGGCAATCCAGTTCGCGGTCGGACACAGTCTGTTGCTTTACCCCGGCATACGCACTGCTATCACGCGCAGGCTTCCTTCGCAGTTCTATGGTAGTCTGTTCTGCGTGCAAACCTGTGTGGGAATTCTGTTAACAGCATTCTGTTGGCGCAGCAGCCCCGTAGAAATCTGGAATCTGTCAGGTTGGGGAGGCTGGCTGATGACAGCCGGCTTTTATGGATCGTGGCTTACGCTGCTCTACAGTCTCAACCTGACTGGTCTGGGCTATCAGACCGGTCTCACTCAATGGTGGTACTGGCTGAGAAAACAGCCACTCCCCAGAAGGGATTTTCAACCACGGAGTCTCTACTGCTGCCTGCGGCATCCGGTTTACCTGAGCTTCATGGGCTTACTCTGGTTCACACCTTTAATGACACTGGATCGCGCGGTTCTGACAGGAATCTGGACGGCTTATATATTCATCGGAAGTTATCTGAAAGATGAACGTCTCAGTTTCTATATTGGAAAACCCTATCGGGACTATCAATCCAGAGTTCCCGGCTATCCCTTCATCTTTTTTGGTCCCCTGGGAAAGCGAAAGACGAAAGTTACACCTGTAAAATCACTTGAAAAAACTCCCCTCCAGACAACCTGAGCAATCGATTCTTCTTCGACTCCTCTGCTTCACATTCTCCCATTCTTAAAGCATCAGCGTCATGTTGATTCATCGTAAACGATTCTGGTTACTGGTGATCTACCTGCTGATTCTACTGCCATTCGTCGGCTACGGGGCTTTTCAGGCACTTCAGACCAAAGTCAATTCCCCACTGGACTGGGTCGATGGAACTTTCCCTGCCCGGGCAGACTATGATCGTTTCCGGGAACAGTTCGGCAATGCAGATACCGTAATCGTCAGCTGGAAAGATTGTAAGCTGGACAATCCGGATCTGGATCAGTTTGTTTCCGCGCTGCGCACAAATGCTGTTTTTAAGGATAATTCCGGACAATGGTATTTTGAACGCGTGATCTCCGGCAGAGAGATTTATCTCTCTTTAAGCACTCCTGCCATGCGTTTGAATGACCGGGAAGTCCACCATCGACTCGATGGAACTTTCATTGGAAATGACCATAAAACAACCTGTATTGTTGTAAATTTCACGCCAGCCGGTCTACTCAAACGAAAAGAGCTGGTGAGCGAAATCCAATCTGCCCTGAAAACTCATTGTCAGGTTTCAGCAGAAGAATGTTATCTGGCAGGTCCCATCATAGATGGATTGGAAATTGACCTGGCCAGCAAAGATTCCATGGACAGGTTCGTCCTCCCCTCAACCTTGATGGTTCTGTTAATCTGCTGGATCTGCCTGCGTTCGATCCGCGCGGCACTGCTCGTCTTTGGTCTTTCGCTTCTGGCCCAGGGTATTACACTGGCATTGATTCATTACAGTGGAGAAAGTATCACGGCCCTGTTGATCGTGCTACCACCGTTAATTCAGGTACTCGCAGTCGCGGGTGGAATTCATCTGGTCAACTATTACTTTGATGCAGTCAAAGACCCGCAGATTACCAATCCTGCTGCGTATGCTTTTCAGGTTGGCTGGCTGCCCTGTCTGCTCTCTGCAGGGACGACTGCAATTGGACTGGCTTCTCTGCTCGTCAGCGGACTGACACCGATTCGACTGTTCGGCGGTTACGCCGCCTGTGGTGTGCTGATTACTACAGGACTGCTGTTAAGCCTGATTCCGGGAGTCTTCACTGTCTGGCCTCTCAAACGGCCTGCGAAATCGACAAATGAAACTGAAGTCATCCAGGAAGATCGACACGACATCTGGTACTTTCTGACAACAATTTTAAAAAGAAACCATACCGTGATTGTCTGTCTGGCTCTGCTCGCGATGCTGGCAGCCAGTCTGGGAATTTCCCGAATCTCTGCTTCCGTGCGTATCGAAACACTATTTTCTGAGAACAGCAAAATACTGAATGACTATGGCTGGCTGGAAGATCATGTTGGCTCACTCGTCCCGATCGAAGTGGTTTTGACCTGCTCTCCTGACGTGGACCTGACGTTTCGTGAACAGTTACTGATGGTCTGGGATATCGAACGCAGCCTGCGTAAGACCAGCATGGTCAATCGCACGATTTCGACCATGTCATTTGCCCCCCGATTTCATCGCCCAGAGAATCTTTCGGACGAATTATTTCAATACCAGCTCAATGAAGCACTGACACGTTTCAAACCTCAGTTTATGAACGCAGGATATCTGAAAGAAATCGACGGCAAGCATCTGTTCCGAATTACCGCGTATGTCAGCGCACTCAACGATGTGGACTATAATGCGTGCCTGGAGCAGATCGGGACACACGTAGAATCAGCTCTGATGAATAAGTTTGAAACGATTCCTGCAGGCGTAACAACACAACAGACCGGTATCATGCCTCTGGTTCACGAAATTCAACGGCAGTTAATGCAGGATCTGTTTAAAAGCTTTCTGTTTGCATTTTTGATCATTGCGGTTGTCATGACGATCGTACAAGGCGGACTTGCTGCGGGCTTAGTATCCATGGTCTCCAACGTGTTTCCACCGTTGATGATCTTCGGACTACTGGGCTGGTTGTCCGTCGCTGTCGATATCGGATCTGTAATGACAGCCAGTGTGGCACTCGGTATCGCCGTCGATGATACCCTGCACTATCTGACCTTCTTCCGCCGCCATTTGGATGAGGGACATTCGTCCCGGGAATCAGTGCTCTATGCTTATCGACATTGCGGAAAGGCGATGATTCAGACATCACTGATCTGCGGCCTCGGACTGCTTGTGTTCGCACTGAGTAGTTTTGTACCTACATCCCGATTTGCCTGGATGATGGCGGGACTGTTAATGATGGCCCTGCTGGGCGATCTGATCGTCCTGCCGGCTCTACTTTTAAGCCCTCTGGGACGATGCTTTGAGCTTAAGCCTGAGACAGATCACAATCATTAATCAAAGCGGCTTCAATGGTCAGCCCAGGACCAAAGCCCAGCATGACACAGGGTAAGCGTGCCTGTTCTGCCTGGAGTTTTTTGAGAATAAACAGCACGGTAGGAGAAGACATGTTTCCATAACGTGCCAGAACTTCTCGGGAAGGACTTAGCAGAGATTCCTCAAAACCAACTGTTTCCGCGACCGCACTCAGAATGCGAGGGCCCCCGGGATGGATCGCCCAACTCCCCACATCTTCAATGCTCATTCCCTGCTGCAGTAACCATTGCTTGAGCCAGGGTCGCAAATTTTGATGGATCAGATCCGGGATGCGAGGGGAGAGTGTCATCTCAAAACCATTGTCGCCAATGCGCCAGCTCATCATCTCTTCGGAGTCCGGTACGATCGTTGATCCGGATGCGATCAGCTGCCAATGATCAACAACCTCTCCAGAAGCCTGTTTTCCCACAACGGCCGCAGCACCATCCGCAAACAACGCATTCGCTACAATTTTATCCGGACACCAGCCGTACTGCTGATGCAGGCTGCACAATTCAACCGCACAGACCAGAACTCTTGCCTGGGGGTCATTGTCAGTAAAAGCCTTGGCAATCCGCAACCCGTTTAAGGCACCATGACAGCCCATAAATCCGACGTGTGTACGGGCCACATCTGCTGGCAAGCCCAATTCTCTAACCAGCGCAATATCAAAACCGGGAGCGCTGAATCCACTGCACGAAACTGTGATCAGCTGGGTAATCTCACCAGGGGCTACCTGACTATCCTGCAACGCTGCTTCCACTGCTGAAACGGCCAAGGAAGCTGCATTCGATTCATATGCCTGCATCCGCTGTGATGTCGTTGGCCCCTGATCAGACTCTGATTCTGCGGGAGGATAGAAACTCTGTCGTGCCATCTCACCATTGGTGCTGCTCTCCAGCACGACACTGTGTCGTGTTTTAACACCGGCTCTTCGATACAGAACTGGCAGTAACCGTCGCTGCTGTTCTGTTGATTCCGCCGAACAGCTGAGTGCCTCCGCATGTGTGGCGGCTTCAATCTGCTCGATTGAATGCACTGGATTGACTGTTCCGATTCCAAGAATTTCAAAACTCATCTGTAATACTCGATCTCGCTACAATTGCGATTTAATGATTTAAGCTGGCAACGATGGGCCGGGCCATATTGGGAAACCAGCGAAACAACCGCAGTCCAACGTTGATTGCTGTTGGAGAGCGTAAAAGCTGAGACAGATAGCGGCACCAGTGTGAGCGTCCCTCTGTCAAAGTCTGATGCGTGTGCAACCACTGCTGTTCAAGAGATTGATCCCAGTCTTGCAATCCGTTCGACGCGATACGCACAGCAGCAACCCCTTCCGATATCGCATTTGACATCCCTTCACCCGTAAATGGCTCCAGATATCCGGCAGCATCCCCCACCAGTAACAGCCGATGGGAGGCAGGCCTCACCGTTTTCCTGGTCAAGGGAATCGTCCCTTTGAGATTCATACTTCTCATCACCGGAGGAACAGAAAACCCTGATTCTTCCATGATGCTGATCACTGCGGCATTTGGACTCTGCTGATGTTTAATAAATTCACGATCGATGGCAGAAGCCACGTTCAGTTGATTCGCTTCGACACGTGCCAGCCCCACATAGCCGTGCCTGTGAATTGCCATATGAATCGTGCCCGCAGGATAATCTGAGATTTGATCACCGGGCAAGATGACTCCTGCACCAATTCGAGAATCGTGAGAAATCTTACTTTCGAACTCCCCACATTGTTTCAGGCTGGGATGACCAAGACCATCTGCTGCTAATACAGCTCGCGCCCGGGCCACTCCACATAATGCTCCCTGCTGATATAAATCAATTTTGCGAGTGAAACCAGAAATTGCTTCGTTACATACCAGTGCCTTCGTCTCAGCAAGAAAACTGACTCCTGACTGCTGAGCCATTCGAACCAGCTGAAGGTCCAATGCAGAACGGGAGACTGCCATTCCTCCGGGCAGGGGAATCTTTAATGCCCGTCCCTGGTAACGCATTTCAAACTGATCCAAGTGAACGGCATCGAGTTCATCGAGGGCTGCTGCCAACCCTGCTTCCTGTAACGCATTCACAGCTCTCTGATTGAGACAACCGCCACAGACTTTGTAACGTGGAAACACTTTTTTTTCGACGAGAAGTGTTTTGAGTCCTGACCTGGCTGCCTGATGAGCCGCTACAGTGCCCGCAGGTCCGGCACCAATGACAAGTATATCCCACTCTTGCCTGCTCGCATCCGCGATACTGATTGACTTAAGCGCAGTCATACCCGACTCCACTCCAGCAGAAATCTTTGAGGCCAGTGTCGGGATACTTGAATCTGGTTTAAGCCTGCCTGTCGGGCCAACTGTTCTGTCTCGTCAATTGAAAATGCCGCCGCGACGGAAACAGGACCATCAGTGTGTACAATTGGCGAACGCGTTAATAAACGGCAGCCACACCAGGCCAGCCAGTACCCCAGTCGGGTCCTGCGCAGATCATTTATCAGCAATAAATGCCTGGTTGATTCTGACATCCATTGCATCAGTTGTACCGCCTGGGGTTCATCGAGATGATGCAGAAATAGCGAACACATCACAAGATCGTATTTACGTTCTGCAGGTTCCTGGAAAATATCACTCTGGAAAAAATGAATCTTCTCCAACCCTTTCTGTTGAGCCCTTTCGGTCGCATGTTTGACGGCATATTCACTGATGTCACACCCGGAGATTTCGATGTCCAGTCCCGTCTGTCGAGCGCGCATCGCCAGATCGATACTGACATCGCCCCCTCCGCTGGCAATATCCAGGATCTTCACGGGTCTCTGATCAATTGTCTGAGCCAGCTTTGACAGAGGCCCCCAGAAGATGGAACTACTGCGGCTGAACCAGTTCACGCGACTTAAGCCAGTAAGTGCACTACCATGCTCAGCATCACTAAGTCCCGGCTGATCCATCAATTCCGGCTCGCGTTGCCGAATCTGTAAATTCATAATCCCTCTGAATTTCTGACGCGCTTACAATCGCGGTTCCGTGTGAGTCTTCATGAATATCAAAATACTACTATTTTAATAGTATTTCATTGAGGTGGATCTTCGTTAAACCTTGTTGTTCTGTCAAGATAAGTCTGATCCTGATTGGTTTATCTGGTGTCCAGTTATTATAGAAAACCAGAGTGGAATCTGTATCAGCAAAGTTCAAATATCACAATTCAGAGCAAGTAACGTGTCTGATTCGGCTCGTAAATGATTCCTCGAACTTCTCACTATACATCCATCTCTGCATTGTCTATTTTAAGATGAGTCTTACATTTTCAATCCGGTATACTGATATCGCATCCTGACGACAGGCAGATCTTCTCCTATGTCTTCCTTTCCGATATTTCTCGAATCACTGTTTGATGATGGACATGTTCTGGTTCCAGAAATCGAATCACTTCAGGAAGACGAACTCCTGGATGCAAGGGAAGTCATCAGAAATTTTGAGAAGCTATATCGACTGGAATTGCCTCGAGAGATTCCCTCCCTCGATATCACCCTGGCTGAACGAGCCGCAGTTTTGTTTTATCGTGCCTGTCAATTTGTCGTTCTGCGCAATGCGCCCCCTCAGCAACTCGATGAAGAATTAAACGAGATACAAAATTTCCCTGATACGCCTGAGTCACATTATGCAGTCGATCTGGTATTTCGATTTCTGCCTGATCTGTTTCGCCTTTCAAAATCAATGATGGAAAATGACCCGCTACTGAAACATCTGAATGACTGGGCGAACCGCTGGCCTTTATCGTCTGTCGGAATAAAAGAGATTGCTGTACCGTTCCCGATTGAGGGTTTCGTTAATTGTCCCGGACTGCTCCGACTTTATTGCGACCGCATCCTGGCAAGAAACGATGGCTCACGCCTGGCTGCCCCACGCGTCAGAACACTTGTCGAGGCATCCTGGGGAATGTATCCTGAACTTGCGCCCAATATCCACAAACACATCCAACATGAAATAAAACAGCAAGATGGACCAGACAACTGAGCCGCAGTCTGAAGAGTTGGCACTCAGCCAAAAGCTGAAAGATACGATTCTATCACCCATGAAACAGACATTTGTGGGTAAAGATGAAATCATTGATCTGCTCGGCATCTGCCTGGTAGCACGTGAGAACCTCTTTTTGCTGGGCCCCCCCGGAACTGCTAAAAGTGCGCTAGTGCAGGATTTGTCTCGACGGATTGAAGGCAATATCTTTGACTATCTCCTCACTCGATTTACCGAACCCAACGAGATTTTCGGACCTTTTGATATTCGCAAACTCCGTGAAGGTGAACTGATCACGAATACTGAGGGGATGTTGCCGGAGGCCACTTTTGTATTCCTGGATGAACTGCTCAATGCCAATAGCGCGATTCTGAACAGCCTGTTGATGGTACTCAATGAACGTATCTTCCGAAGGGGACGTGAAACGAGGGCACTGCCGACCCTGATGGTAGTCGGAGCCAGTAATCACCTGCCCGAGGATAGTGCACTGAGCGCGTTGTTTGACCGCTTTCTGGTCCGCGTGCGTTGTGATAATGTCGAACCCGATCAGTTGTCACAGGTATTGACGGCTGGCTGGAAAATGGACGTCAAGCGTGAACAGACACAGGGGACCATGTCCATTGATGAGATTCGCAGCTTGCAAAACAGCCTCGCGCAGGCAAACTTCAGTCAGGTCCAGTCTGATTATGTCGCGTTGATTCATCGTATGCGGAAAGCAGGAATTGATGTCTCGGACCGTCGCGCTGTGAAACTGCAGCGTCTGCTGGCTGCCAGTGCGATTCTATCCGGTAGATTGAAAGTTAACCGTACCGATTTCTGGATTCTGCGTTCCATCTGGCACACGGAAGAGCAGATTGAAATCCTGGCCTCGTTGGTGAATGATGCCATTGACCAGGCAGATGAAACGGAAAAACAGTCAGGACATCCCCGTTCACGTTCCGCAGACGTCCCCGACCCCGAATTACTGGTTCGCGATATCGAGCAACTGGAACAACGCTGTGATGACGAAAGTCTCACAGAGATCGAACGAGCTCAGTTACAGGATCAGGTTACTCTTCTTGCCTCGCGTTGTCAGTGGGTAGAATCGGATCAACAAAAAACGTTTCTTACTGAAAAAATCGATAAACTGCGTGAGCGACTGCATTCGCTCTCAGATTAAGTCGGCGATTCGATCAAAATCAGTTCATTTCGGACAGATCAATGACAACACATTGGGTACTGCGTCTCCCTGCAGAGCAATTGAAATCGCTGAGCTCACTCCGGCTGGAGAAACAGATTCAGGCTAGCGCCCTGGACCAGGAAATCTGGCTCCGTGGTTCAACGCTGGATGAGAATCTCACACGAACACTGCGATCAATTCCCGACAGTGAACTTTTTGATCTGCAAAAAGACGCGCAACTCATTCCCGCCGGTCGCCATGTCCCCCTGGGTTATCTGCCTGAAACGGAATGGCTGCCACTTCCGGAATGGTTAACCGTACAACTGCAGGCTCCCGCCCTGGCTGGAAAGACAGATGACCGTCTCTCGTTTGAGCTGGTGCGCAGTCAACAGAATCTGAAGGCGAACGTATTGCTGACAACGCTTGTCAATTTAAAAAAACTGATCGATTGCGATTCGCAGATCCGTTTGAAACCATTGCAATACGCAGTCGACAGTCAGCAAAGAACCATTATTCGGGGTTCTCCCCTGCCCTCAATTGAAGGATCTTTTTTCTGTGAACAAAAGGGGATCGCTGTTGCAGCGGGCTGGGTATGGTCTCCGCAGGTGGATGCAGATGTTCTGCAGTCACTGTTCAAGCTTAATCCGGGTGATGTTGTTTTACTTCACGCGGATCAGTCACGCGAGTTAATTCGCGCGGACCAGTTCACTCCAATAACACGCTCCTCTGTCAGATTGACACTTCAGCGGTTCGATAACACTTCGTCCTCTGATCCAGTGTGAGTGGGAATACTTATCTTCATGAGTGACTTCAGTAAAGATATTCGCAAATACCTGATCCCTTCCCGGGACGCATTCTGGAAGTGGACTGATGCAGGAGAAGTGATTGCCTGGCAGGATGGAAGTACAATCCTGTTTCGACAGGAACTGGAGGAAATTCTTTCGCACCTTGCTCCGCAGGGGCTACCTCCATTCGACCTGTTATTAATTCTGTTGGCGGGGATGCGAGATCCGATTCATGACCTGGAACGGCTTGAAGCACAGGTCAAAGATTTCGCCTCGCTTTCCCCTGTCGTTTCCAGAACAGAAGCGCTCTCATCCACACAGGGAATCCTGGAATCAGGTCTGAAAAAAGTTCAGGAATTGCCTGGTGAACTGCGTTCCCGGCCACAGGGTAAAGCACTGATTGCTGAATGCGTTTTTGATTTCTCAAGCCAAAGGACGTCTCCCGAACTGGCACGAGCCATCGTCGACGAAGTCTCCTCAGGACTGGAAGAGGTCATCTTTGACCCGATATTGGAGAGTATTCAAGGCAAACTCTCCCAGCGATTGACGCTCAAGGAAGTCAGTCATTTCCTCAACGGACTGGCACAGCTTGATACGGAAAAATTAAGGCTGCGCGAGACAACCGGGCTGGATGAATTGCCTCTCCCGGATGCACTGGACATCCCCTTTGCGGATCAGGTCCGACAACTCATCGCTGAATTGAAAGAAGATCGGGAACACAGTGGCCTGGCCAGGCTGGCTCAGAACCTATTAGCGGCAGTCTCCATTCCTCGGCCAGTTGCAGAGCCGGAAGACCTGGCACATGGTGGTGTTTCTGATATCTGCAATCGTGGGCCCCTTGATCGCTTACTGCTCAGCGAACTCGCCAATGATGACTTAACTTTAACTGTGCGGATCGCAGTGAATGAAGCCCTCTATC
The DNA here is from genome assembly GCF_007744075.1 of Gimesia chilikensis. Classification (NCBI taxonomy): domain Bacteria; kingdom Pseudomonadati; phylum Planctomycetota; class Planctomycetia; order Planctomycetales; family Planctomycetaceae; genus Gimesia; species Gimesia chilikensis. The sequence goes on along the minus strand of NZ_CP036266.1, from coordinate 2,000,669 downwards.
TGCGCAGGGAAGCATCGCCACATCCACCGCAACGGTGCAGGACTTTACTCATCGACTGCGGAATTCGTACCTGGGGCATTCCGCGTGTCTATCTGGCTGCAGTCGCGATGGCCCTGGCTGCTTCTACCGATCAACAGACTGAATTCAGAGCGTTCCGGGCATTTCAGAAACGACTCGAAACTGTAGATCTGGCATCTCGCGAAGGTCTTGAAGAGCTCCTGCAAGCCCTGGATAGTCATCTGCATCCGGCGTTCGCTTTACCTGATTTTCTTAAGCAACTCGAAGAACTAGAATCCGATCCGGAACCGGTGCTATTAATCACTGAGGACGTCTGGCATGACCCGGAATTTCAGACTGCGCTACGAACTGTAGAACTCGATATTCTGCACATCGCCACTGTTAAACGGGATGGTCACTTCCAGTTGATCGAGAAAAGCTTACGGGGTAATAAAATCATATGTGATCTGGAACTCGATCTTGAAAGCCTGTTTGACACGGCTTCTACATCGATTGCCCCCCTCGTAAGACAGGAGGGTTTTGAAGGTTTACCGGCCATCTTTGCCACTCATCCTTTTCCATTGAATCTCGCGTACTCATTCCAGCAGAACAAACAGGTCACCTGGTGGGTTCCCGGCTATGGACAAATTGGTGTTACAGATTCCGGTCTTCTGTTGTACTGGCCCAAATCACATACGGGAGCCCAGTTGCTGGCATTTGGAATCCCCCAGTTAAATGGCAGGAATATCTGCTGGAAAACAGGGATTCCTGATCAGGGAAGAATTTCGCTGCTCACAGGTGATCTTCAGAATTCAGAACTTCAACTGGTACACATAGACTTGGAACAGAAAAGCGTCACACATACTCCCATTGAACTGAAGCAGATGGAATTCACCGCGATCTGCGCCCATCACGGCTTCCTGTTTCTGGTCAATGAAACGTTCAATACCATTATCGCCATTGATCCTGCTACAGGCGAACGCGTCGGTTCCTCGCATTATTCTTCAGATTTGATTCTGGCCTGCGATCGTTTTTTCCGCACAATTGATCGGAGCCAGTGGCTCGCGCTCTCCTTTGATATATCTCGGGGACAGCCCGTGATGACCGAATTCAACCTCGGAACAGTCAATCCCAGCGATGTGGTCACCATTTTTGAACGTGACCCTGATATTGGACCAGTCTGTATCCTGTGGAAGGGAGGTAAAATCTATTTTCCCGCCCGTGAAGAACTGAAAACCATTCCGGTCATGGATTCTGTCAAAGTCGAATCAATCTCAAGCGAGGATATTTCCACCGATGGGCAGATTGTTGCGATCAAACTGGACAATACTTTCAGCTGGGACAGATGTGTCCTTAATCTATATAGCATGCAGGCCGAATTGAAACCTGCGCGGCCAGACATTCAGAAATGGATAGATCAGCCGGCGCACTGGAAAAATTCCGGCCGAAACATCCGCAAAAAGTTTATGGGAATCCTGGTGACAGAATCAGGTGAGCTGGTTTTGAAAACGACAAAACAGTCAACATTACGGATTTCGTATCAACCGGACTTAAAGTATATCATGCTGCAGGGTTCCCGAATCTCATCCAGTGATCAACGACGACTGAAAACTTTTAAACAGGTCAAACATAACCGGGATCTGGGATGTCATTTATCTGTCGCTACCTGGGATGATGGTTCACAGGCTTTCCTGGATTCTCGAGGCATGCTGCATCTTAAAAGTGCAGACATCAATATTCCTGAAGTTTCTCTCTGCCTGGTAGAGGGTAGAACATCAGGCTGGTGCAATGATGGACGTTTCTGGGGCGATGCATATTTCTGTAGTGAAAACGAATGTAGCAGTCCCCAACCGATCTTTGATGCAGCGATCAAGAAATTCGGGGAGCACCTGACATGAACACGGCTACCGTCCAGTTACAATATCATCCAAAACCTGTTAGAGACACGACAGCCTGGTTTCTGCCGGGTAACCGTCCCGAAGTATGGATCGATGAGATCAGCCAATGGGAAGTCGCCCAGATGTCGCTCAAGCTGTATTTGATTCCTGAGTCAAATCAGAGCCGGAGGCCATGTGGTCTACTGGCCGTTTCGGATCAGCAGGTTCGGTCGCGACAGGGAGTACCCTATGGGCAGATCGCTTCACGTCTTTATCTACCGGTTGAAGCTTCGCTTCGACCAGCAGTTTCGCTACAGGAACTGGAAACCCTGCTGCGCTCCCCTTATACCTGGATCTGGCATCCGGCAGCGGGTCTCGTCGCTTGTGAGCAGCAGGATGAATTATCGGTTGCGGATTTTTTTCAGCCCTCTATTTCACGGGATTCCAACTGGGATTATGCAGTTCCTGGAATAGCAATCTCATCACAGCTGCATACGATCTCCCTGATTCAGTTTCCTAGTCTGGATACGTTATTTGAAGAGGAAGAAAAAGAGATTGGTTCGGACCAGGATTCCCTGAAGAAGCTCCCTAAAAATCCAGATGAATCTGTATTCAACAATCTTCCGAATCCACTCAAGCTTCCGCATGCTCTGTTTGCCAAGGCGATCCTTTCATTTACGAGCAAGGTACCTACCCGCAATCATGGTGCCCCTAACTGGATTAATCATCTGGAAAACTGGGCTGGAAAACAGCTGTTTTCTGCGTTCAGGCCGGATCAGTCTAAACGCAATAGAGAAATTAAACGCCTGCTCAATCTGCTGGGTAACAATCCGGATGAAGGTCTTAAATATGCACTACCTATGGGCGGCGATCCCGGTCACCGGGGTGTTGCCCCGCCCGGAGACACCCTCTCCAGGCGTGACATGAATGTTGATTTCACCAGTATGGGATCGGGAGGAGCCGCTGATTTCTGGGATATTCCTTATGAAACTCAACTGGAATTAATGAACCGCTATCGGGAATTAGCAACCCGGGAAGTCCAACTTGGACGTTATAGACGGGCAGCTTACATCTATGCCCACTTGCTGGGGGATTATAGTGCTGCCGCACAAACACTCAAATCTGGTCGCCAGTGGCGCGAGGCTGCCGTTCTTTACAAAGACAAGCTTAACCAACCTCGCTCTGCTGCCGAATGCCTCGTTGAAGGTGGTCTCTGGGCTGAAGCAATCACCGAGTATGAAGAACTTAAAGAATTTGAAACCGTAGGCGATTTGCATCGAAAATTAGACCAGGAAGAGAAAGCGATCGAAGCATACCGCCGGGCAGCAAATCAACTGCATCAGCAGCAACTCCCGACTCAGGCTGCTCGTATTTTAGAAGATAAAATCAAAGCCACTGATGAGGCAATCGCAGAACTGGAATCGGGCTGGCCCCATTCATCGCAGGCCAGACTCTGCCTCGATCATTTATTTGAAATTTATTCCAGACATGGCTTACATCAGGAGGCTCAAGAGAAAATCAATGAACTATCGGAAACCAATCTGCCCCTCAGTGGTCGACTCCCTCTGATTGAATTTCTGGCGCAAACGCGTTCCACGTATCCTGATCGAGTTGTGACTGGACATGCTGAAGAAAAAGCGAGAATCCTGATCTCACGAAGCCTGAATCATGCGGACCTGACTCAACGAAAGGCTCTGGTTACGGAACTCGGTAAACTGGTTCCCTCAGACAAACTCTTGCAGCGAGATACCGGACGGTATCTTCAACAGAAAAATACCGCGCGTAAACCTGTTAAACGTAAAAGCCCTGGGAAATCAGTCCAGCTGATTAGAACGATTGAACTTTCCAGTGACGTTGAATGGCAGACTGCAATTACCATTGGTGAAACAATCTACGCTGCAGGAGTAAATCCTCAGACCTCTCAACTGGTTCTGGAACGCTGCTTGTGGGACGGTTCTCACGTCCCCTCCCGCCTGAGTTGGTCACTGAATCCAGGTGAAACTCACGATTTCCCCATCCTCTTGATTCCTAAAACCACTTCACCGGAACATCAACTTTATGTAAGAGTCCTCACAGCCCGCGATCAGTTTCAATCCCAGGTTTTGTCTGAGTCGGACCACTTTCCCTGCAGATTGACTGCGGGTGATTTCAACGGATTGCCGCATATTATTCTGGGGGCAACTGCAGGTTCACTAGATGGAATCTCCTGGAACCTGGCCATTCAAAGAGATCTCCTGCTGACGAGTACCTATAATAGGGAAAATCATCTGATCTCCAGTCATTCAATTCCGCTTCCCCGGGATCTCGAGCTTGAGGAAGGAGCGATTCAGTTTCCGATCCCCTGTCTTGAAAGACGAAACAAGCTGTTTATCGGGGTAGGCCCATATCTGGGAATTGTTGATCCTCAGGGGGCAGAATTTGATAATTTTCATCGACGAATTCGCTCGATGACCGCGTCTTATCCGAATACTCAAATTCGAATCGCGCTGGTATTTGACCAGGGAGGAACCGTAATCTGGGACGGATTTGGCTCAGATACGACATTCAACTTCGGAGAAGGACTGGATAATCCCTGTACTGCTTTTCAACGAAATGGAAACCTGATCGTTGCAGGCAGTAATGCTCTGGAGATCTATCAGACTCAGCAAAGACAATTGCAACTCATTAACGATCTAACTCTCAAAAATACAGATCCCATTGCCGTTATCCCAGGAAATCACAATCAGGAGTTTGCACTTCTACATCAATCAGGCCTGCTTTCTATTTACCAGGCTGATCAATAAACCATAGCATTACTGCTAAACAATAATTGAAGGATTATGAGACAACAGCTTCCTGTTCCTCAGAACGTTTCTGGTCATCCACGGCTTTATGGTGTTCCCAGTTCCCGGCAGCACCGCGCCGACGCTCATCCAGGTTTTTCAAGACGCTTGCCTTGCCATACAACAACACCTGATCGTTTACTTCCAGTTGCGTATCGCCGCGCGGTGCACCTATATATGACGCATCCTCTTTTTCAATCCCGAGAACAAGAACACCTTCATCATTAAGCTTCAACTCGTTTAAACTCGACTCGGCCAGCCAGTCGCTCGCGTTCACATTCAGTTCCACGACGATGTATTCCCCGGTCAGGTGTAACAGACCGGCGTAGTCTCGAATTTCCAGATCAGTCCATCGCTGTAGCGCGCGTTGAATAAATTCAGACATACGGTGGTCAACCCAGTCGCTATAAGACAGTACCCAAAGTGCCGAGAGACCGACAGCGAGCAAGGCGATTCGAAGCCATAGTCCACCGCTGGATTCAGCACCGACGAAGGAGACAATCAAAGAAGAAATTGCTGTAACGATTCCCGCGTTTCCCAAAATCATTAACGTCATAATGATTTTTCGGCGAACCGGGTGTCGCATTACTTTTTCAGTTTCACTGGTCGTAAATCCGGTACTGGTAAATGCAGATCTGGCCTGGAAGCGCGCCAACTGGTTTGAGAGCCCGGTCAGTGATAACGCAACCGTTGCCACTCTGACAACGATGATTGAAACCACCACGATTACGATCAGTGAAACAATGGCAAACATAATTCCTCATCTAATAAGCGAAAATGAAGCAGCTGATTGAGTATGGGAACTTATTTACGGGCGATAACCCAGATTGCATGCACGAGCCCGGGGATGTAACCACATAATGTGAGAACGATATTCAACCAAAAATGCATTCCCAACCCGACTTGCAATAATACACCGACCGGTGGCAGAAGAACTGCGAGAATAATCCGGAGAACATCCGCGACGACTGATTGATTTGGTGCAACCTGGTGTTCGACATTAGTAGACATTGAATTGATCCTTTCTGAATGGGGCCTGAAAATCAGGTGATCTTTTTCAGTATCTAATATGCACTTCTCATACCAAAACAGATCAAGAGGTCTCTAACCGGGGCGTAACATGGAGTTACGACAAATGGTGGGGCTCAGCGTGGACGATCAGCGAACAGAATGCCAGCTCAGCGATCAATGAGGGAGCATGAGAGTTAACCCGATAATCTGACAAGTGAGATCAGAGTTCTGATCGCCATTTTGTCAATTCGCTGGTGAGACGGTCAATTTCCAATTCCAAGGCAGGAATTGCATCGGGAACCCCCTGCAAATCTCCTTGCAGTCCCATCTCTTCGATCACCTTCGCAGCCCCTACTGCCGCATCTGCGTTGAAGTTGGCGCAGAGCCCTTTGAGACTATGTGCTGCACGCGCGACTTCATCAGCATCTCCTGATTGATTCTGCTTAGAAATCACTTGAACCAAGCCAGGTGCATCCTCAAAAAAATATCCGACCATCGAGTTGAGTAGATCGGGATCATTCCCCACACGGTCCAGCGCAGCCTTCATATCCATTACAGGCTGAGTTGAAACGATACCTGCGGAATCAGCTAGAGTTTGTTCCGATTTCCTGCCTGATGGCTCAGCGGGAGGGCCTGATTCTTCTCTGGTAATCGCCGAGTTTAGATTAGACTGGCGCGGGTATTTTGATGCCAGTCGCTCCAGCAGCCTGATGAGCTTGGGGGCATCAATCGGCTTCGAGATATAATTATCCATCCCCGCAGAGATACACTTATCACGATCCCCCCGCATGGCATAAGCAGTCATCGCGATAATGGGGATATGCTCATCGGCATCCTCTTCATATTCGCGAATCATTCTTGTCGCCTGCAGACCATCCATGGTTGGCATCTGCACATCCATTAATACGACGTCGAAGGTATCATTGCGCACCCATTCCACAGCCTCGCGCCCGTTATTGGCGATGACACACTGGTGCCCCCTCTTCTTCAGAATTGCTGTAATTACTTTCTGGTTAGCTGGTGTATCTTCCGCTACCAGGATACGCAGTGACTGTTTGGTCTCGCTAATCTGCACAACACCATTTCTCTCGAGTTGTGGTCCTTTTAATGCGGTCATAATGGCATCTAGTAAATCAGACTGGGAAATTGGCTTTTCCAGAAATGCCGAGATATCGAGCCCCTGACACCGCTCTCCGAATATCTGATGATCTGCTGATGAAAGCATCAAAATAGTGGCCGTATCAAGCAACCCCTCTTCCCGAGCTTTCTCAAGCAGCATAAAACCATCGGTTTCGGGCATCAGCGCATCAACGATTACCAGAGGATATTCTGTCTCAGTTTCCTGGATTGAGTTGAGATGTTGTAATGCTTCTTTCGCGGATTCTACAGGGGTGGGAGACATTGACCAGTTAGACAGCATTTCCTCTAAAATAAGACGATTCGTCTGGTTGTCGTCTACCACCAGTACGGGAAGATCTTTTAACTCAGATACGCGCGACTTCTCTCCTGGGAATTCTATTTCTTCCGGATCAGCAACCGGGAATACGACCTGAAATGAAAACCGGCTACCTTTTCCCAGATCACTTTTCAGTTTCATCTGGCCTTTCATGAGGCTGATTAGTTCGTGACAAATTGCCAGTCCCAAGCCAGTTCCTGAATAATGCCTGGTTGTAGAAGCATCCGCTTGAGCAAATGGAGCAAAGATCCGCTCTTGATCTTCCGGTGCAATACCGATGCCGGTATCCGACACACTGAATTCCAGAAGTACTTGTTTTTCAGTATGTTTGCCGATGATCGGTTCAATAGCAGATCGACCATCTGCAGGAGAATAGACTGATTCTTCGATAAACTTGACATCAACAACGACTTCACCCTGTTCGGTAAATTTTATCGCGTTACCTGCCAGGTTAGTTAAAATCTGTCTCAACCTGACCGGATCTCCAATGACGCGCGCCGGCACACGCCGATCAATGCGACAGATTACCTCCAGCCCTTTTTCACAGGCGCGGAGAGAGAGCGTTTTGATTGCCTCATCAATAAGTTCTCTCAAATTGAAGGCAACGGGCTCCAGCTCAAAGCGACCCGCCTCAAGTCGTGAGAAATCCAGAATGTCATTTACCAGAAGCAACAGTGAGTCGGCGGAGTCTTTTGCTGTCTGCAGGTAGTCCCGTTTTAACGGAGTTAAGTCTTCCTGAAGAGTCAGTTCAAGCATTCCCAGAATCGCGTTCATGGGTGTCCTCAGCTCGTGACTGACGTTTGCCAGAAACTCACTTTGTGTGCGGGTTGCCTGCTCTGCTTCATCGCGTGCCTTGCTGAGCTCCTCTTCTCGTCGTCGGCGTGCAGTGATATCTCGCTCAATCGTAGAAGTTCCTACAATCTGGTTATCCATTCCACGGATTGGTGAAACTGATATGGAAACATCGATGATCGAACCATCTTTTCTCACCCGTCGTGTCTGAAATTGATCGAGGCGACGTCCCGTCTTCATTGCTTCCAAAATCTCTGATTCCTCACGAGCCATCCCGGGAGGCAGTAAGACCGACACTGTCTCGCCAATAACTTCATCCGCCATCCAGCCATAGATTTCCTCGGCCCCTTTATTCCAGGAGGTGATTGTACCATCGGGCGCCTTGCCGATGATGGCGTCCCCTGAAGACTCCACAATCGCGGCCAGTCGAGTTCGTTCTTCTTGCCATTGCACACGTTCAATAACATGGCGGATCAGGTTTCCCACCCCACGTGCCAGTGCCAGCAGATTCAGATCAGGGGTTGTCAGCCGCGTATTAAAGAATTCTACGACTGCGATAACCTCGCCATCGAGTTTCACGGGAAATCCAAATGCAGAGCGTACCCCCAGTGACGAAAAGTCGCGGGGAGACTGGAGTGATTGATCATGCTCAATATCTGTAATCCAGACCGGTTCGCCGCGTTGCCAGACTTGTCCGGGCAAATCCTCACCACGGGAAATACTGAGTTGCTGGGAAGCCTCATCCAATGCTCGAAAATTATCTCGATTGGAAAAATGCCAGATCCGCGAAGAGACCAGACGAGTTCCATTTTGATTCATGAGGAATGCATGCCCGACAGGCCAGCCGGAAATTTCGCCGAGATTAGCGACACAGATTCTTAAGGCATCTTCCAGAGCATCAATGGTCGATGAAGCAAAACTGGCCTGTTGTAGAAGCGCAGCCTCAAGTTTTTCCCGTGCAATTAACTGTTCCGCTTCCTTGCGATCCGAAACATCGCGAACAAAAGCATTAAAGATGGTCTGCTCTTTCCAGTCGACTTTGGTAACCATCAGTTCCACAGGAAACTCGTGACCATTTCTCCTGAGAGCGGTTAGCTCCAGCTTCTGGTTGATGACTCGCCCCTTGCCTGTCGATTTAAAAAGTCTCAAACCGTCGAGGTGTTGCAGACGATACTGCTCCGGAATGATCAGATCAACCAGAGGATTCCCAACTGCTTCATCGTAAGACCAGCCAAAGATCTCCTCCGCACGTCGATTCCAATCTACTACCAGCCCCTCCATATCCATAGTAATGACAGCATCCAGAGCAGAATCGATAATCTTCTGCAATTGTTCATCAGAAGCCCAGAGTGCTGAATTGGGGATATTCTCATTCGGCGAGGAAGGAACCATGCGTAGCTTATACTTTCATAGCATTTTTCGATTGATTCAAAACGATAAACCAGGGAAGTGGACTTCAAATGAAGTTATCAAATTCCAGACTCTTATTCTACTAAATTGGTGAGGTGAAATTGAAATGGATCATCTTCAGACATTTATCAGTCGAGAAGTCTGCTTAGATTCTAAAAGATGAAAGTGCGAATTGAAGACTTTGAAGTCTTATACTGAAATTTCAAGGGGAGGCAGCAGGCTCAGTTTACTCTATGTCAGTTGCATTTTCACTAGCTGGCTCGCCCTGAGTCTCCTGATCAATTAACTCTTTGCTTTTACTTGTCGCCTTATTCACAAGCTTTTCTCCCTGCTCTACTGCAGATTCTGTATCCTGCTTAATTTTTTCCTTGTGAATCGTGACGCTGGCTTTCTCCCCGCTATCGTTAAATGAAATCCAGCCCCCAAATGCCATCGCAACTACAGCTACGATGATCAATATAATTACAGTTGAATTTCGCAAAGCTCTTCTCTCCTGGCCTCTCACTACCATCGGGAACTACTATAGCGCACGAACCGACGACACATTCGTAAACATGCCGTCGGTTGAGTGCTCCAGCAGATTATTAATCGACTGTTTTAAATACCTGTTCAGGAATTAGTCAGTAGGAACCCGTCGACCGGTCAACAGACTGAAAATCGCCAGTACGAGGAAGATGAAGAAGCAGATTTTAGCTGCACCATAGGCCATGCCACCAACCAGTCCAAACCCAAACAGTCCCGCAATCAGTGCAATAATCAGAAACATCAATGCCCAACTTAACATGGTGATACCCTTTCAGAATCCAGGCCAATTTTCGAAATCAGAATTTTGCTTCCGATCCGGTTGGGCTCTCCGCTTAATCTGCCGGTGCCAACCGACCAGGTAAAATTCCTGGCTCAGATAATTTACTTTTCACATTTTCAATCGCGTTGTTGCGACAAAATATGAATAAGCAAGTGCTATGCCAGAGTTGGGTCCCCAAAAATGATATTCAGCATAAGTCCTTAAATAGCAGTCGGATAACCTTCTGCAATTTTAGACTGTCTGTAAAATAGAGCATGTGGAGAGCAAGAAAGCGGTCGATAATCGATCTGCTCAAAGAATGCCGTGATTGGTCAGCGACCACTGCCTTTGAAAGGGGAATTATCAAGGAGCTTGAGAAGTTAACAGCTGCACCTGAGCCTGCCTCCGGTCACATTGAGGCCAATCTACTGTGAGAGCAGTTAACCGCCATTCTCATCAATGCTGACTGTCTTCTCGAGGGAAATTCCAAATTGCGCAATACGATCACGAATTTTGCCTCGCGTGATCCCCAGGATCTCCGCAGCACGGGTCTGATTTCCCCCCGTTTCATTCAGAACACGGGTTAAGAGATAACGCTCCATCGTTTCCAGAGTCTCGCTGTACAAGTCTTTGGTTTGTGCTGCCAGCCTCTGATCAACAAAAAGTTGAAGATCTGAGAGCGGCAATGCTGGGTCTTCATCCAGGGGATCGTCTGATTGGAAGACTTCGGGAGTTGGTTTAAATTGACTGGAAACGTCTTCAGGAAGAGAAGAGGGAACGATTACCGGACTGGTGCTGTTCAAGAGAGATTGACGGACTACGCTCTGCAATTCACGCACATTCCCTGGCCAGCGGTATTGTAACAACTGATCCAGGGCTTCAGAGGAAATCCCTTCTACCTCGGTACGCCCCATTTCGTAACACGCTTCGTTGAGATAGTGCTCAACCAGCAAAGCGATGTCGTTTCCTCGTTTCCGGAGAGGAGGTAGCGAAATAGTCATTCCATTTAGACGATAAAACAGGTCTTCTCGAAACGTGCCGTCTTTTACCATCTGTTCCAGGTTTCGATTGGTCGCAGCAATGATACGTACGTCTGTTTCAATCGTTTTATTGCCACCTACACGTTCGAACTTCTGTTCCTGCAACAGCCGCAGTACTTTCCCCTGTGTGAGCTGCGACATGTCCCCCACTTCATCCAGAAAGATTGTACCACCATTGCATTGCTCAAATTTACCGATTCGCTGTCGATCAGCGCCTGTAAAAGCTCCTTTTTCATAGCCAAAAAGTTCGCTTTCCAGCAGAGTTTCCGTCAGGGCTGCGCAGTTTACCGCCATAAAGCATTCCTCAGAACGAGGGCTATGCTGGTAGATAGCTCTGGCGACGAGCTCTTTCCCGGTACCACTTTCACCACGAATCAGTACATTAACATTTTCCGAGGCGACACGTCCGATGGATTTGAAGACTTCAAGCATCTGTGGACTGCGACCGACAAACTGATCTCCGCTACTCCGTTTCTTTCCTCCCACCGGCAGGGCCACAGGAATATTCATCAATCGCCTGTTTTCGATCGCTTTCAAAACCAGATCGTTCAGCTTGGGAAGATCCAATGGCTTAGCCAGATAGTCAAACGCTCCCAGTTGCATTGCTTCAATCGCAACATTGCTTTCACTGGAAGAGGTTATGAAGAGCACTGGCAGCCTGCGATCCAACTCACGAATTTCTCGAAACACGTCCAGTCCGGATACGACCGGCAGCATGATATCGAGCAGTACCACTTCCGGAGAGCCAGTTTTAATTGCCTCAAGCGCTTCCTGAGCAGTACCTGCCTGGATGATATCAACGTTAATTTTACTCAGAGAACTTCGTACCATCTCTCGGATTGTACGATCATCATCAACCACTAGTGCTTCTGGCATCTTTTGTTATTCCATTGTCAGCAAGAATAAAGGGGATCGATGTAAACAAAATACGGATAGATTCAGTATTTACGATTCCAGTCGGCCCAAGCCCTGCTTTTATAACTAATAAAGTGTTATCTGGCCCGTACTTCAGCAACCATATTCCCTTTTTTCGAGGCCAATAAGACTCAGAGGGAATCAGTTTCAGCTGAAATTTAAAACCATTATAGCACTCTTTTGTCCGAATCAAATAGTTGAGCTCGTACTTGAGTAGTACGAAGTCCCTTTCAGTCCCGTCCTGAAGCGTGAGGTGAGCCTGAACAAGACAATCCAAATTGAGGTCTGTCTAATACTAAACTTTAGTGGATTGACTCACGACGCAGTCTTGTTAGACTGGGGATAGAGAAGATTTGTCCAAAAGACACATCATAAGCAGGCCTATGACAGCCCTGCAGCGCATAACATTACTGCGCTGCAGGGCTTTTTTTATCGCTCGACCGGGTCCATCTCAAATCTGGCTGTTCTTCAAGCAGTCCGGTTTGCCAGCAGTCGATAGAACAGAATTTAAATAGTTTAGCGCAGGCAAACGGAACACAGCAGGAATTATTTTTAAATCCTGATATCTCTAAAAAACAGCGAGAATCCTTTATGGAATCTAAACAAACTCAAGTGCCACCCAATGATTTGACCAGATTTGGCACGCCATCTGCTTTCCGATTACAGGTAGAGTCAGGAAAGGAGACACAAATGTTTCGCAGTACCAATGAACTTAATGGATATCACGTGCTGGCCACAGACGGCGAGTGCGGTACCGTTAAAGACTTTCTTTTTGATGATGAGTCTAATATCGTCCGTTATCTTGTAATCGACACGGGGAACTGGCTGCCGGGGCGAAAAGTACTGGTTTCCCCAGTAGCCATTGATCAGCCAAATCTTGATACACGTGAATTACCGACAGTCTTATCCAGGGAAAATATCGAAACTTCTCCGGCGTTGGAGGACGACCTTCCTGTGTCCCGGCAGAAGGAAGTAGCACTCTCGTCTCACTTTAACTGGCCTATGTATTGGGGGCATTCCGACTCCGGTCTGGATCATCACTCAACTCAAACACAGGTTGTGGAGTTGGACGGAAACCCTCACCTACGTAGCGTAAAAGAGGTTATTGGTTATCACATTCAGTGTATGGAAGGAACGTTAGGCCATATAGATGATCTGATTGTAGATACCGAAAGCTGGACCATGCGATATCTGGTGATCGATACTCAAAACTGGTTACCTGGCAAAAAAGTAATTATCGCATTCGACTGGATCACACATTTTACGTGGGAAGATAAAAAAGCTCATGTCGATCTGACTGAAGAACAGGTAAGAGATGCGCCGGTTTATGATCCGCGACTACCTGTCAACCGCGCTTATGAAGTTCAGCTTTATGACTTTTATGGAAGACCCACTTACTGGTGATTCTAACTGCGTCTGAATGCTTGTAAGCAACTTTTGCTTAACCCCTGTGTGCTCGAGCGGCTACCACTGCGCGCATAGAAACTGAGGCATCTACTTTTAGAAGGATGAATCTCATGAAAAGTTCAATTTTAAAATTCGGATTAAGTACATTGGCTCTAATGTTGATGTCTTTCTCAACTTTCACCCTCACGGGGTGTGAACAAAAAGAAAAAGTTCTGGATGTGGAAACCCCATCCGGCGAGCTCGAAATCGAGCGAGATAAGAGTGATGGCTCGGTTGGAGTCGAGCTCAATAAAAAAGAATAGGATGAATACTCGTTCTTAATCGGCGAAGTATGTATTTCGCCAGACATTTCAAAACCAGAAATTGGAGGATAGTTTGATGAATAGCGACATTATTCAAGGAAAATGGAAACAGATCAAAGGTCAGGCCAAACAGAAATGGGCAGAACTGACTGATGATGAACTCGACCAGATTGATGGAAAACGAGATGAACTGGTCGGCAAGATCCAGGAGCACTACGGCATCGCGAAAGATGAAGCCGAAGAGCAGGTAAACCAATTTGAATCGTCATGTCACTGCTGATGCATGGCGGGCCATATCAAGAACAGCAGTGATCCTGTCGGGGTACACTTTCCACATGGCTGATGTTTAAAACTAAGCCTGGAAAGCTGTTCTCCGACAGTAGGGCCATTTTATCTGAATTTGTTTCAGAGATTTCGAGTACGCCGAGATCAGCTCTGTACCAGGTTAGTCCAGGGAGAAATATCATGAAGCCCGTCACAGTGATCACTGGAGCGATCGCCATTAGTATCGGATCAGTTTTATTGACCGGAAGTGGCCACGCACAGAACAAACCCAATATTCCGAAAGAGGACCATTCGGACAGTCTAGATAAAATCAGTAGACCACTTACGAAAGACTGCACATTCCTCAGGGCAGGATCGGCCTTGACCCAAGGGATTACGAATTTAAACCAACAGGATGTGGGAGAGATCAATGATTTCGTTCTTGATTCAAATAACGGCAAAATCCGTTACGCTGCGGTAACCTATGGTGGTTTTCCAGGGCTCGGAAATAAAATGTTTGCTGTCCCCTTCGAGGCTATAACTGTTTTGCCAAACAACAATCACGAACATGACCATCGATTTCTACTGAAAGTGGATCAGGAACAACTTGACGGAGCAACAGGATTTGAGCAAGATCACTGGCCAGATTTTGCAGATCAGGAATTCCTTAATAAACTCGATCGTCGCTACAACGTCCGCCGTGACCAGGATGTCCCACCATCAAATGCAGTCATCCGGGCCAATCAGCTTTTAAACTTAAAAGTTCTTAATATAGAAGACCATCAAATTGGTAAAGTTGAAGAGATCATTCTAGATACGGCGCATCGCAAAGCACGTTATATCATTGTCTCTTTAGATCATCATACCACCAATGGAAACAAGCTTTTTGCAGTTCCTTTTCAGGCATTCCAGGTTAAGTTCGACTTGAAAAATCGCAATCAGCAAAACCTGGTGTTGAAGATGTCTAATCATCAGATCACGAAGATCCAGGGATTTGATCGCGATCACTGGCCGGATTTTACAGATCCTGTTTACCGGAAATCACTCATCGAACAGTTCCTGTTTGTTAAAAAGCAAAAAGACCAAGGTGTGAAAGTGGGCATTGATAGCTGAATCAAGTCCACAACTGAACCAGTTAATCTGGTTTAGAATCTGACGCTGCAGCCGTCTATTTGTCGACTGCAGCGTTTTTTTACTGTCACAACTCCAAACCAGAACCTTAGAATACTATTTATTGAAATTGACGCTAAACCGATCTGCCAATAAATGAAAATAGACACGGCAGGCTAATCCTTCTGAGGAGTTCTTCCAACTTATGAGAGCACGTCTGGCAAATTTATGGGATTCCTTTCGCAGCAGTTTCTGGTTTGTCCCTTCAATTATGTCATTATTCGCAATTGCACTTGCAATGGGGACATGTCAGCTGGATGAGATGATTGCCAGCTCTAACAGAGAACTGAGTTGGTTTTCTACCACAGCAGAAGCAGCTCGGTCTACTCTTTCCTCAGTGGCAGGTGCCACCATTGCACTGGCCGGCGTCGTCTTTTCAATCACGGTTCTGACCCTGTCGATTGCTTCCTCACAGTTCGGTTCAAGACTTGTGCGTAACGTCATGAGCGACAGCATTGCAGACCTTGTTATCGGTCAGTATGTGGGAACCAGCCTGTACTGCATGCTTGTGCTTCAGACCGTTCGCGAAGGTAAAAATGGTACGGATGTATTCACTCCACAGCTGGGTACGGCCGTTGGATTAATTCTGGGATTAATCTGTATGGGGATGTTAATCCTGTTTATCCACCATGTTGCGACAGCCATTCAGGCTCCCACAATCGTCACTGCGGTAGCACGCGACCTGGATCTCGCCGTAGATCGACTATTTCCGGAACGGATCGGTGAACGTCCCGATGAAGAAGAAGCTAAACTCAGTATTGAGGACCTTCGTGCAGAGTTAAGCGATAACAACATTACAGTCGCATCTCAAGCGGAAGGTTATATCGAGGGAATTGATGGCGAAAGCCTGGTTTCCCTGGCATGTGAAGCTGAAGGCGTCGTTGAGCTTCTATGCAAACCGGGGGACTTCGTGACTCGGGAAAAGCTGCTGGCCCGGATCTGGTTGCCACGGGATACAGAAAAGACGGAGGACATGACTACATCTTACACCAATTCGGTGAATCGCGTCATTATTGTCGGCCCTCGACGAACTCCGCGTCAGGATGTGGGATATGCCGCTCGTGAACTGGTTGAGATTGCACTGCGAGCCCTGTCACCAGGCATTAACGATCCTTTTACAGCGATGAGCTGTGTCGACAGACTCGGAGGGGCATTGGGACGTCTGGTTGAACGGTCAGTACCGGTGCGGATTCGTCGCGACGATGATTCAGTCGCGAGGGTTCTGATCACAGAGGCAGATGATTTTCCCGAAGTATTGATTCAGTCATTTGGACAGATTCGTGAATATGGTGCCAGTAGCACTGCCGTCTCTCTGACCATACTGAAAGCACTGACTGAAATCACCAATCATGCCAGTCGCCCTGACGATATTCATGCCATCCGTGGTGAAGCTGAAGCGCTCCAGACGGCGTACGTCGACCAGCATATTGTAAAACAAGATCTTGAAACTTTCCGTTCAAAGTATCGGCAGTTATCGGAAATCCTGGATCAGGACAAGCAGTCATGAAACTTGAAGATGCCAGCGCACTTTGACTTAAGCACTTAAAAGGAAACAAAACTATGGGAATCTTTGAACTGCTCATATTGCTGATTGTCGCTGCCATTTGTGGAGGTATAGGACAATCTCTGGCAGGTTACTCTCGCGGGGGGTGCCTGACATCGATCGCACTCGGTTTCATTGGCGCCTTACTGGGGAGTTGGATGTCGAAGGGGCTGGGATTACCGGAAATACTGACGGTTCAATTTGGCGATCAACCGTTTCCGATTCTATGGTCAATTATCGGGGCCTCGCTTTTTGTAGCCGTGCTCAGCCTGATCTCATTTCGAGGCAAATGAGGATCAGGAAAACAACTTACTTAAGATCGATGGCATCTTCTGCGTGGATGACAGCCTGCGCCATTTCAATCAAGCGAATTCGTTTGCGCGATGCCATTTTCTGCAACCGTTTGAAGGCTTCTCCTTCATCCAGACCTGCAGATTTCATCAGAATTCCCTTAGCTTGTTCGATAGTTTTCCGATCTACCAGAGCCGTACGTAAATCATGATTTTCTTTACGGAGTTCCGCAAATTCCTGAGCGCGGCGGTGAACCAGCAGAATGGCTGGTGCCAGATCAACAGTCCGAATTGGTTCCACCAGCCAGGCCATGATATGATCCAGAGCTGCAGTCTCCACCAGTTCCAGATCACTTTTGGGAGTTACGATGATTCCGGGTACCGGAGTTTCTGAGCCGATGAGTGTCAATGCCCGGATCCCATCAAGGTCCGGCATCTTGACCCCGCTTATCACCAGATCGGGTCGGTGAGACTCACTACATTTTACCAGCGCCTCGCCTGTTTCAACAGTATCGACCACTTTATGACCGAGAGTTAAAACCGCGTTATTGATAATTGACAGAGTTTTTTGATTACTATGTGCAATGAGAATCTGAAGAGATTCCATGATCATTACTGTGAATCCTGCTTTTATGGCCCGCTAAACAGTAAGTTCATTCAGACTATGATTGGAACTAGAGCATATTAGAGCAAAACATCTAATTAGAAGCCATACCCGACGAAGTAAATTTAAAATTTGCCGCTGAGACAGCCTGAAATCTAACCTGATATTACTCACAATTCTGTTCATTTTTAATGAAACGGCATTTCAGTTGCACTTAATTTATTCTGACTTCGATTACTCTTGACGGAACGAAATACTAGTCTCAACCTGTAGAAGAGAATGATATACTGCAGTCAGAGGCTCCAGCTGAAATGGATGGAAAGACAGTCCAGAAATGAAAAAAAAAGTTCTACTTATCGTCATCGATGCCCTGGCAACACGTGTTGTCCAACCCGCACTGGAACAGGGCTGGCTTCCGAATCTGTCCAAGTTGATAGATCAGGGAGTATTTCGCTCGGAATGTACTTCCATTTTCCCCTCGATCACGCCCGCTGCAACCTGCACGATAGCCACAGGAGCATACCCGTTTGAACACGGAATTTCCGGCGCCTACTGGTATGACCGGACCAAGGATGAAGTTGCCTTTTTTGGATCCGACCTGACAGCCATCATGAATGAGGGGATGGGAGAGTATCTCAACGATTTTCAGATCAAACTGAATATGGAACGCCTCCTGGTCCCCACGATTTTTGAGCTGATAGAACAGCATGGCTCATTGTCTGATGCAGTCATCAATTATATGTGGTATCGGGGTACTGTTACACACGAAACCACAACACCACTATTGCTAAAACTGGCACCAGGCGTGGAACTGGCCGAGAGTATGCAGGGTCCCCATACAATGTTTTTGGGTGATTTTGTCTCGACTCCCCTCTATGGTTCCCTGCCCTCAGCTCGCGGTGGACTCTCCTATCGATTTGGATTTCACGACGATACCACGGCTGACTACCTGCTCGCTCTGAGTCAGCAGAAGTGTTTCTCGGATTTCACTCTGGCCTATTTCCCCAATAATGATTTTGTCAGTCATGAGAAAGGTCCGACTTACGCAGTCGACATTCTCCAGGCTATTGATGAAACTCTGGGCTCCCTGATCGAATCTGAGGGCGGAATCACGCGTTTTCTGGAAGAATTTGCCATCCTGATCACAGGTGATCATTCGCAAAGCGATCTGGATGCTGACTCTGGAGTTGACCTGAATGAAGTTCTTCAGGAGTTCCAACTTGTAACTGCGGGTAAACCCTGGAGTAACTCTGAAGAATTAATGGTCTGCCCTAACATGCGATCTGCCCAGATCTATTTGCAGTCCGGAATCTGGGAGCATCGACGTGATGTGATTCAATGTCTACTGAAGTGCCCGGATATCGATCAAGTCATCTGGTGTGATGATGACCATGGACTTAACGGAAGTAAACAGCCAGGTTTCCACGTCGTTACCAGTGACCGGGGGCAACTGGTATTCAAGCCGGCTGTAAAGAAGAAACGAGATGGGGTGGACTGCTATGGGACCCCCTGGCTCTGGGAAGGAAACCTGGAAGCAGTTGATGCCCAAGTTGATTCGGACGGTTTGATCACATTTGAGACTTACCCAAATGCCTTTGAGCGAATCGCAACCTGCTTTTCACAGCAGACGGGAAACATATGGATTACTGCCCGCCTCGGGAAGGAGTTTTGTCTGCCAGATCTGAAATGTAACCCCTCTGGTTCACACGGATCCTTACACTACCTGGACTCGACGGCTCCGTTGATAGCCGCCGGTTTACCCACTGACTTTGAATTACCGGAGCACCTGCGGTTAACTGATATTACTCCCATCTGTCTACAAATACTGGGAGTCGAGTCATTTAGAAAGCCGGGGGCAAGTGCGATCTTAGAACCATACCCCCGGCAAGATTGAATTTGTTGAACGAGCCCCTGATTAGAATAGTTTCCTCAGAGCGAAGAGTCATTCTTACCAGGGCTTAAGCTTCCAGCCCAGAATAAACCCTACTCCGAAGCACCATAGAGCTGCAGTGCCGGGTTTCTGGCGAGCGTAAGCCGAAACGTATTCAATGAAATCGTCGGAGGGATTTAATGGCTCACCTTGCCTGGGTAACTCGTCGGTTACCGGAGAACGATTCTGATTATAGTCTGAAGTATTTTGAGTTTTGGTGGCATTCATATTCATAATGTCTATCCTTAACTAAAGCGTAATACAGACTTCTGCATCACCTGGTTGACGTCTGATGATAACACTGCTTCTCAGAAAGAATTTTCTTTATCCACTGCGTATTACTGCGTAGCTCGTCTCGAGTTCGTTTGAAATGTCCCAGACTGTGGACCAGCCCCTTTCGGGCCAGGTAGAACAGTAATCCAGCCCCTGCCAGCGACAATAGAGCCATGGTCAGACAACTCCCCGCCAGACTGAGACTGGTGACCTCACTAAGCCACCAGGACATGCCAAACAACATCACGGGAAAGGCGCCAACGATCAAGCCTAAACCCAGGCAGAGCAGGATTAGAGGGTAGATAGATTTGCGCAGGGCATCGCGGGAATCAATGGTCAAAAGCTCAATCTGGAGTTCACTAAGTGAAATCAAATCTGCTATCAAATCGCCGAATCCACCTCTTATATCTGGCGACTGATTTTTCATGCTGTTACGAATCATCGCTTCACCAGCCATCCCAGGAGAAATCCTGTAGCAATACCTACATTGAGTGCAATTGCTGGATGTTTGGAAATCTGTCGACGAATAGCTGAATCTGCACCAATTAAGGCAGAATCATTATCATCTGGCTTACCGGATCTCCGGGTAGTTGATGTAACATCTCTCAATAGATGTTTTGATAATCTGGAATCATACAACTGATATTTTAACATTTGTAACGCCCTCAATTTAATCTCCATCGCCCATAATTCTGCTGAAATGCTCACCTGCCCCGTTAGAACTGGTTTCGGAGCCGGCAAAGGAACTTGCTGGCTCTTGTGATGCAATACCATTGGCAAAATGGTGCATTAACTGTGCGGTAGCTGCTTTCACAAGCAATCGGGTTACAAACGAGGCAACGGTCTGTAGCCCTCCTCTGGAAGCATGTTTCCGAGGCTGATTCTCGACAACCAGCCGGTTCTTACGGGCCAGTTTTTCGATCGTTTCAGCATCGGGGCTCTGAATCTCTAGTCTTTTAGGCACAAGCAGATATCCAATTAACGCTGCACCTCCCAGACTTATCCAGGGATAGTTCCTGATGTAATACTGCCAGTCAGAAAGGGTCGCAGCACTTTGCTTGATTTGATGCACATCGCCATCAAGCTCGTTACGCAACCGCTTCATGGAGTGGCTGATCTCTTCTGCACTGCGACCTGGCCCCCCGTGATTCATCACTCCCCCCCTCAGTTAAAGCTTACAGTCTGTGACTAGTAGTTTTGCGTCTCAGGATCTGAAATGACTTTTAAACGAACTGGGAAAGATCTCAGACAAGGAATCTTTAACTTGATTTCCAACCCGTTCAGCGATACCAGGTTCATGATAGAGATATCTGGTTGATTCCCTGAAGAGAGCGCCCAGTAACAGACCTGCTCCAAGACCTGCGCCTAAACCAATAAAAACTGATTTTACGGGCTGTTCTTCAACATACTGGCACATACCGGAAGCAGACTCCTGCTCAACTTTGTCGGTTACAGACTTCGCTCGCTGCTGCGAGCGTATCTCAAGATCATCGTATTGATGAATCATCCTTACCTCCTGATGTCAATTGGATGGTTTAACTACTGCATAGGACCGTGTTTCTTAACGGCGCCAGACCAGACTCACAATAACTCCTGCGATCAGGCCAGTCCCAAAAGCAACCGCAACTGATTCCACTGGATTCTTTCGCAGCGTCTGTTCCGCCTGCTGGTACCCTTTGTGCATGGATTCATTTAAGTGCTCATATTGTGCGCGAGCCGCTTCGGAGGCATGCTGAAACTGTTCTTTAGTTTTATTGACCGTGTTCTCAAAGTTTTCCCCCAGCTTTTCGGTAGCACGGGCAGCTGACTTGGACATATCGTCGACGATACAATCCAGCTCCTGTCGGATTTCAGTAGAAGCCTGTCCGGTTTTCTGTTGGATTTTTCCCACCAACTGATCAGTCTCTCCTTCAACTCCATCCAGATCGTGAGGGCTCAGTTGATTCCAGTGTTTTTCAATCCGACCTCTCA
This sequence comes from Gimesia chilikensis, assembly GCF_007744075.1. Classification (NCBI taxonomy): domain Bacteria; kingdom Pseudomonadati; phylum Planctomycetota; class Planctomycetia; order Planctomycetales; family Planctomycetaceae; genus Gimesia; species Gimesia chilikensis. The sequence goes on along the minus strand of NZ_CP036266.1, from coordinate 1,978,811 downwards.
ATTCATTCCAATGACCGCGTATTTCTTCTCGAGTAACCATATCTCGCTCCTTAGAATTGTAATCAAATTCTGCTGAATTGTTTTCTTGAAACAATATCCTGAATTCAAAGTGTCGCAAGTGGTGTGCCATAGTCCGAAAAGTAATGAATACGTCCATAGGGTCTCATCTCTATTTACAGGTATGGACTGAATTTGCAGCGGTCTTCTACCAGATAGCGTGTCTCCCTCTTACAGGAGAATGCAAAACAAGTCTTCACCGAATCCATGGAGAATTGGTCGCCTGCGAGCCAGACTGTCTCTCAATCGATCACCCCCCGTAAGGCATCTCCAGTCAATCAGTTGCTTTGATCCGGTTTGAAATCCGTTATGTTTGATCTGGAACGACTTTCGAAAACAGTAGCTAAACACTGACGTTCATTCCGATATGCAGTTTCAGGTTCAGGCCAATACAGGTCCCTAATTACTCAGACCATAAAATGGCTGGTGGAATCCAAGTTCAGAAACCAATGGAGTCATCCTGAACCTTTCTGCTGGACCGCTTTGTTTTCAAGCAGGAATCTCGGGGCGTCGGTTCCGGGGCCCGAGTTGAATTTCTGGCAATGTTCTAAATGTCATCCGTCAAACAGCTTGAATCATGCGTAAGAGATACGGATCGCCTCTCGTCTGCGCATTGCCCCAGGGGCCTGTGGAATTGTGATAATCCCTCTCTTCGAACCTGAGACGCGACTTGTTGTTTCGGGAAGCATTCGACTAGAATCAGGCCTGAGATTAAACAGTAACTATTCGGGAGGACAGATTTTTGTTGGAAGAGCAGGAAGACCCCCAGGAATTTCTGGAACGGCTGAAAGAAAATCCGGAGGGTGTTTTAGCGGACGAATATGACCGCTACCGCGATCGGTTATGGCGAATTGTCAATTTTCGTCTCGATCATCGTCTGCTCGGACGTGTTGATGCGGATGATATTCTGCAGGAAGCCTACCTGGATGCGGCCACCCGGATTGAACATTATCTTAACGATCCGGCTACTACGTTTTTCATCTGGCTGCGGACCATCGTCGGTCAGACATTGATCGACGTACATCGTCGGCATCTTGGTGCACAAAAGCGTGATGCCCGCCGCGAGGTGAAACAAAAACGAAGGGTCTTTTCGGCTTCGACCTCGTTTCAGATCGCTGATGTTCTCCTGGGAGATTTAACTTCCCCCAGTCAGGCGGCCCTTAAAGAAGAGCTGGCCCGACAGTTACATGAAGCCCTTGAAAGCATGAACGAAATCGACCGGGAAATTCTGGTTCTGAGACATTTTGAAGAACTCTCCAACCTGGAGGCTTCCGAGGTACTCGAAATCGAACCCAAAACAGCCAGCATGAGATATTTCAGAGCATTAACCAGATTGCGCTCCATTCTGGTACAAATTCCCGGTATTATTGAATGATCAGACTATCTTTGTCTGCCTCATCGTAGATGGTAATCGACAGGACATTGGGCAATGCTATCCCCCGAATCAGATCGCTCGCTTAAGAACCTGACGCCTCCCGGACCAGTAGACCTGGAACAGCTGGCGGAAGAGTTTATTTCGCGAATCCGCCTGGGTGAGCACCCTTCCGTAGAGGAATACCGTCAGCGATACCCCGAGCTCTCTGCTGAAATTGAAGAGTTCTTTCCCGCAATCGCAGCATTGGAAGGGGGTAAATATGCAGAGCCCGCTCCCAGCAAAGTCTCGTTAGGCGCTTCGGTTCCTGAGCAACTGGGTGATTTTCAAATTGTCCGGGAAATCGGTCGTGGAGGTATGGGCGTTGTCTATGAGGCCATCCAGCAATCATTGAATCGACGGGTTGCCTTAAAATTACTCCCGCGACATCTACTGCTGGATGAAAAACAACTTAAACGCTTTCAACGTGAAGCCGAACTGACTGCTTCTCTGCACCATACCAACATTGTTCCCGTCTATGGTGTCGGTGAGAATGGCGGCTTTCATTATTACGTCATGCAGCTGATCGAAGGTATCGGACTGGATGAACTGACTCAGAAAATAGTCGCCACCGCTGCCAGCACAGGTCTCAAAACGAACAAGTCTCCTGGTGCGACGATCTCGCTTAGTGGCGAGGAAACAGTCATCTGTTCTTCCAGTGACGGCGGTTCAACCGACTTCCCCCTTAAAACGGAAAACAAAGTCGCTGACCTGGAATTCGAACAATATGTTGACTCTCCCTACAAAATCGCTGCTCTGGGAATTCAGGCTGCAAACGCACTGCAATATGCACATGACCGTGGAATCCTGCACCGGGATATTAAGCCCGGCAATCTGCTTCTGGACCATGACGGCCTGCTTTGTATCACAGACTTCGGTCTGGCGCGGGTCGCAGAACAGAATGACCTGAGTAAATCCACAGACATCGCCGGCACGCTGGGCTATATGGCCCCCGAAATGTTTCGCGGAGAGACCTGCCGCCAGAGTGACATTTACGGTCTGGGCATCACTCTATATGAACTGCTGACCCGGCGATTCGCGATTGAGCGCACCAGCCGCCATGAGATGATCGAAAAGATCACGCAAGGCTCAATTACTTCCCTGCGCCGCATCGATCCAACTATCCCCCGCGATCTGGAAACGATTATCCTCAAAGCCATCTCTCCCGATACAAAACACCGTTATCAGAAAGCGAGTGAGCTGGCAGAGGATCTTAATCTCTTCCTGGAAAACCGGCCCATACGTGCCAGACGAGTCCATCTGCTGGAACACCTATGGCGCTGGAGCTGCCGGAATCCAGCTATCGCCAGTCTCTCGGGAATCGCATTCAGTTTACTGCTCCTGCTGGGCGTGACGCTGGCCATTGGATTTGAACGGGAACGTCGCGAGAGGAAAAAGGCAGAAGCTTCAGCACAACTGGCTACGGCCACTCTCGACCGTGTCTTCGACCGCTTTGTACCGAGTCGGATTCATTCCTCGGAAACGACCAGTACTCCAGCTGATTACTCTGAACCGGTGCTCTCGCGTGAATCCGCAGATCTTCTCGCGGGCATGATTCCCTTTTATGAGGAGCTGGCAAAGTCGACTGGATCGCAACAGGAATTTCGACTCAAAGCAGCCAACGCGCAACATAAAGTCGGCGATATCCATCGGCGGCTGGGAGATTTCCAGGCTGCTCTGGCTGCCTATCAGAGATCACTGGAACTATACCAGCAGGATTTTAGTGAAGCTAAAACGTTGACGATCGCGACTCTGTATAACGAAATTGGTCGAATTCACAGCCATCTGGACGAGCTTCCCGAATCCAAAACGTCTCACGAAACTGCTCGCAAATTACTGGAAACAGCGATCGCACAAAACCAGGATCAATCAGACCTGCGTTTTGAACTGGCACGTACGTACTTTTTAAATGCCCGCCAATCCCGTCCCGAGGCAATCCAAAGCGGTAACTATCGGAGTCCCAAACGACGTCTCAAGCCTGATCAGAACCCCAACGCGGCTCAATTGCAGCAGGCCATCGACATTCTGGAACAGTTGATTGCCTCAGACCAGACCAGACCCGAATATCGTTATCTGCTGGCACTCTGTCTCCAGGAACAGATTCCGGACCAGATTCCACAATCAGAATCGGACAGTCTCAAGCAGGCACGCGTATACAGCATTCTGGAAAATCTGGTTAAAGAGCACCCCAACATCTCCGACTATCGGCATGCCCTGGTGAAATCCTATGAACGTGTTGAACTTCGCAATGCCCGTGCAAGCGATATCACCGAGACAGTGATTTCACGTTTAAAGAACGCCATACAACATGCGACTCACCTGGTCACTGATTCTCCGACCATTCCCGAGTACAAAATCTCGCTGATTCATTCGCACAATAAACTGGCACATGCGATGGATATTCTCACGAGAAATCATTCACCGGAAATTGATACTCGTCAGTCTCATGATACGGCAGAGCTGTCTCTGCGAACGGCACTGCGATTACAAAAAGAACTGGCGGAACAGTTTCCTGAATCAGCAGAGCACAATCAGTGGCTGGCTAAATTTGAACTCGAACTGGCGATGATCGTCGGTAAGAAAGGAAACACCGAGGAAGCAATCACTCTCTATAAGCATGCGCTCCAGATTCTGGAACCGGCCTGGAAAAAACAGTCTGGTCCTCCCAAACAGCTGGCTGGGATCATCGACGCCACTGAGGAACTGGCTCTGCTCTACCACCGGACCGGCTCTGATGTCGACAGCTGGCTGATGTGGAATAAGTTTGATGAATATGAGAAAGAATTCGAACAGCAATTTCCCGAATTGAATCTGGATAATTTTCGAGAGAGTCATCCTGAGCCTAATCGTGGCGGCCCTGGACCAGGCAGGCCCGGTCACGGCCCCCCTCATGAACGTCGCCCTCCTCGGCCAGGTGGCCCCGGTCAAAACAATGGCCGACGTCCGCCTCGTTAGAACTTTGCTAACCTGACGAATTCTTTGACTTACCCCAGAAGCGGGACCATTTCCCCCACACAGCGGACCGTCGACTCAAGCGACGCCGCACGCTTTTCCCATTGAGAAAACGTACCAGATCAATACTTAACTCGTCTGCTGACTGATACCGCTGGCCTACAGGGGAGATACAGTTCAAGATGATGTTTTCAAAATCCGTCGGAATATCTTTTACCAGTTCACTGGGTCTTGCAGGTTCCGAATGCATGATGAGTTCAATCAACTCACTGCTGCTTCGGGCAGTAAAAGCCGGGATACCTGTCACTAATTCATAAAGAGTCATTCCCAGAGAATACAAATCACTCTGCTCGCTGACTACGCCATTTAAGCGATCAGGAGACTGATTGCGTAAGGTCAGAGTCTGCTGTTGTTTCAATGCCCCTTCTGCAAACTGAGGGAGGGCGAACCCGGTCAACCAACAGTCCCAGTCCGCATTCACCAGAACATTCTCCGGGCGAAAATCATTGTGCAATACCCCATGATTGTGAGCGTAGCGTAATGCATTAGATAACTGAAGTGCGATCAACGCCGACATCCGCCAGCGATCACGCTCTAATGCATGTGTCACAGCCTGTATCTGTTTTATGTTTTGCTGTGATTCATCTCGGTCCCCCGTTAATGACAACGCAGAACCAGAGAGACAGGCGATTACCTGATTGAGACCAACTCCCTGTACCTGCTGCAGTACAGCGTACGAATACCCCTGGTCTTCTCCAGTACTGTAGATGGTTATAATGTTTTTGTGCTGCAAGCGAAATGTAAGATGGGCTTCCCGTTTGAACCGGTCCCGCCAGCGTGGCGTCAATTCCGATTTCCAGGGCATCAACTTCACAGCCACCGGTCGTCGTTGTGCTCCCTGCACTGCCTCGAAAAACAGGGCGGTGCGACTGCGACTCATTTCGCGAATCAACTGACAATTTCCCAGCTGCCTCAGCTTCAGACAATCAGCAGACTGCTGTTTGAGACAGTCGATTTCCTGATTCCCCTTCCACTCTTCCATCGCAATCAGAACAGGAAAACTCTCTCGGATTTCTGTAGCATATTCCGGATAGCTATCGGCATAGTCATCAATGGAGGGATTCAGCCAGCGACGATATTCATCCACAAATTGAGTCGCCAGTTCCTCAAGCGTACAGTATCCCGAATCAGTCCCAGCAGTGCCGATTCTTTGCGTTAATAGCTCAGTATTCATGATGAACCTTCACGAGCGTCCGGAGTCGCTTTTTAGTCTCGATTCAAATCGGCCCATGATACGGGTATTCAAAGAATGAGACTGTGGGGCACAGATTCAGCCATAGCTAAGACATTGAAATGGCTTATCTGCTTTCTGGCAGGTCACTTATGACATACAAGTGAGGGAGGAAACAAGATCATAAGTGGGCCCGTAGAGGTTATAACGCTCTGAGAGGAAGCAGAACTACTGAAAAACAGAGATTTCTCGCAGTCTTGTCATTCGCCCGAACCAGCGGCGGGAAGCCTATTCCAGTTCCAGCTCCTGATAGCGAGCGTCTTTTCCGAGGACTGTCCCCCAGACCCGATCTGAAGCCTGATGACGCGAGGGACCGAAATTGATTATCGGCCCAATCCCCAGATCCAGATTCTTGATCTGCTCCAGAGCGTCAATCAGATTCTCCGTCGTGACCGCCTTCCCTGACGCCTGTAGTTTTTTCAGACCTTCAACCAGACATTCAGCGGCCAGATACCCCTCTAGAGATACGAATCCTGGTTTAGAAAGCGGGTAATATTTTTTTAGAGAATCGCGATAGCGTAAGACCCCGGTTGCGCTCGAAAGATAATAGGGTACAACCTGAGTGACGATTACGCCCTCTGCGTATTTAGCCCCCATTTCCTTGAACTGTTGGGCCAGCAGTTCACTTCCGACGAATGAGACAGCTGCAGTCTGAATCTTCAGCTTGCGATCTTTGATCTGCTGAACCATCAGTGCGGCTGGCTTGAATGTCGCTACCATAATCAGGGCCTCAACCCGGTTCTGATTCTGGACGATCTGCTCGACCGCATCGGTGATTTGAGTAGTATTCCGGTCATAGCCTACGCGAAAAATATTTTCCGGCTGGATCTTATACTTCTCCAGTGCCTTGGCTACGCCGGCGAAGCCATCATCGCCGAATGAATCATTCTGTGCAAAGACTGCGATCTTATCTGGAGCAATGCGCTGTTTCTCAACAAAGTAATGCACCATGGCCGCTGTTTCGTCAGCATAACTGGCCCGCAGATTAAATACATAACGATCAGGTGGATCGCGGCGGAGGGCCTGAGCGCCGGTAAATGGAGCGAAGAACAGATGCTGATGCTCATTCGCATACGGGACCGAAGCTTTCGCTGTAGGAGTCCCCACATTTCCGACTACCGCGAAAATCTGATCTTCTTCAAACAAGTGCTGCATGTTTGCGAGGGCCTGATCGGGTTCATACCCGTCGTCTTTGACCACGAGTTCAATCTGACGCCCCCCAATGCCTCCTTCTTCATTAACTCGCTTGAAACAGGCCTGCATCCCCATGACCATGTTATTGCCCAGTTCCTTGTTGGCTCCGGTCATAGCCGTCGAGGTTCCCAGTAGGATTTTTTCTGCTGTAACTCCCTGTCCGGAAGGTCCAGCATTCGCCTGGGGTGCTACCGATTTTCCCGCTTCCTGATTTTGATTTCCATTCCAGAAATACCAGGGAACCAGTGTCAAAAGTAAAAAGGTCACCAGGAACACGACACCATTGAATACGTTTTTCCGCCAGCCACCAGACTCCTGGGGTTTTGCATGTGCCCGGTCCAGTTCTTCCTGGCTGAGCACTGTGGTATCGCCGTACTTCTCGGAATTGGCCGTTATCGCTTTCAGATCGACCAGCATCTCCTGGGCGGACTGATAGCGATCTTCCGGTTTCTTCGCCATGGATTTCTGCACGATGGCGGCACATTTGTCCGGGATCTGTGCGTTGACATTCCGAGGATCCAGCAGATCGGCATGACAGTGAGCATACATAATCTGTACGATGCTGCCCGCGTCTTCATAGGGATGATCGCCCGTCAGTAGAGTGTAGTATGTTGCGCCCAGGGAATAGATATCACTGCGTAAATCAACGGGTTTAGACTCACACTGTTCAGGGCTCATGAAGTAAGGCGTCCCGATGAGTTGCCCGTCTTGAGTCAGCTGAAGTGACTGCTGAACGACCCGTTTCGCCAGACCAAAGTCAGCGACCTTGATCGTGCCATGTCGGGACTGCAAGAGGTTCCCGGGTTTGATGTCCCGGTGTACCAGCCCTGAAGTGTGAGCGACCATCAATCCTTCACAGGCATCAGCAATAATGCGTGTTGCCTGAAGGGGTGAATAGGGGCCGATAGTCTCCAGATGATCGTCGGTGCTGCCACCGGTCATCAGTTCCATGACGATATAATGGACATCCCCTTCCTGGCCGATATCGTGAATCGAGACAATATGAGGATGCGTCAAACGGCCGGCAGCCCGGGCTTCCGCCAGAAACCTTTCCAGCATATTTTTATCGGAGGCTAATTCAGCCGGCAGAAGCTTGATGGCGACTTCGCGGCCGATGGTATCATCGTAAGCACGATAGACGACCCCCATACCGCCCTGCCCCAGGAGACCGGTAATTTCATATTTTCCCAGTTTCCTGCCAATCCAGGCAGCAGCTTTCTCTGCGGAGGGGCCTCCCATCTGCTGAGCAGATTTGCTGGCAGCACTGTCGACACCGATGACGGTCTTGTCGATTTCCTTGAAATCAATGGGGGGAAACTGATCGACAGTTTCTTCTTCATCTACATTGACCGGAGGAAATTCGTCCACAGTTTCTTCACCATCCAGGGGATCTTTAAAACCTTCGTCCGACACGGTTCTAATTTCCTGAGACCATAAGCCTCAATCATTTGGTTACGGCTAAAAGTAACCCCACGGGGTGCCCGCCACCCGACATATTCTTTTGATCAGATCAGGATCATCGAATATCAAGGAGGTATTGATAGATATACAGAATCATCGTTCATAAAAAAAAATTACGCAATCGATTTTTTTTATTCTCAGATGATTATTCACGAAAACTCAGTGGCCCGAAGGAATGTGCAGTCTCAGCACCTCTTTTCTACCCCCAATAACGGCAGAATGTTGGAGATGCTATCTGTTTTTCACTGAGTTTTTGTGAATTAAATCGTATTTCCGGGCTCTGTCAGCGTGTAAATATGGCGAGGGTAGATTCGGTATAACCACTGCGATCGCAACATACTTCGAACTTCAGCGAGCCATTCAGTAATCGGGATCAGCAACCGATTACCTGCTGGAGACACGCAGACGGACCGTTTTCAGGTCGAGTAAGGCACTGTTGATTTTGCCCTGACTCTGAACCGTCAGTCGAGGCTTTCCGGCGGGGAGAGTAATGGTGCCAATTCTGCGGTTCTGGTAGACATCCCAGGTCCCCGTGGAGGGCACAGTCCAGAACAGTTGTTCTTCCCCTGTTTCCAAAAGGAGACGATTACCGGCCGTCCCGGGGGGGCAGGCAAATTCAAGGTAGACATCATACCGGCCTGCCTGAGGGACATCCAGCGTCCAGATTGCCCGGTCATTCTCACTCTGCCAGTATCCGAGATTCTTATACTTGCTCTCAAATGTAAGAGAGGAGCCATAGATTTCTGCCAGCTGAGGGATCAAAAAGTAGTCGCCGCGCAATGCTTCCGCGACAACGACAGCCGGTTCGTTACCCGGAAATGTTTTTCTGGGTAATTTTGTTGAATTCAAATATGCGATCACATCCGCGAGATTCTGAGGCGTCATATCCTTTTCCAGCCCCTCGGGCATCAGTGACTTTCCGGTACTGATCAGCTCTTCCAGATCGGTACGGAGCAGCGTCTTCGTCTTGCCATCACTTTGCACAAGCGTAATGCTCTCGCCACTCTCGGACGCCAGCAAACCATTAAATGTCAGTCCGTCTTCGGTTACAGCCAGATAACTGATGTATTTATTCTCCACGGCACGATTCGGATCCAGAATCGCCGTCAGCAGGGCCTGAGGCGATTTGTCTGTCAGGGCTGTCAGATCAGGACCGATTGGTTTACCCTCATTGTTGAGCTGGTGACAGACAGCACAGCGTTTCACAAACACCTGATGCCCCGCTTCAGTTTTTCCAGTCAGTGCGACTACCTCAGCGTGCTCTTTGACGACCCTGGCACGATTAGAATCAAGTGAAGCAGCCAGCAGCTTCTCAGCCTGTTGTCGTATTTTCTGATCCTTGTTATTCAGCAACAGTTGTCGACTCGAAGCATCGATGTCCGCTGCAGAGATTGTTTTGTCTTTCAATCCTTCCAGAACAGACTGCACTCCTGCCTTGTGACTTAGCAGGGAGCTCAACACTTCAGAGCGTAAACCCGGGCCATAGTTTTTCCAACGTGCCAGCATAAGTTCTGTTGTCTGCGAATTGCCTCGTTGTGAGAGCGCTGCCACAGCGGCACTCTGTATGATCCGCGGATTTCGAGGAGATAACATCTCAGACAACAGCACCAGATCTTCATCCCGCTGCGCAAAACCATGTCCAAGTAGTGGCAGGACCTGCCTGCGTAAGCTGACTGTTGCTGTTTCATCAGCGGCGATCGTCCGTGCCTCTTGAAACAGTGGCTTGAGTTCTTCCAGTATTTTCTGCAGTCGGGGGCTGGCTTTCCCTGCATATTGGGGCAGGCTCTGATTTTTACGAGCGAGGGACTGCAACAACGTTGCCACCACCTCGAACTGCCAGGCCTGCCAAGGTTGTTTTTTCTCTGACTGTGCGACTCGCTCGTAGATATTTGCGAGCACATCCTGCTGATCTGCAGAGATCGCCATAAGTACCAGGGAATTCAGAATCTGTAACGGTGGCTGCTTCCCCTGCAATTCTTCAAACAGAAAGGCGGTAAAGGAATCCAGATGTGGTCCTACGGAACTCAAGATCGCTGTCCGCAGAAAAATATCCTGATCATGTGCCATAGCCAGACGGGCCAGGGCCGATCCCGCCTTGGGAGAATTCCATTCTCCGAGTGTGTAAGCCAACTGCATCTGAACCTGCGGATCAGTATCCCCGACCAATGCCAGCAGTCGATCACCCAGTTCAGGTGACTCATTCAGAAATGGCTCGCTGAGTCGAATCGCATGGCGGCGGACTCCAGGATGTTTGTCAGCCAAAGTCACCAGGAGAACATCGTCGGTGATCGCGTCCAGTCCATCGAGCGTACAAAGTGCATGCAGACGAGCAGCCGGCGATTTGCCCTGCTTAACCATCTGCTTCAGATCTGGGACAACAGACTTGTCGCCGCGTGTCACGATTAACTGCTGCACCATATCACGCAGTGTCCCATTCGGGCTTTCCAGTTGCTGAACCAGATCTGAGGGGGAAAGCTGATCGAGACGGGGTACCGTTCGTACGGATGCCTTATCTGGAACGATCCGGTAAATCCGCCCCTGTTCCTTTCCGGCGCGCAGGTCCAGCTTTTCCTGCATCTCTTTGGGAATCCATTGCGGATGTTCAATGACATGCCGATACATGTCGGCGACCCAGAGTGCACCGTCTGGTCCTGTGCGGGCCATTACAGGGCGAAACCAGTTGTCGGTCGATGCCAGAAATTCGGAATCCTGTTCGCTCTGTGCCCGCTGGCTGGTAAAGGTCGTCCCTTTCGGTTTCACTATTTCGCGATGCACCAGGTTATGTACCGGCTCACAGATAAAGGAGTTCCCCGTGAACTCTCCCCCCAGTAGATCATCGCGATAAAAACAGAGACCGCAGGCAGAGGTGATCCGGTTGACCTTATTGAAATCATTAAAACGAACCTGTGTGCGACTGACTGGAAAAATCGTTGCCGCCCCGGGACGAACCGAAACCTGCACTTTCGCATCAGGGGCAATCAGGTTTTTATTACGACGGAGATAATGATCTGCCAATGCATAATGAAATGCGGGGTTACTGTTATTGCTGCCAAACCAGTTCCCCCAGTCATCCCGTTCACGGCCAAACTGGGTCTGCCCCGACTGCGGATCCATCTGACCGGTATCAGGTTTGATTCGTAAATCCCGACGACCAAATTTCAGTTTTTCTCCTGTCTTGACCGACAACAGATCCCCACCGGAATCACCATTGGCCAGATACACCCAGTTATCCAGGCCCCAACGCAGACCATTTACCCGGTGCTGCTGGTTCCCCTCTGCAAACCCGGTCACCAGGGATTCGCGGTGATCAGCTTTGCCATCGCCGTCAGTATCTTCCGCATAGAAAACTTCTGGAGCAGTTGTGATGATCGCTCCTTTTCGCCAGGCCATCACTCCTGTGGGATAACCCACGCCTTCCAGAAAGACAGTCGATCGGTCGTACTTACCGTCTCCGTCTGTATCTTCCAGAAAACGAATTCGTCCATCGAATGTACCCGTTTCATTCAGCCCCAGCGGATAGTCAGCCATTTCTGCCACCCAGAGTTTTCCATCCGGCCCCCAGTCAAATGCGACCGGGTCTTTCACCAGTGGTTCCGACGCCACCAGTTCCACATGAAATCCGGGTTTGACCTGAATAGTCTTCAGAGCCGCGTCCGGGTCTTTAGGTTGAGGTCCCTGCTCATCCAGTAATTCCGCAAACGACTTGCCCGCCACCAGATGTTTCATTTTCGCGGTATCTTCGTTCTGCACCCAAAGATGCTTCGAATGGAACCAGGCTCCGTTATTGGTTCCCTTGCGCGAAATCATCGGTACTGGTCCCCCATCGTCAGCCCGATCCTCATCAAAGACTTTCTTCCAGCCTGACTTAAGCGAAGCGAACAGGTAGAGTGATGCGTGATTCTCGTTCGAAAACAGCATGTCTTCAAAGCCGTCTTCATTGATATCGACAAAGCGCAGTCCTGCATCGCGGCCCTGTTCGTCGGCGATCGACGCAGAATCAGGAAGAGACCAGGGTAATTTCTTCCAACAGGTATCTTTCTGAGACCATGTGTAGATCGCATTCTGTTTGGGATTGGAAACGAGCAGTTCACACTGACCATCATGATTCAGATCCCGCAGCCGGAGCCCCTGATCCTGGCCTGCTTTTAGTGTGAACAATGCGTCCTGCCCCTCAGGTAGACCAGCCAGTAACTCGGAAGCAGGCTGCCACGTTTTGCCATCAAACTTCCAGGCAGCGGAGACTTCAGGTGTCAGGGTCAGCAGGATTACCTGTTCGTTTAGAACTCCGAACCGTCCCCGAATCGCCTGATTTCCCTTGGCATCAGGAGCAGCCACGAGTCGAGTGGGAAATCCAGTTTCACTCCAGGTCTGCTGCACGGGATTCCAGATACGGGTTTTCTGAACTTGCGCATTGCCGATAACCACATCCATGAATCCATCTGCATTCAGATCCAGCAGGCGCACACCATTATCAGCTCCCTGCTGATTACGCAGCGGCTGCCCCGCCAGCAGATGCCGATTCATTCGCTCCAATACTTCCTGGAAAGAAAGAAACCGCACTGCCGATCCATGCTTCTGAACGGCATGATCAATCAGTTTGATGATCTGCTCATTACTGATCCAGCCGTGCGGATGGAATACAAGATTAAACGTCCCTTCTTTGACAACGGTCGCATCAAGCACGGCAGTCCAGTCGCGAACCGTCAGCGGATTGAAGGGCTTTTGACGATACTGGGCTGACCAGTCGCTGGGAGTCACACAGGAAAACTCCCAGCAGAGCCTCGAGATGGGATAAGGATAGGGGTAATTGAAAATCGTATTCACGAACCCTCGATCTGTGGGGACGTATTTTTCGATTCTCCCCTGCCCGTTTGGATCGGTAACGAGTTCCTTTGGCAGGTCCGGATCCTGATTCGAAAATACCTGAAAGACCGAAGTATCGATCTGCAGAAAGTTCCCCTCGGGGGTAGTCTGATTGAAGATTTCGGTAAAGAAGCGGGGGCTGACCGTGTTGAGTGAATCACAGCACGGCATACGGTACGCCACTGGTTGACTGTTGGGAATCTGGTTCAAGAGATCGATGCACCGTTCAACGGTCCCTTTGGCCTTCTCAAAATCTCGATCTTTCAACAACGGACAGGGATGATCATAAGTATGCACATCGATACTCACCCCTTCCTGAATCCACTTCTGCAGGTGGGGATCTTTCGGATCGACGCGGCAGGTCATGATGCTGACGCCGGCCCGACCATTGATCTCTTTCAGTCGCTCCAGGATCGGTCGCAGGTAGGTTTCGTACTTCTGGACATCGCGCATGTCGTCGATCGCCAGCACGCAAACCGCCTTGACTTCTTTGTCACCATACCACTGAGGGGTCGTCAGTTTGGGAAAATTGAGTGACACATAGTAAGGATCGTCCTGATCCAGATAGACCAGTCGATTGCCGGTTTGTGTCGCCTGTTTTTCAGCCGACCGAGCGATGCGACAGTCTATCAGCAGACCAGGCAAAACCAGGAGCAGTGACCATACCAGGGAACCACGAATGCGAGAAGCAGCCTGAAGACGAGCAGCAGAGGGCATCTTGAAATCTCCATTTTCCAGCGGGGGTCGAGCGTAGAGCGGCGCAGCCTGATTCGTCTTTTACAGTCAGACCGCTCTTCAATTCCAGTCTGTTGGCTCTGCACTGTCGAGTCAAGCCCGAGCAACTCATTTTGTATACAATTCAACAAAGATGCAAAACATCGCAATCAGCCCTACACCCTGAAATGCTTGAGATACTCACGTTATTCTGCAGGTAAACCTTCTAGCTTCGCACACTCTTTTTGTATACAATACATCCCATTGAGCACATACATCGCCCACCAGACCTAAATGGAAATGAGCCATGAGCCAGGTAGAACTGACATCGAACCCGTCAGCCAGCATTGCTGATCAACTGCGAATGGAAATCATTACCGGACGCATCGAAGAGGGCGCCGCCTTACGCGAAGTGAGTCTGGCAGAGCGTTTCGAGGTGAGTCGGGCTCCGATTCGCGAGGCCCTGAAGCAGTTGGCTCATGAAGGCATGGTGGAGTCCAAACCCAATTGTGGCATGCGGGTGGCACCTTCCTCCTCCAAATCCATGCAGGAGCTTGTCATTCCACTCAGACAGACCGTGGAATCCTTCGCCCTCCGATCGATCTTTGATGATCTGAATGACGATGATTTTGCGGAGTGGGAAGTCCTGCTCACTGAGATGAAAGCCGCTTGTGAAAACCAGAACTTCCTGCAACTGACTGAACTGGATATCAAATTCCATCAGTCGATTGTCGCCCGCTCCCCGGAACAGGGTCTGATGACCATCTGGCTGACGCTCGTCTCCCGCTTGCGGAGACACTTTCTGGAAGGCTTTCAGAAGCCGAATGACCCCATGAAGGTCTATTACGAACACCTGGCGATTGTCTCCATGTTTCGTTCCGGCAAACTGGAACCCTCCATCCAGGCGCTGATTTCAAATATCGACTGAGTTCTCAAAGTGGCGATTAATAAAAAACGCTCCCGCGGTCCGGAACGTTTCACAGACCACGGGAGCACCTCACTGAAGTTGACCAGGAACCACTTACAGTGCAGACATCCGTGCGTAGGCATGGTCTAATGCATTCCGCAGCGTCCAAGCTTGCTGCGATGCACAATGCATGCTCTTGGATGAGGTCAATGCTTGATACATCTGCTGACTGACATCAGAAGGCATTCCATCCACATCCTGTAACATGGATTGCATCGTCTTTCGATACAATTTCGCTGATTGCTGATAGTGACCGCAGTTATACAGGTGAGCCCCCTGGGCAACTGTCTCACGAATCTGGTGACAGGCTTCTCGAGCCGTTACTTTCTTGCCTTCCGGCGGCAAAATTACTGCATCAATCACATGAATTACGCCGTTCGAAGCATCGATATCAGTTTTGAGGATTTTAGCTTGATTTACTTTGGCGACACCACCACTAACACTGATCTTCACCTTCTGCCCCTGCAGCGTTTTAGCTTCGCCTGCAGACACGGCATCTTCTGAATAGACGCGGCCGGCGACAACGTGGTACTTCAAAATGTCGGCCAGTTTCTTCTTATTTTCTGGCTTCAACAATGATTCAATCGTGCCTTCTGGTAGTTGAGCGAATGCTTCGTCTGTGGGAGCAAACACTGTGAAAGGCCCTTTCTCTGACAACACCCCTGCCAAACCAGCTTTGGTCGCAGCTGTTAACAGGGTATTGAACTTACCAGCAGCAGATGCGGTCTCCACGAGATTCTTGTCTGCGGGCAAGATTACCTGGTCGATCACATGAATGATCCCGTTGGAGCATTTGATATCAGCCTTGATGACAGTTGCCCCGTCGACCATAACTGAACCATCTTTAGTCATGATGTCGACTCGCTGACCATTTAAAGTTTCAGCTCCGGTTAACTTCACAACCTTGGCTGCAGGCACTTCACCCGAGACAACATGGTAGGTCAGAATGTCAACAAGCTTGGATTTATTTTCCGGCTTGAGGAGAGTTTCTACCGTTCCCGGTGGCAGCTTGCTGAAAGCTTCATCAGTCGGAGCGAAGACGGTAAATGGCCCCTTACCTTCGAGCGCTTTAACGAGATCTGCCTCAGTGAGGGCTGTCGCCAGTGTTTTGAATGAACCGGCTTCGACAGCGGTTTCAACGATGTTTTTCTGCTCTGCGGCGTGCGTGAAATTGGCCGAAATCATGACAGTGAAGGCGGTGGCCAGCGCCGCGTACTGCTTAACGAAGAGATTCATCAGAACGACTCCTTAATTGTCTGGAGATTGTCAACTCTGTTACCTGAGCATCCGGAGAGAATGAGTGGCCACTGCAATTCCCGAACTACCGGTACCTTAGATTGAGCAAACTCTTTGACAAGCGGCGACGCAGGCAAATTTTGGGAAATTACCTGACAGAGGCGCAAACTGATCCCTCAGCTTAATCCAGAAACTGTTCCTCAACAGTAAGTTGATAAACAAGACCATCAAGTCGGGTAAGGCGTTATTGACCAGCCGACATTTTGACTTACCTGATCGAGTTCAGGTACGCCAGCAGGTCTGCCATCTGCTGTTGATTGATCTGCTTCTCCAGGCCTTCAGGCATAAACGAGAGCTTCGAGCTAATCAATTCATCAATGTCGATCCGCAGAACGGTATCGCTGGTGCCATCTGCCCTGGCGATCGTAATGCTGTTCGCATTCTCTGCCTTGATCAGACCGGTAATCGTCCGCCCCTGAGTGGTAACCAGCAGGTAAGTCACATATTGTGGCTTTACTTCCCGGTTAGGATCCAGAATATTCAGCAGGACGGCTTCGGTCCCGCGGTCCTTGATCGCCTTGAGGTCTGCTCCCAGCTGCACGCCGACATTCTCCAGACGATGACAGGCAGCACAGTTTTTCTTGAAGACCAGCTTACCGTTGGCAGGATCACCTTTAAGTTTCAGTGAAGACTGATACTGCTTGATCACATCCGAGCGACCCGTCAGTCGCTGATTCTGAAAGAGGTCGGTCGCCCGTTTTTTGATCGCTTTGTCCTGACTGCTTTTCAGGAGTTGAACGCGTTCGGGACTGATATCACCGGAGTTGATATCACCTGCTTTGACCGCATCCAGTAAGGCGACCTGCCACGGCTGGCGGGAGAACAGTGTTTCGACTGCACTCATGCGTAATTGCGGGCTCAGACCAGGCCAGGCTTCTACCAGCAGTTCCGGCACCCGCTCATCATTCACCAGCCCTAACGTGGTGATTGCTTTCTGGCGAATCGGGAGCGGCTGCTGGACTGACAGCAGCTCCTCGAAAACCGGTAACGTTTCATCAGGGCTTCCAATACTCAAGGTGGGAATGGCCTCAACGCGGGTTTTTACAGGCAGTTTCGAGTTGGTCGCCTGCTCAATGGTAGACTTCATCATCCCCGATAACAGTTGAGCCGTATATTCGCTTTTCGACTTTGCCAGCACCTGTTTCGTTGATGTGGATGCCCGGGAAAGCAGGTTACGAAATGACTGTTGTGCCAGCTTCTGCTGGGACTGGGGCAAGCTTTCCAGAGCCCCCATCAAGAGCTTGACGTTCTCCACGTCAGACTGTGCACCGATCTGGGTAGCCAGCGTGCCCAGGAACGCCTGTGTCTGTTTATTCTCGAGCAGATCGCTGTTCCGGGCCAGTAAAACAAAGACTTCCCCGGCCCCCTGATTCAACGAACTCTGGACCGCCATCCGCATCCATTTATTATCGACGTTCTTTGACAGCAGCATTGCCAGAGCCTGGTTGCGGGCACTGTTCTCAAAAGCCCCCAGAGAAAACGCAGCCTGATACTGCACCTCAATGGAGTCATGTCCTGCCAGCGCGATCATGGCCTGCTGAACCTGAGCATCTTTAGCGAATCGTTCCGCAATACGCGATGACTGAATACAGACTTGCGGATCCTGATCCTTGAGTCCTTTGAGCAACGTATCCGCATCAAGAGAATTCAATCCTTCCAGAGACCAGAGTGCAGTCGCGCGGGTTACCGGCTTCCGGGAAGCTGCTGCCAGTTGTTTCAGATCAGGAACAACCGACGTATCCTGACGCTCGTAGATCAGCCGCTGTGCAGTATCGCGCGTCCAGCCGTTATCGCTGTCGAGTAGGGCCACGAGTTCCTTTGATGACAGCTTCGTCAAATCAGATAGAGCGGGGCGCTCGAAGTTCTTCGGCACGATCCGATAGATGCGTCCCTTGTCCTGCCCGCCGATGGGATCGATGTGTTTAAGAATCTCTTCCGGAATGAAGGGCGCCCCTTCAATCAATTCACGATACATGTCCAACACATATAAGGCACCATCGGGGCCATTTTCAAACTGCACTGGTCGAAACCAGACATCGGTTGAGGCCAGGAATTCAGCATCCTGGTCGGCACGCGGAGCCACCAGCGACAGACCATCGGGTTTAGGCGCAGCTCGATAGACGAGATTATTAGCAGGTTCACCGACAAACAGATTTCCCTGGTACTCCAAGGGCCAGGCATCGCCCCGATAGGCGGTAATCCCGGTCGCCGCAGTGAAAAAGCCCGAGGGCTTTCCGCCTTCAGAATCCCCGCGCTCGCTGGCTGCCCGGAGTCGGGTCCGCAAAATACGCCAGGGCTCGATCTGGCTGATGCGCATCAGCTTGGTAAACTTTCCGCCGGGAGCAATATTCACCGGAGCCGGTGGCGGCGCCAGATAGGGATTGCGGGCGATATAACGGTCATCGTACATCAGCACCTGCATCGGCACACTGTTGGCACAAACAAAGGCCCGGTTCCAGATTCCCAGGCTCATCCCATGCTGTCCGCCGCCTGTTGTGAGTTCAATCTTACGCGTTGCAGGATCGAGGATCACGCCCCGCCCCTTAGTATTAAACTGTTTTTCTGGCCCTTCCGCAGCCACGGTAACCATTCCGCCATCGATGCCCGTTGAGAAGTAAATACGGTTATCCATTCCCCAGCGGAAGGAGTTAATCATCCCCTCATCCCCTTTGTCCCGCCCAAAGCCTTCCATGACGACTTCCCGCACGTCGGCCTTCCCGTCGCCATTCGTATCTTTGCAGTAATAGACATAAGGTGGTGCCCCGACAAATACGCCCCCCTGAGAACAGAAGACTGCGGTCGGCAAAGTGACATCAGTCAGAAACGGAGAACTTTTATCGAAGACGCCATCACCGTCAGTATCTTCCAGCAGTTTGACAGAGCTGTAACCTTCCTTGTGAGCGTCGTTGTATTCGGACATTTCCACCACGTATGCCCGTCCCCGGGCATCGAAACACATGGCAACCGGATCACGCAGCAATGGCTCAGCGGCCACCAGTTCGATTTTGAAATCAGGATGAATCTTAAATGACTTCAACGCATCCTTTGGAGCCCGCGGAGGAATCCGTTTCATCTCTGCCGCGTAGTCGACCTTCTTGGGGGAAGCACTTTTATCTGCCGAATTTGCAGTTAGAGTCAGACTGCTGATAAACCCAACAAGCACACACAGGAACAAAATCAGCGAGAAGTTCCGAGAAAGATGGGTAGAGACGCGGAGGGAGGGCATAATCAGATCCTGTTTAAATCACTGAGGCGGGACAATATATTAACTTATTTAATTTATTCGCTGTCGCTCATTATAGAGCGACCTGCAGGGAAGATTGAAGGAAGGATTTGCGGAACTCCGCGAAAAACTGGAAATCAGAGCGCAGTTCCGCTTGTGGGGGAGAATTCTCTGCTACTGCATCAGTCGTTTCAGCTCTGCCTGCAGTTGCTTGACCACTTTTTCGTTTTCCGGTTGATCGATCACATTTTTGAACTCGTAGGGATCGTTCTGCACATCATACAGTTCGTCCATCCCTTCCAGCTCATTGAACTGAATCAACTTCCAGTGAGGGGTGCGTACTGCCTTGTACCCCATGCGGTCCAGTCGGGGAAAGACCGTATCGCTGTTGTACTCGATCAGAATGGATTTGCGCCAGTCAGTTGGGTGCTCTCCCTTGAGCAGGGGTACCAGACTGCGTCCGTCATATTTCTGATCTGATTTTACGTGTGCCAGATCTACCATCGTGGGAGCCAGGTCAACACTCACAGCAAACTCATCCACCAGCGTTCCGGCTTTGACCAGGGGAGGAAACCGGACCAGCAGTGGCACGCGTATCCCTTCTTCGTAAGGCAGCCGACGTTCCACACTCAAGCCATGTTCTCCATACCAGTAACCGTGATCGCTGGTGAAGACAAACACGGTCTGATCGAGGCGCTCCTGTTTCTCTAATAGATTCAGTAACATGCCCACCCCCTCATCAATGCCGGCCAGCATCCGCAGACGATCCCGAATGACATCATCACTGGTCCCCGTCTTCTGACTGAGAGGGGGCAGTCCGGAAATCTTTCTCTGTAACGCCGTCTTTCCTTCCAGGTCGTCCAGCACATTTAAACGGCGGGGAATCGCAGCATCGCTGTAGAGGTTTTCGTGTCGCTTCGCCGGCATGAACTTCGCGGCGGAGGGATCGGTAATACTTCCATCGTCCCGCTGTGTCAGCTCGGGATGGAGTGCTTTCTGGGCGATGTACAGGCAGAATGGCTTGTCCTGATTCTGCTCAAGAAATTCATTCGCTTTTTGATTCAACACATCTGTTGTGTGTCCCTCAAACTGTTTCCGCTCTCCATTGATATTCAAAACCGGGTCGAATGATGTCCCCTGCCCTTTCATGCTCACCCAGTAATCAAAGCCGGGGCGGGCCGTGTCGTCATTCCCCATGTGCCACTTACCCACATAGGCTGTCTGGTAACCCGCTTTTTGCAGTGTCTGGGGAAACGTTTTAAGCGTATGGCTGTGTTCGCTCCGATTGATGTTATCCAGAATGCCATGATTGTGAGTATAACGCCCCGTCAACAGGCAGGCTCGGACCGGCGAACAGAGGGGGGTCGAACAGAACGCGTTGCGAAAGCGGGCCCCTTCCCGGGCGATTCGGTCAATGTGAGGTGTTCTGACAAACGGATGCCCCATGCACCCCAGTTCGTCCCACCGCAGATCGTCCACCAGCACGACAATAATATTCGGGTGTTGAGGGACATCGGCCGCGCAGAGCGGACGGTGGGAAACTGATAGAAAAAGGCACAGACAGACCAGGGTCTGTAACACCACGCTCCGGGGAAAACATCTCACGAATACTGCTCCTGGCTGATGATCTGAGGGTTTCGGGTCTGAGCACGCTGACCAGTCTGGATGAGATTCCACTGTACCAGACTGCGCGGTTGAATCAAGCAATCGCGGGGACTACCTGGAAAGGCAAGACTTACTCTTACCGTTCCCTGGCCCTCAAATGGCTGACGCGCGGTAGTGCTTACATGCTGAAATTTTTCAAAATATCGAATGAGATTCACTGACCTCAGGCGGTTAAATATCTATGCCGGAGCGTTAGCTCTCTGCGACCCCGTCCGCAACCTGTCACTGGTCTCGTTGAAACCCTACAAGCGGTACAGATCAAACTGACGGAATTCAGCTCGAATAGTACCGGGAAGTACAGTTACCTTTTGTACCGTTCCCGAATATGAATTCTTCGGGAGTTGAGCCAAAAAAAGCCGGTTAGCATTAGTCTTGGCTAATGCGAGTTGTATAAAATATGAGGTATCAAACCAGATGAATCACATCGCCATATCTCTGGTTTTCTGTCATCTCTGAAACAAATCAAGGAACGACTCTGGGAGTTTTGTATGTCAGGAGAACAAGTCCGTAACCGCGCAGGTTTTGCGTGGTATGGTAAGCTGAGTGCAAGTTGTCTTGTGGTATTGGCAGTACTGGTGGTTACCAGCCTGCCCGATTCGGAAGCTGCCCCACGTAGAAAACCCGTCAGAAAGAAACCGGCAGAGAAAAAAGAAGAACCGCTACCGCCGCGTTTCATGGTCAAGTCGAAACCCGTCGATCCCGTGAAACAGGCTTCCGCCCTGCGTTCAGCTGAGGAAATCGATCGTCTGGTAGAAGCCAACTATAAGAAATATAACGTCAAACCCAATCCGATGACTGACGACGCTCAGTTTCTGCGTCGCATCTACCTGGACATTACGGGCACCATTCCCACCTACCGGGAAACCAAGTACTTCCTCGCATCGCGACATCCTGACAAACGTCAGCGGCTGATTGACCGTCTGCTGGACAGCGATGGCTACGCCAGCCACTATTACAATTACTGGGCTGACGTCCTGCGATATACCGACCGTCTGAACAATAACGTTGACGGTGCTCCCTACCGGCAGTGGATCAAACAGTCTCTGGCCGAAAATAAGCCTTGGGACAAAATGGTTTCCGAAATGATCACCGCCGAAGGTTTGATCTGGGAAAACCCCGCCACCGGCTACATGCAGCGTGATTCCGGTATGCCCC
Source organism: Gimesia chilikensis (assembly GCF_007744075.1). Lineage (NCBI taxonomy): Bacteria > Pseudomonadati > Planctomycetota > Planctomycetia > Planctomycetales > Planctomycetaceae > Gimesia > Gimesia chilikensis. Next base: position 1,956,562 of record NZ_CP036266.1, on the reverse strand, counting down.
TGGACAACATGAATAACACCGTTCGGATTTTCCTGGGAACCCGCATCGGCTGTGCTCAGTGCCACGATCACCCCTTCGATCGCTGGAAGCAGAAAGAATTCTATGAAATGGCCGCCTTCACCTTTGGAACGTCTACGCGTGCCAGCGGGGGTGATAAACGCTACTACATGGAAGGCGACCCGAATCGTCGTCTCCGTCAAGAATATCAGGACCTTGATCAGGATGAAAAGGATCGCCGCCGCAATCAGGGACGATTCAACCGTATGATCCGGGTCAATATGATGGTCGTGAACGACCAGGCCAATCGCAAGATTCGTCTGCCACACGACTACGCCTACAGCGATGCCAAACCAAAATCGGTTGTTGAGCCGAAAACGATCTTCGGTGAAGCTGTTGTTGTGAAACCGGGAGAAACACCCCGCGAGGCCTTCGCCCGCTGGATGGTTTCCAAGAACAATCCACGTTTCGCTAAGACCATTGCCAACCGGCTCTGGAAACAGGCCTTTGGACGCGGACAGATCGAACCCGTCGATGACATGATGGACGATACCGTCGCAGAGAACCCCGAACTGATGAAGCATCTCGAAGCTGAGATGAAACGACTCAACTTCGACATGAAAGAGTACCTGCGAATTCTGTACAATACGAAAACCTATCAGCGGCAGGCTTCCACGGAAGACGTACCGCTCAGCGAGTACTACCATTTCCCCGGCCCGGTACTGCGTCGGATGACTGCAGAGCAGGCCTGGGATTCCTTCCTGACCCTGGCTGTCGTCAAACCGGAAGAATACCGCGAACTGCCTGCGGAAATGGAAACGGAAATCATTTCTGTCGATCTGAACAAGGCTTCTGCCCGGGAAGTCCTCGACGCAGATGAACAGAAACGGGAAGAGATTGACCGCACCCGCTACAAACGGGAAAAGAAGTACAAGTACAAAGGTCAGTTGCTGGCACGGGCCTCGGAGCTGCCGTCCCCCGTCTCTCCCAGCCACTTCCTGCGTACGTTCGGTCAGTCGGATCGCGAACTGATTTCAGCTTCCTCCGATGGCGGTTCGGTACCACAAGTCCTGTTCATGTTCAACGGTCCCGTGACCCACATGATGCTCGAAAAAGGCTCTACGATTTACAACAACGTGATTGAGTCGAAATCGCTCAAGGAAGGGATCGAAGTGGTCTTCATGACGATTCTGAATCGTTACCCCGACAGCGATGAACTCAAACTCGCGATGGAGGAAATCGAAACCAACGGCGCCGCCGGTTACGGAAACGTGATCTGGGCACTCGTGAATACTCGCGAGTTCCTGTTCATTCAATAAAAACTTCAGCCGCGCCAGCACAGCCTGGTGCGGCTTTGACTCAATACAAAATCAAATTTTAATTAAATCAAAGGCATACTTATGCGAGACTTACTCTCAAAACTGGATGGACAGGGACGTCGGCAGTTTCTTGAATACGCGGCCAAATCCGCACTGGGAGTCAGCGTGCTTCCGATGTTTAATAACATCGTAAACGCAGCTCCCGCCAAGAAAAAAGGTGACAAGACTCAGGGTAAAGGTGGCAAAGCCAAACGCCTGATCTATCTCTACATGGCTGGCGCCATGACTCACCTGGATACTTTCGACCTGAAACCGGGTCACAAGAACCAGGGAGAAACCAAGGGAATCAAAACCAACGTAGCCGGTGCCCAGATTTCCGAACACCTGCCGACCCTGGCAGAAAATTTCGACAAGATGGCCGTCATCAATTCCATGTACACAGAAACCGGTGCCCATGGCCCCGGAGAATACCTGATGCGGACCAGCTACAAGGAAATCGCTTCGACCCGGCACCCCAGCATGGGTCCCTGGATTCAGAAATTCAATGGCCGACAAAACAAGAACCTGCCGGATACCGTACTCATCAGTTCGCCCGCTCGGCACCCCAGCGCCGGTTTCTTCGATCCTTCTTTCAGCCCGCTGCCGATTGGCGATCCCAACCGGGGGCTGGAAAATACCGACGCTCCTTCTTATCTCTCGGATAACTCCTTCGAAAAACGCATGAACCTGATCAACAAATTCGATCAGAAGTTTCAGAAGAAGTTCAAAAACGAGAGCGTAGTCGCCTACACCGACTTCTATTCTCAGGCAACGAACCTGCTGTCCAGCGATGAGCTGAAAGCATTCGACCTGAATGAAGAAAAAGCCGAAGACCGGGACCGCTATGGTCGCAACTCCTTTGGACAGGGTTGTATGCTGGCCCGTCGTCTCGTGGAAAACAATGTCCGCTGTGTTGAAGTCACCTTCGGTGGCTGGGACATGCACCGCGACATTTATGATGATAACATCCTGCCCAACAAGACAGGTATCCTTGATAAAGCACTCGGGAACCTGCTTCAGGATCTCTCCGACCGCGGCCTGCTCGACGAGACCCTCGTCGTGCTCACCACCGAATTCGGTCGAACCCCGGTAATCAACCAGAATGCCGGCCGTGACCATCACCCCGGTGTCTTCTCAGCAGCCCTGATGGGTGGCGGCATCAAGGGTGGTCAGTTCTACGGTAAGTCGGATAAAGGTGGACAAAGTGTCGAAACGGACGGCGTACTTCCGGCTGACTTCAATGCCACCATCGCCACTGCCCTGGGACTTCCCATCGACAAGGAAATTTTCTCCCCCAACGGTCGCCCCTTCAAGGTGGCCCACGATGGCGATCCGGTACTGAAACTGCTCTAAATCAGGGCCTTCCAACTGAAACCAGCAAACGGCTTCCTCTCGGGAAGCCGTTTTTTTTGCCTTGTAAAGAACATTCAGAAATCTGCTGAATTTGAAGAAAAATTGTAGACTCCCTGATTTTTCCTGCCTATGATCGAATACAGATCGTCTGGCAAAACGCGTTACCAAATCCTACCTGAATGACCAGCCAGACCCGTGTTATCAGTTAACTTGCCGACAGTTTGCCCCGTGAGTCCCCCCCGTGATCCTCATTGTTGCAGCCTGAGAAAGACTGAAAATGATAAGAGCCGCCGCCAGCTGTTGTCTACTTCCGCTTCGTATCTGCCTGGTGCTGATCGTCTGCACGACAACCGCGCTTCAGGCCGAAGACTGGCTGCAGCTGAAAGGGACTCCCACCCACTCTGGCAATGTCGCTGATCGTAAAATTGAAACGCCTCTCTCTATCACAGCCGCAATCCCTCTGACCGATGCCCTGTTTACCTCGCCGGTCGTCAGCCACAACAAAGTCTTCGTGATCGATGGCTCGGGGGTTGTCTTCGCCATTGATACGAAGACCAACAACGTCATCTGGAAATTCGCGACCCGCGGCGGCGCAGGCAACTGTAACAATGTCGCATCTCCCGCCATCATTGATGAATATCTCCACGTCGGTACCACCGCTGGTTACTATTATGTATTGAATGTGAATGACGGTACCGTCGTCAAAGAAATTGACTGCCAGGAACCGATTTTCTCCGCCCCCGCTGTGAAAGGTGATCGCGTTTACTTTGCCACGCTTGGTGCGCAGGTCTATGCCGTCAAACCGGCAGGTGACGTCATCTGGACCTGGGACTTCGTCAAAGAAGTTGTCGACTTTGACGGCAACCGCTGGAGCGGCGCTGACTGGCTTAAACATCGTAAAGACCGCGTCACCTGGCGCGATCACTTTGTCTGCTCGCGTGACATCTGTCTCGCTGGTAACAGCATCGTCGTTCCCGCCGGTGGTCGCACCGTTTTCCTTGAAGACACAGGGACCGCCCCCCGTCTGCAGGTGGTTGGCGAAATCCCCAAGTACGCTGGATCGGAGTACCCCGCGACCTTTGGGCAAAGTGCCGATGAAGCTGGCAACGTCTTCGTGCAATGGCATCGCCGTGATAACGCGGGCCGAGTTGAAGTCATGCGACTGAAAGACGGAAAAATCGAAGCCGACTACGTCAAAGGAACTCAGACCTCGATTCGGGATCCCGGTCTGCTGAGCTTTGCCTCCGTCAGTATTCGGGGAAATGATGTCTACCGTGTCCGCCCCGAAGCGGGACTCGGCTTGTGTCGCCACAAACTCGATGACGAATCCACAGAAGTTCTCTGCAAAGCCCCCTCGGTCGCCTCTCCGGTCCTGACTGAGAAATATGCGATCTACGGCGGCCTGGACGGAAAACTTTATGTTGTCCCTCTTGCCGGTGGAGACGCTGTCACCTTCAGCACCGCATTCGACGCTCCGATCACCGCTTCGGTAGCGGTCGCCGATCAGAAAATCTACGTCCCCTGTGAAGATGGATATCTCTACGTCCTGCAGGCCGATGGTAAAACGCCAACCGAACAGACTCCCCTGCCCGATCAGAACCTGCTGGTCTGGAAAATCCGCAGCCCCCTCACTGGCCCGCTGGCAGATCCCCAGTTTAACTGGTACACCAATTACGGCGACTTCGGGGGCACCAACGCCAACGAACAGGGTTTGAAGCCCCCATTGAGAATGCGCTGGGCCCGACGTCTGGAAGGAACCGTCAAACATCTGCCCGTATGTGGCGGCGGTCGTCTTTATACCCACACCGCCGAAGGCCAGATCATTGCTTACGAACAGGACACCGGGCGTCTGCTCTGGAGACGTTATTGGCCCGACGTTTATCTCTCCTTTACGTCCCCGCTCTATATCAATGAGAAACTGCTGATTCCGCAGGCCGGTATCAAAAAATCCCGCATGCGTTGTCTTGATGCCGCTACCGGAGAAATGCTCTGGGAAGCCCCCTTTACCGGATCTCCCAGCTGGAGCCGCCAGTTCCCGCCCGTGGTACACGGTAACATTGCCATCTATGCTTCCGGCTCTGGAGAGTACGCTCCTCAGGGAACCGAGAAAGCCTTCACCTTCGGCGGCAAACCGGTTGAAACTACCGACGGTCGCGAAGTGATGAGCTGGATCTATTCCAACGACAACCCCTACTATCCCAAAGATCATCGTCCCCGCATCTGGGCCTGGGATCTGGATACCGGTAAAGTCGTCTGGGAAAAAGATTTCTCCGACTACGGACGTGGCGGCAACGACTGTGGCATCGCCATTCTGGATGGCAAACTTTATTACTCGACCTTCTTTGGTTATGCCAGCAGTCAACGCAGACGCCGTGGCTTGCCCGTTGAAAATAACGGCATCACCGCCTGCCTGGATCCCAAAACAGGCGAAGTGATCTGGCTGACTAATAAGTATTATGTCACTTCGAAATGCACACTGAGTGCCCGCGACGGCCGGGTTTATATCGGCGGCTATAATCGCGCCAATGAAAGTACCCAGGACCGTTTCGTCTGGTGCCTGGATGCCAAGGATGGCTCCCTGGTCTGGCAGTCTGATGCCGTCACCTCTGCACTCAACGTGGTGACCGTTGGCAAGGATTACATTTTCTCCAATGCCCTCCGCGGCAAAGGAAATGTCTTCGACCATAAAACGGGCAAAGTCGTCAGCAGCATCGGCCACAACTATGCCTGCTGCCGTTTTACCCTCTCCGAACCTTATGTACTCGGAGCCAATATGGACATGATCGACCTGTCTGACGAAGGCAAGCTGGTCTCCACGGGCCCCGCCATCGATTCGCGGGAATGCCTGGGAGCCGTTGTTTCCAACGGACGGATCTTTTACACGTCGCAGGCCAGTGGATTTATCGTCTCCCAGACCTACGGCGAAGCATCCCACAAACTGCCCGCGATCTGGGAACGCCCCTGAAATGACAGTCCCGGATGGGGATCGAAGTGAAGAATTGATGAAGGAGTGTTTTTGAGACAAGCAGAAAAAAGGGCCGTTCATTTGCACTCCGATTGACCAAAATTTAAAATTACCGCATACGTCAGTCGTGACGTATCGCCTGCATTGGCAGGGACACATTTTTTTCAAGCATTGGAAAACGAGGAGAAATACATGAAGAGACTGCTTTCACTTACAGTCGCATTGATGCTCGTTGCAGCTGGTTCTGTCAGCACTGCAGCAGAAGTTAAATCCGGAATCGAAGTTGGCAGCCGTGTCGGCGCCTACACAGTTAACGACTGCACCGGCCCCAATGCTGGAAAGTCTCTGTGCTATCGCTGCCAGTACGGCGGACGTCCTGTTGTCAACATCTTCGCTCGTGAAATGGACGGCAACGTTCAGGAACTGATCGCAAAAATCGACGAAAAAGTCGGCCAGAATCGCGACAAGAAAATGGCTGCCTTCGTTGTGCATCTGACCGACGATGCCGACAAGTCCAGCTCTGAGCTGAAGAAAATTGCTGACAGCAAGAAGATCAAAAACACACCGCTGACCAACTTCGAAGGTCAGGCCGGTCCTTCTTCTTACAAGATTTCCAAAGACGCCGACATCACCGTACTGATGTGGGTTAACAGCAAAGTCAAAGTCAATCACGCTTTCAAGAAGGGTGATCTGTCCAAAGACAAAATCGACACTCTCGTCAACGAAACTTCCAAGATCCTGAAATAAGGCTTCGGAAGAACCGTTTATTGAATGAGCTGACCCCGCTTACCCTTCCGGGTGAGCGGGGTTTATAATTCCTGCCTTCTCCCGCCCGGAACGAATCCTCACATTTGTTAAAGGGGTCTCCATGTTTCTCTGTGCCAGGTCCGTTCGCTTTACCCTGCCTCTTATACTTACACTGTTGAGTTTCGCCCCCCGGCCAACACTCGCCGGCAGTTCCAGCAGCCTGCTCGGCATTTCGACCGACGGCAAACTGCTCGCCTGCTCGAACCGAGACAGCGGAACGGTATCGATCATCGACCTGGACAAAAACGAAAAAGTACATGAAATCAAAGTCGGTCGGCACCCCGAGGGCGTCACCTTTCTGGGTGACACCCACAAGTTAGCGACCGCCGTCTACGATGATGACGTCGTCGTCTTCCTTGACGCAGATACCGGCAAACAACTCGGACAGACTGAAGTCTTCGACGAACCCTACGGCATCGTCTCTACCTCAAAAGGAGACAAGGTCTATGTGACCCTGGATTATCCGGGCCGCATCGTAGAGATCAATACGAAAACCCAAAGCGTCAGCAACGAGTTTTCAGTAGGCCAGCATGTGAAAGGCCTGGCGATTTCCAACGATGACCAGAGCCTGTTTTCCACCGAATACTACACTGCACTGGTCCGTCAGACTGACGCAATAACCGGCAAGACCATCGATGAATGGGAAGGCGGCAGCACAGACAATCTCGCTCGTCAGATCACCCTGCACCCCCGACGGGCCAAGGCATATCTGCCACACATTCGCTCGCGAATTACTGTCGCCCACGGGGCCGGCTCGATCTTTCCCATCGTCTCTATCGTGGATACCAAACCCGCTGATGGCTCACGCCGTAAGAAGATTCCCATGGACTCCTTCCAGGGAGCCCGGGTGACTTCCAACCCCTGGGATACCGCGATTACCCCCGACGGCAAAACCTTCTTCGTCGTCTTCGCCGGCACCGACGACATGTTCGTGTGCAATGTCATCGACGATGACTACCGCGAACTGACATTCCGGGCCCGGCTGAATCTGGGACATAATCCCCGCGGAGTCCGCGTCGCGCCCGATGGAAAAACTTTTTACATTTACAACGCACTCGACTTTAACATCGTCGCCTATGACACAGACACCCTGCAGAGACGAGCCACGATCGCCGTTACCGAGAATCCGCACAGCGAAGAAGTGCTTCTCGGCAAGCGTCTGTTCTATACTGCACTGCAGCCCATGTCGAGCCGCCTCTGGATCTCCTGTGCCAGCTGTCATCCCGATGGACAACCCGACGGCAAAACCTGGCACAACCCTGAAGGCCTGCGGAACACTCAATCCCTGGCTGGCATGGCCTGGACTCATCCGATCCACTGGTCCGCCGACCGGGATGAAGTCCAGGATTTTGAGCACACCATCCGCGGCCCTCTGATGCAGGGACGGGGCCTGGTCACCGGTAGAATCAACGATTCACTCAAAGCTCCCAATAAAGGACTCTCGCAGGCATTGGATGCGATGGCCGCCTATTCCAACACACACGAATTCACCCTCAGCCCTCATGCCAAACAGGGACTCAGCCCGGCTGCCCAACGGGGACGAGAGCTCTTCTTTTCCAAGCAGACGAAGTGCGCCACCTGTCATTCCGGGCCCTTCTATTCTGATTCGAATCCCACCGACAAAATCATTCGGCACAACGTGGGCACCGCCGTCGATAACCCCGGCGAACTGATGGGCCCCGAATATGACACCCCTACTCTGCTGGGAATCTATCGCACTGCTCCCTATCTGTCCCACGGAAAAGCACAGACCCTCGAAGAAGTCCTGACCGTCTACAACCATGACGACCAGCACGGCGTTACCAGCCAGCTCTCCAAACAGGAACGGGCTGACCTCATCGAGTTTCTGAAAGCCCTCCCCTATGAAGACCCGGTCCCCCAGGCAGAAGCCGCCGGACTGGTGAAAGTTAACAAATAAACGCCCCACGACACTAAATTACACACCACGAAAGATCTGACGCATGTCATTCAAACCGCTTGTATTCGCGCTCTCACTTGCCCTTCTCTCCGCCTGCAGCCAGGAAACGCCGACCGCCGATTCCACACCAGAAGAAACCCCGGCTGCTGAAACCGCTGTTGCAAAAACGGAATCTCCGGCCCCTGCCATCCCTGGAGCCCAGACGTTCGAAGAGAACGGAGTAACCGCGGAAATCGCCAACTGGGATCAGGTGCAGGAATTCGTTCAGAAACAAAAAGGAAAAGTCGTGGTCGTTGACCTCTGGTCCACCTGGTGCGAGCCCTGCATCGCCGAGTTCCCTCACCTCGTCGAATTGCAGAAAAAATACCCGGAAAAGGTCGTCTGTGTTTCGTACAACATGAATTACGACGGAAGTAAGGACTCCCCCCCCGAATCCAATAAAGAAGAGCTGATGGAGTTCTACACCAAACACAATGCGGAGATTATCAACATCATCTCCAGCACTCCTGACATGGATCTGTATGAGAAAATTGATCTCGCCTCAATCCCCGCAGCTTACGTTTATGGCCCCGACGGGAAGCTGGCCAAACGCTTCGACAATGAAAAACAGGAATACGGGAAAGAGGGTTTCACTTACGACAAACATATCATTCCCTACATCGATGAAATGCTCAAACAGCCCGCAGAGTCTAAAGAGTAAACGGGCTCCCTCAACTCACCGATTCCGTCGTTGAGGATGTGATTTCCTCAGCGACAGAAGTCTCTACATCTAATGGCTGCAATCCACGTTGTTCTGCCAGTGCGTTGAACTGTGCAATCAATTTGAGCCCTACGGGAATCCCCGTTTGCAGGCGCTCTTCCCGCTTTAATGCCTCTGGCTCACCGGGATACAAAACCTTCTCACCGGCCGCCAGGGGTTTCAAAGCCCCCCAGCGCTGAATGATCTCGGCGATGCGATCCTGGAACCCGGACACATCTGTAAACCGGCTGATGTCAATCGCGCCCACCAGTCCACCCAGTAACCGTCGCTGGGAAAGATCGCCATACATCTTCGGGATATCCGGCCCAATCGGTGCACCACCCAGCAGCGCACAGAGCACGTCAATCAACAACCCCAGACCGGAACCCTTAAACCCGCCAAAGGGAAACAGAGCAGCGACTTGATTTGGATCGGTCGTCCCCTCCCCGTTGGCGTCCAGGGCCCAGCCGCCCGGAATCGAAACCCCTTCCGTCGCAGCATTGGCCACCGTATTCCAGGGCGTGATACTCGTGGCCATATCCAGGCACAGCGACTGCGCATTTTTGCCGGGTGCCGTAATGCAGACCGGGTTCGTCCCACAGAAGGGCTCCGCAGAACCATGAGGCGTGACCATCGGATCGACGTGCGTAAACACAAAGCCGATCATCCCCTCCCGGGCAATCCGCAAACCATAATAGGCCAGCGCACCGCAATGCGAAGAATTACAGATCGAAACCCAGCCGGCACCGGAGCCCCGCGCCAGCTCAACCGCATGGTCGGCAGCTTTTACCATCGCCAGCTGGCCCAGTCCATGATCGCCGTCAACCCGGCCCACAGCCTCGCCCAGTGGCTCCCACTGCATCGTCGGGCGAGCCTTGATGCTCTGTTGCCTGATCCGCTCCAGGTAGTGCGGCAGTCTGGCCACACCATGTGAATCGATGCCGCGCAGATTCGATTCCACCAGCGAGTCTGCCACCAGCTCCGCTTCTTCCGGATGCAGATCCGCCTCGGTCAGCAGTTGCAGACAGAACCGCTTCAACTGTGTCGCATCGACCAACGCACTCTCAACTTCAATCTGTGGCAAAACACACCTCGTCTATCACTTTGTGCCCCGCATCAATCGGGACACGAAACGTTCTCAGGCAAACAGGTCGTACATCACCTCGCCATGAATGTCGGTCAGCCGGAAGTCCCGTCCGGCAAATTTGTACGTCAGCCGTTTATGATCCAGCCCCAGCAGATGCAGCATCGTGGCGTGCAGATCATGCACGTGGATCTTGTCCTTCACGGCGTAATAACCATAGTCGTCCGTGGCACCGTACTGCAGGCCTCCTTTGATTCCGCCCCCGGCCAGCCACATGGTATAGCCCTGCGGGTTATGGTCCCGGCCGTCCGCTCCCTGGCTCACGGGGGTCCGACCGAATTCGCCACCCCAGAGCACCAGCGTGTCTTCCAGCAGTCCCCGTGATTTCAGATCTTTAATCAGGGCCGCGATCGGCTGATCCACTTCCTGACAGTTCCGCGGCAACGCCGTCTTCAATCCGGAATGCTGATCCCACTTGTAACTATGCGTAATCTGTACGAACCGCACGCCCCGCTCCGCGAACCGCCGCGCCATCAGACACTGCCGTCCGAAGTTTTTCGTCACGTCGTTATCCAGTCCATACATCTTCTGGGTCGCTTCTGACTCATCACTGATGTCCTGCAGTTCCGGGGCCGTCGTCTGCATCCGGTACGCCAGCTCGAACGAGTTGATCCGCCCCTCCAGCGCCGCATCGGGGCCCGCTTCACTCAAGTGCTCCCGGTTCATCTGCTGCAGAAAATCGAGTTCCTTCCGCTGTGTCGCCAGCGGCACACCGCTCTTGTTTTTGATAAAGGGAATCAGTGCCTTGTCCGCAGGAATACTTGCATTGCCGATCGGCGTCCCCTGGTAATCGGCCGGCAGAAACGATGAGCTGTAGGCATTCACCCCCCCATGGGTCAGCGTCGGACAGACCGTGATAAAGCCGGGCAGATCCTGGTTCTCCGATCCCAGGCCGTATGTGATCCACGACCCCATACTCGGACGCACAAACGTGTCACTCCCGGTATGCAGTTCCAGCAGTGCCCCGCCGTGCCGCGAATTCGAACCGTACATCGAGTTGATAATGCACAGGTTATCCACGCAACCCGCCACATGCGGAAACAGCTCACTCACCCAGGCACCACTCTCACCGTGCTGCTTGAACTTCCAGGGAGAACCGAGCAGGTTGCCCGTCTGGGCCGAGAAAATCTTCGGCTTATCAAAGGGGAGTGGCTTCCCGCTGTCTTTCTGCAACTGCGGTTTGTAGTCGAACGTATCCATGTGCGAGGGACCGCCGTGCATGAATAGAAAGATCACGCGTTTGGCTTTGGGCGCGAAGTGCGGCTGCTGCGCCAGCGAAGCTCCAGCCGCCTGGCTTTCACTCCCCAGCAGCCCCGCCAGTGCCAGACTGCCAAACCCGGCTGAACTCTGACGCAGCATTTCCCGCCGCGAGATCCTGGCTGGTCTCTGATGATGTATTCCGTGATTCATATCTCGTTCCATTTCCTACGGAGGGAAGCTATATTCCCGCAATGTGTTCCCTCAATCCACAAACAGAAACTCGTTCGAAGAAATCAGCACCCGACACAGGCTCTGCCAGGTCCGCTGCTCCTGCTCTTCCGGTTTCATCTCCAGCGGCTCCAGTTCCTGCCTATACTGATCCATGTAAGCCAGTGCCCGCGACACCTCTAACTCGCTCGCCGGCCGACTGAAAACCCGTTCGTAAACCAGCTTGACCTTCCCCGGCCGATCCAGGTGCGTCTCGTGCAGCACCTGCTCCGCAAAGTCACTGGTCTGCTGCATGATGAAATCGCTATTCATCATGAATAAGGCCTGCGGTGCGACCGTCGTGTGCACCCGGTTCCCGGACAGCACACTTGGATCGGCAAAATCGAAGGCCTGCAAAACTTCATATAAAGCACTTCGCACAATCGGCAGATAAACCGAACGCCGGTTGGTCTGATACATTACCGGATTGACGTTTCGCGTACTGGTAACATATTTGCGGTTCTCGACACCCAGCATTGAACCACCCATCTCCAGGTCCAGATTGCCGCATACCTGCAGAATCGAATCCCGAATTGCCTCCGCTTCCAGACGCTTGCGATTCACCCGCCACAACAGGCGGTTCTCGGGATCGCGTGCCGCCAGTTCCGGGTTGTACTCAGAACTCATCTGGTACGTTGACGAAAGCATGATCAGTCGATGCATCTCTTTGATCGACCAGCCCTGTTTCACAAACTGCACCGCCAGCCAGTCCAGCAGTTCCGGATGAGTGGGACGTTCTCCCAGCTTTCCAAAGTTGTCCGGCGTTCTGACCAGCCCGTCACCAAAGTGCCACCGCCAGATGCGGTTCACCATCACGCGTGCTGTCAGCGGATGCGAACCGCTGGTCAGCCACTCTGCCAGTTGCAGGCGACCGCTGTGCTGGTCATCGATGGGTGTTTGCTCTTCGCCCTCAATAATCTGCAGGAACTGCCGGGGAACTTCTTTCCCCAGCGTGAAATGACTGCCCCGCAAATGCACTTTCAGGTTTTCCGGCTTCTGCTCGGAGACCGACATCGCCGTCGGGTAGACAGGCAAAGCCGCTTCCTGTTTTTTCTTCTGCTCACGCCGGGCTGTCAGTTTCTTTTGAGTCGCCTCTGCATACCAGCTCTCCCGATCTGAAGGCAAGGCAAACAGGGACTTCGCATCGGTCAGCATCTGCCGCAGCTTTTCCCGCTGTGGGTCAGGCAGTCCCTGCGCCTCTTTCCCGGCTTCCGTTTTCTGATACGCCTCCCACTCTGCCAGCACTTCCTTGAACAGAGTACCGTAAAGTGCAGCAGCTTTCAAAATCCGCTCTTTCTCCGGAAGTTCATTCAATCCACTGAAGCGTTCCCATTTGGGACTCAACGTTTCGGGCACCGATCCTTTTTGAATCAGATGATTCCAGATGGCAAACGGCGAATCCTGATCTTCAGCAGACTTCTTGATCAATGAGGCCCATTGCAGCGTCAGACTCGAAACCAGATTCTCCGGAACCGGGATCTCAGCCAGCACTCCTCCGGGCTGCTCTGTCGCGGTGCGGGGCTCCGCAATCAGCAGTTTGTCAATGTGCGGAAAGGGAATCTTGCTCTCCAGCCGCACCCGGTTCTTTCCCTGCTTGAGTGTATAGAAACCTTCCACCTTCCACTCTTGCGACTTGGGATACCAGCTGCCGGTCACCGCACTGGCCGCATCATTCTTGACCAGCTCACCGTTGATCGAAAGTTCCACCGGCCGGGACTGGGCCGCTGCATACCGAATTTCCAACTGATAGCGGCCGGCTTTCGGGACCTCAATTTCATACTCGGCAATGTTGGGCAGCGTCCCCTTGTTATAGATGACGCCAATCCCCTCGCCGTACCCGGTCGTCGCTTTCTTCACGTTACCGGTCTGAAAGTTTTCCGCTTCGACCAGGATTGCCGCGTGAGACTTATAGGCACCGGGGTCGGCACCAATCGGCCCAGTCGATTTCAATAGTTGATCGTGATAGTTTTTAATCGCAGACGCCAGCAGATAATCGCGGGACCGCTTTCGCGCCGCACTCAGAAACCGTTCATCGGCCTGTTTCACGATCTGCTTGATCTCGGCATCCAGCTTCGCGATCTGCTGTTTCTGCTGCTCCAGCGCCTGAATCTCTTCCGGGCTGGCCAGCATCTGTTCCTGCCAGCGGGCGACCACCTTGAAGTTCTCCATCGTCTTCGTGCTTTTGAAGATCCCCGCCAGCGAATAGTAGTCTTCAATCGGAATCGGATCGAACTTATGCGAATGGCAGCGGGCACATCCCAGGGTCAGCCCCATGAAAGTCCGCCCCACCGTATCCAGCTGTTCGTCGATGATATCCATCTGCATTTTGACCTGGTCATCTTCGGCCAGCATCTTGGCCCCGATCGACAGGAAGCCGGTCGCAGTGATTTTCTCAGGACGGTTCTCAGCCCCCGGTTGATTTGCGAGAATGTCTCCCGCCAGCTGTTCCTGCACAAACTGATCGAAAGGCTTATCCTGGTTGAAGGCGGCGATCACGTAATCCCGATAGCGGAACGCGTTCGCGTACGACAGGTTTTCATCGAGACCGTTCGAATCGGCATAGCGTGCCACGTCCAGCCAGTGCCGCCCCCAACGCTCACCGTAACGTCGTGATGCCAGCAGACGGTCAATCACTTTCGCAAACGCATCCGGTGAATCGTCGGCCAGAAATGCTTCGACTTCCTTATTCGTCGGAGGCAGACCGATCAGATCGAACGTCGCCCGCCTGATCAGCGTCCGCTTATCAGCGCGTGAGGCCGGCTCCGCGTCCGCCTGTTCCAGGCGCGCCAGTACAAACTGATCCAGCGGCTGCTGTGCCCACTCCCGGTTCCGGGTTTGCGGCACCGCAGGTTCCTGCGGCGGTTGAAAGGCCCAGAACTCCTGCTCCGCTTTTGTAAACAGCGGCCCCGTATCTCCCGCGGCTTCTTTGCGGATTTCCGAGATCGGCTTCGCGTTCGGCCAGTAAGCGCCTGCTTCAACCCATTGAATCAGATCGGCAATCGCCTTCTGGCTCAGCTTATCTTTGAGGGGCATATGCAGCTGCCCGCTGTGCTGGACGGCACTGATCAGCAGGCTCTCTTTCGGCTTGCCCGGCACCAGGGCAGGACCCCGCTCGCCACCTCGTATCAATCCTGACAGCGAATCGACCCGCAACCCGCTCTCAACCGAATCCTCACTGTGGCAGTCATAACACTCGGCAATCAGCAACGGACGAATCCGTTTCTCGAAGAACTCAGCCTGCTTCAGGTCCGCTTCCGCCGCGATCAGCGTGCGTTTCTCGACCGCAGAAACGAGGCAGAACAATCCAAATGCCAACAGCAACAGTCGTCTCATGGCTCAGCATCCTGGCACGCTTGTAATGTAACTGACAATACTTAGGCGCTTATTTGATTACACGGGAATGAGGCTCGGGTTGGAAGGATCAGTCTCACAGCCAACTGATTATATATAATATATAATCTATTCCTGAGGCATTTTCAACCACAGTCTGAAAGATCTTCGGCACTTTCTGAAATTGCCGGAATCTGCCACTCCCCACTCTAATCAGACCATCGGTCTCCGTTCAGCAGAAACGTCGCGAAATCAATGCGCGACACGGCTCAGGATCACAACCAGTTATACCCTTTGGGACAAACCGAAAAAGGGCAACCTGTTCAGTGAAAGACGCTCTCACCCCAACGAAAAAAGCACACCCCAAACCGTTGAGGTGTGCTTTGAATTCAATCGATTGCATCGGGGGCAGCAGCGACCGTTACCGCTGGACAGCTCCGTGTTCGGACTGCAGCTGCTTCACGACAAAGTCCATCAGCTGCTGCGCTTCACCCGAGGTCAGCGTATGGTTCGCATCGCGGAACAGCATTCGGATCGTCAGGCTTTTGGCCCCCTCTCCCACGCTCTCACCGACGAAGGTATCGATACAGACCACGTTCTCCAGCTTTGGCTGCAGGCTGATCTCCCCTTCGCTCTCCTTACGGGGCTCCGCCTCCAGATTATCCACAGCCGCGGCGAAGGCATTCTCCAGTGACCGCTCGATCTCCAGGTAAGGCAGATCGACGGGTACCAGAATCGAAATATCACGGGCAATCACCTGGGTTCGTGCCAGACCAGCGAACATCCGGGCTGGTCCTCTCCCCTTCAGCAGCGTCGAGATATCCAGCTCGAAACCATACAGGGGCACGCGTGCCCGGTCTTTGATTCCCAGGGCTCCCAGATCGATGCGGCCCAGGGCTCCGATCCGCTCGCCGTCATGTGAAATCACAGCGAACTCTTCCACTCGGTAACCCAGGGCCGGCTCTTCATTGGTATAGGTAACCTGCTCAACTTCCAGATGTGCCAGCAGGTTTTCCAGCAGCCCCTTGGCACGCAGGAAGTCTATCTCGCTCTCCCGGGCA
The DNA here is from genome assembly GCF_007744075.1 of Gimesia chilikensis. Classification (NCBI taxonomy): domain Bacteria; kingdom Pseudomonadati; phylum Planctomycetota; class Planctomycetia; order Planctomycetales; family Planctomycetaceae; genus Gimesia; species Gimesia chilikensis. The sequence continues at coordinate 1,940,423 of NZ_CP036266.1, read as the reverse complement.
ATCCAGGCAGCGTCATTGATCGGACCGCCCAGTACGCCGCCGACCATCCACCGCTCATCGTTTTCAGAATTGTTCTCGCGGAAGGTCCGGTCGATTTCGAAGAAGCGGAAACTGCTGGCGCCACGACGGGCATTTCGTTCCGCGACTTCCACAAGACTCCCCACCAGACTCTGACGCAGCGTCGTCATCTCTTTGGAAATCGGGTTCTGCACCTGAATCGATTCGCCCGGCCACTGGCTGAACGCCAGCGCGGTCTGCTCGGTCGTCAGTGGCGGAGTCCGGCTTTCCAGGAATCCGTTTCCGGTCAGGAAGCTCGCAATCAGACTCCGCAGCGTATCCGCTTCGGAATACCGCCCCTTGGTCGTAGTCGCCACCATCGGTTTCATCACGATGCTGTCATAACGCAACAGCCGGGCCACATCCTCGGCCAGCACCACTGGGTTATTCACATCCACCCGCCAGGTCGGCACCGAAATCGTCTTGTCGTCGTGCGTCATTTCCAGCTTGGAGAGACAATCCGTAATCTGCTGATTGGTAATCTCGGCCCCCAGAATTTTCGAAATGCGCGGTGCATCCAGGGGGAACTGTGTCGGCTGTTTGACGTTCGGGTAACTGTCCGTCACGGGCGAAGCCGGCTTCGCCCCGGCGAGTTCCGGATCCTGCAGCAGCTCCGCAGCCCGGTTGAACGCGCCGCTCAGCATCCCGTTCGGATCGGTCCCCCGCTCGAAGCGATAGGAAGAATCCGTGCTGATCTTCAGCTTGCGGGATGAAGTCCGGATGCAGACCGGATCGAAACAGGCCGACTCCAGCAGAATCCGCTTCGACTCAGCGGTCGTCTGTGAGTCTGCGCCTCCCATGATCCCCGCCAGCGCGATCGGTTTCTCGCCGTCGGCAATCACCAGCGGCTGCTCTTTGGCATCGACCTCTGTCTCATCCAGGAGCTTCAGCGTTTCGCCCTCTTTAATCCGACGGACTTCGATTTTGTTCCCCTTCAGGCTGTCAAAATCGAAAGCATGCATCGGCTGTCCCCATTCCAGCATCACGAAGTTGGTGATGTCGACCACGTTGTTGATCGCCCGCAGACCGGCCGTCTGCAATCGGCTCTGCAGCCAGTGAGGCGACTTCCGCACCTGGACGCTGTCAAATACCTGGCATGTATAACGTGAGCAGAGCGAATCGTCGGCAATCTCAACAGCCACCGCGTCACCTGCGCCCGCAGAATTCAATTCGCGGGCACTCGGATATTTCAATTCCATATCGAGGACGGCAGCCACTTCACGGGCCACACCGATCATCCCCAGGCAGTCGGGACGGTTCGGCAGCACCGAGACTTCCACCAGCGATTCTTCAAGCGGGGCGACTGACGGCAGACTGGCTCCCAGCGTCGCTTCGTCTTCGAAGACCTGCAGCCCCGTCGAACGGGCAATCAGCCCCATCTCTCCGTCCAGGCAGATCATTCCCTGAGATAATGTCCCTTTAATCTTACCTTCGGAAATCAGAGCCCCGCTGGGCAGCTTCGTACCGGCCACCGCCACAGGCACACCCCAGCCCACTTCCACCGGATGCGCGGTCGCACAGACAATGGTAATCAGCTTTCCTTTTTCGATTTCCACCTGGCATTCGAACAGATGATCTGCACCAGCCAGCGGCTTCTTCTCCCGGATAAAACCGATCCGGATGGGCGCCAGGGCCTGGCCCAGGTGATGTTCTTCTTCGATTTCCAGCCCGACCGTCATCAGGGCATCCAGCAGATCGCTCTCTTTGCAATCCGCCGACAGGTAATCGCGCAACCAACCAGTATTAATGTGCATCGTTTTCTCTCTATGCCAGAAAAATTACGTCAGTGAGTGTTCCGCAAGAATGATTAGAACTGACGTAAAAACGCTTCTTCGTTTTCATACATGTAGCGGATATCGGTAATGCCGTGCCGGATCATCGCCATCCGGTCCAGCCCCAGGCCAAAGGCAAAGCCCTGCCATTTCTCGGGGTCGACACCGCCGGCTTCCAGGACTTCGGGACGAATCATTCCCGCGCCCAGAATCTCCAGCCACTTCCCGTTGAACATCACATCCACTTCCGCGCTCGGCGTGGTGAACGGGAAATAACTCGGGCGGAAACGGAGCTGCACGTCGTCGCCAAACAGACTGCTGGCCACCTGGTACAACACCCATTTCAGGTCCGCAAAACTGATATTCTCATCAATGGCAATCACGTCCAGCTGATGGAAAATCGGAAAGTGCGACGCATCAATCTCGTCCCGCCGGTAACAGCGTCCCGAGGTCATCGCCCGCAAGGGTGGCGGACCGAACTGCTTCATCGCCCGTGTCTGGAACGCCGACGTATGGGTTCGCAGCACGTTCCCTTTGGTGGTGTAGAACGAGTCGTGCATGTCCCGCGCGGGATGCCAGTCGGGCGTGTTCAACGCATCAAAGTTGAAGAACTCCGATTCGACTTCCGGGTAATCGTCGTAGCGAAAACCCAGTCCGAGCAGAATCGATTTCACCTCTTCCATCGTCGCAATCAGCGGATGGCGGTGCCCCGGCAGCGTTCGAACGCCGGGCAGTGTCACATCGACCATCTCGAGGTCCGGCCCCGATTTCTCGCTGGCTTCCAGAGCCTCTTTGCGATCGTTCAAGGCCCCCTGAATTCGTTCTTTGACGCTGTTGAGCATCTTCCCGAATTCACGCTTCTCCTCGGGGGACAGTGATTTCAGCTCGGCCTGCAGGGCTCTCAGTTTTCCCTTTTTCCCCAGGTACTGGACACGCACCTCATCCAGTTCGGCAAGGGTTGTGGCAGCTGCCATACTCTCTACCGCGGTTTCGACCAGCGCGTCGTTGTTGTCAGCCATTATAATTCTTCAGGTTTTCAAAGTTCTCTAAGACTGGAATTCAGCACTTTACAGATCCGCAACAGGTACATATCTCAAGGATTGGCAACGAGTTGCGCGCAAAGCCCACCAAAGCAAAGGATTGTACCGATTCCAGCAAAATTCTGCAACCACCCACAGCGGGGCCATACGCATCATCAGAACCCCTTAAACGCTTTCGGTTTAAGGGCTTTTGAACAGAGTCGAGAAACATCGCAGGAATCCTTTCCCTACGGACAGTCTTCAGAATAATCAGGTTCCCTCCTGCGATCGGTCCTGTTTAGCTGGTCATAATCTCATGTACGACTTCGCCGTACACATCGGTCAGCCGGAAGTCGCGGCCCGCGTATCGATAAGTCAGCCGCTTATGATCCATGCCCATCAGATGCAGCAGCGTCGCATGCAGATCATGGATATGCACCTTGTCCCGGGTCGCATAGTATCCATACTCATCAGTCGCCCCGTGCACATGCCCCTTCTTCACCCCGGCTCCCGCCAGCCACATCGTGTACCCCTGCGGATTATGATCGCGGCCGTTCTTCCCCTGGGCAATCGGGGTCCGGCCGAATTCACCGCCCCAGACAACCAATGTATCTTCCAGCAACCCGCGCTGCTTCAGATCCGCCAGCAGACCGGCGATCGGCTTGTCGACCTGTTGCGAGTTCCGTTCGTGACCACTCTTGAGTCCGCTGTGCTGATCCCAGCGATTGTTCCCCAGCGCGACTTCGATGTAACGCACGCCCGCCTCGGCGAACCGTCGTGCCATCAGACACTGACGCCCGAAGTTCTCCGTCGTCTTGTCATCGATCCCATATAACGCGTGCATCTCTTTCGTCTCGGCACTCAAATCCATCAGCGTGGGCACTTCCGACTGCATCCGGAAAGCCAGCTCGTAAGAGTTAATCACCCCTTCGATTTCATTATCAACTTTGACCTCTTTCAGATGCCGCTCGTTCATCGCCTGCAGCAGCGACAGCTGTTTCCGTTGCTCGAGGGCCGACGTGCTGTTGTTTGCCAGGAACTTGATCTGTGCCTCTTTCGCTTTGGTATCCGCATCACCAATCGCAGTCCCCTGGAAAACCGCAGGCAGAAACGCGCTTCCGTAATTCCGCACGCCCCCATGTCCCCGCGAAGGACAAATTGAAATGAACCCGGGCAGATTGTTGTTCTCGGTCCCCAGGCCATACACCATCCACGAACCGACCGAAGGCCGCACCAGGCTGTCCGAACCGGTATGCAGTTTCATCACCGCCTGCCCGTGCGACTGGCCGTTGGTGTGCATCGAATTGATCACGCACAAATCGTCCGCGTGCTCCGCCACGTTATCAAACAGTTCCGAAATCCACAGGCCACTCTCTCCCCGCTGCTTGAACTTCCAGGGAGACTTCATCAGTCGCAGATTTTCCTGCGATGACTTCTCGATGTTCTTCGCCGCCTTGAAAGGCAGACGCTGACCATCCTCTTTGTTCAACCGGGGCTTATAGTCGAACGTATCCACGTGGCTCGGTCCGCCATGCATGAACAGAAAGATCACCCGCTTCGCCCGCGGCGCAAAATGCGGCTCTTTCGATGCCAGCGGCGACGCACTCTTAAGCGCCGCTTCCGCACTCAAGCCCGCCAGGGCCATATATCCGAAACCGCAAGCCGAAGACTTCAACATCTGACGTCGGGAGAAATTCAGTGAATCCATAGCCTATCCAACTCTCTATAACAGTAAACCAACTCGTAATTCAGGTTCCGGGTGTCAGTCTAATTCAAAAAGCGAAACTCGGTCGAAGCGAACAGAATCTGACAATACGAAGCCCACGCTTTACGACGGGCCCGACTCTTGTCGTCATTCTCTTTCAGATTCAGTCCGAACAGCGAATCGATGTACTGCAGTGCCTCGGCCTGCTCTTTGGCATTCGCCTCGCGTCCCAGGCAGGTCAGGTACAATTGTGTGACCCGCTCGCGATCGCTCTGTTGCTCGTCTTTCAAAATCCGCTCGGCGGTCGCTTCCGCCTGGGAAATCACAAACGGGCTGTTCATCATAAACAGCGCCTGGGCCGGCACCGTGGTGACCGATCGATTCCCCACCAGCATTTCCGGAGCGGGAAAATCAAACACGGTCAGCGCGGAAGGCACACTCCCCCGCACGATCGGCAGATAAACGCTTCGGCGAAACTCGCTCGGATTCGACCCCAGCTTCTTATTACTGTTCGGGTTGATCGCCTGCTCTGGATAATCGGAGACCACCGAACCGCCCATCGTCAAATCCAGTTTCCCGGAAACCGTCAGTACCGAATCACGAATGCTCTCGGCTGACAACCGTCTGCGGTTCATCCGCCACACCAGGTGGTTACCCGGATCTTTCTGATACTGGTCTGCACTGAAGTCCGAACTCATTCGGTAAGCACTGCTCACCATAATCTCGCGAATCAGCGTCTTCATCGACCAGCCTTCCGAGACAAACCGCTGCGCGAGGTAGTCCAGCAGTTCCGGATGCGTTGGCTGCTCGCCCAGGTGACCGAAGTTATCAACGCTCCGCACCAGGCCGTTGCCAAACAGATGCTTCCAGATCCGGTTCACCATCACCCGGCTCGTCAGCGGATTCTGCGAGCGGCTCAGCCACTCCGCCAGTTCCAGACGTCCACTCTGTTTCGGACTCACCGCAGGCTGCTCTTTCAAAGTCGCAATCGTCAGGAAGCCCCGATCGACTTTGTCACCCAGCTGATGAATATTTCCCCGCCGGGCAATCCGATAATCCGCAGGGTCTGGCTGCTCACCCACTGCCAGCGCCATCGGTGCGGGCGGCGGTGCGTTCTCTTTCAACTTCTTAAGGTCCGCCTTCAACTTCTGCACACGCGCCTGCAGGGCTTCAACTTTTTGATCATGTGCCGCTGCAGCAGCCCCGCCAGTTGGCTTCTGCGCCACCAGCACCTCTCGCTGCTTCGGCAACTTGAACTGTGGCAGGAACTGCATGGCATCGACAATCACGTAGCCGTACGTATCTTTGTTGGTGACCTCGACGTAACCGGCTTCCCCGGCCGCAAACTCAAAGGTCCCCAGTGAAGTGAAGATCCCGTCGATCGGCCCTTGTTTCGTCTGATCGACGTAAACCGTCTTCGATCCTTGTAACGAATGAATCGTGACCGGCGTCCGTTTCGCGCGACCTCGGTTTGCTGGAAAGGCAAAGCGGACTTCATACTTCCCGGCGGCCGGCAGATCAGGAGTGAATCGAATCGACTTCTTTCCCTGCCCTTCATTCAAGTCGTGCACATAACCGACACCCAGGTAATTCTTCGAATAGGTCGATTCCTTCCAGGCCCCGGTTTTCTGCGCCTGGGCATCATCGACGACAATCCCCGCCAGTGCTTCCAGCCTGGTCTGCTGTGGGGTTCCACCCTGCAGTTTCTTCAAGGCTTCCGCATCGTCCTTCAACTCGGTTTCCAGCTGCGCCAGGTCGGCTTCGTATTTCTTGATCGCAGCCGCATGTTCCGGCTTGATCGGCAATGGCCGCGTCATCCAGCCCGAGACGAACTGGTTATTCAGACGATTGCCATGCACCGTCTCCGTACTGCGGAAGATCCCCGCCAAAGCGTAATAATCGGTCATCGGAATCGGATCGAACTTATGATCGTGACAGCGGGCACATCCCAGCGTCATCCCCATAAACGCCCGGCCCGTCACATCGATCTGCTCATCGACCACATCCATCCGCAGCTTCTCTTTGTCCCGCTCGCTGAGCATTTTCGCGCCCATCACCAGGAAACCAGTCGCCACAATATTCCTCGTCCGCTCTGCATCGTTTTCATAAGGCAGCAGATCCCCGGCAATCTGCTCGCGGATGAACTCATCGTACGGCTTATCCTCGTTGAACGCCTGGATGACGTAATCCCGGTACCGCCACGCATTGTAAAACGTGAGGTTAATATCCAACCCGTTCGAATCCGCATAGCGGGCCAGGTCCAGCCAGTGACGCCCCCATGTCTCCCCGAAACGGGGTGAATCCAGCAGCCGATCGACCAGATGCTCGTACGCCTGCGGCGATGGATCGTTCACAAACTCCTGAATCTGTTGCGGAGTCGGAGGTAGTCCGGTCAGATCAAAATAAACCCGCCGCACCAGCGTACGTCGGTCCGCTGCCGCTGCCGGCTGCATCGACTTCGCTTCCAGCCGATTCAGAATAAACCGGTCCACATCATTTCGCGGCCACTCCTGTTGTTTGACTTTGGGAACCTCCGGACGAGTCAACGGACGAAACGACCAGAACTCGCGCTCCTTATCAAAATCAAATCCCTCATCAGAGGTGACCTTCGCACGGGCAGGCACATCTCCCTTTCGCGGATCGGGTGCCCCCATCTGAATCCATTTCCGGAAGTCGGCGATCACTGCTGCAGGCAACTTCTCATCCGGCGGCATCGCATAGAAATCGGGATCGTGTTCCAGCGCCTGCAGAATCAGACTCTGCTTGACATTGCCAGGCACCACCGCTTTCCCGGAATCGCCCCCCTGCAACATCCCCGCGCGACTGTCCAGCACAAACGACGCACTCTCGGGATCAGGTTCCCCCGAATGGCAATCGTAGCAGTGCTCCACAAGTACCGGGCGGATTTTGTTTTCAAAAAATTCAATGCCCGCCTGTGGTGAAACCTTCGTTGCAGACACCTTGTCAGCGGCGCGGGAATCCGTCACCAGCACTGCGGAAGAAACGAGGAGTGTCAGGCAGGAGGAAATCAGGAAAGAACGCAAGGGAGTTCTCCTTCTCGAAGCTTTTAATGATGAACGCACTCAATACGCTTTGGGAAAGCAGACTCTGATGGAATGATTCAGACCGGGAGGGATGGAGAGACGTTAAAATGGCCTGAATTTCAATCATCGTCGATTATAAACCCACACAGGCACTCGATGAACTAAAATAACAACGCATTTTGATACTTTTACTCGTATTCCCCCCGAAAAATCCATTTCATCCCCCTTCCAGACCGGAATTTCACCCACACAACTTCCCATTCCCTGCACATCCACAGCCGCCTATTTTATTAACGAAATAAATAAACAAGACTTCAAAAAACTCACCAGAATCGAATTCCATTTTCAACGCTTCAATGGTCTGCATTGTCTCCTGCTGACCATGTTCTCAGTTCAGCTTGCCCACCACTGAAGACCAGATGTACTTGCTGCATAAACTGGACTTGATCGCCACTCTCCGAATCGTATTCTTGTGCAATTGTGCTTCGCGCGCGAGGCGGATGATGCGTGCACTGGAACACAGACCACAACTGACTCAGATGCACCTGAATCAGCGTCGAATTTTCCAGTTTTTCACCAGAACAAAAATCACAGGTTCGCAATGTCCCGTCCATTTTCAAATCATCTCGCAGCACACTCAACACAGTTCGACACAGACTCACTGTAAACTCAACACATCTCACCCCACACTCAATCCACGATTCCCCCTTGACCCCCACACGCCATTCCACAAAATCATCAACACAATAAACCACAACCAAAACCAGAGTCCCCAAATCAAGGATAAACCCGAATGCCATTCGGACCGAGCGCAGCGAGCAGGAAACGGAATGAGCAACCACCCTAATAGAAAAACCGCTCCTCACTATAAACGCAGGGGCGGTGCCCACGTGCCCGCCCGCCTCGCGACTTACAAACTCATTTCAAACGGACCACTGAATCCGAATCTGACAATCATACTCATCGGCTCAGCAGCAGTAAGGTAGAGAAACAACCACCAATGCCAATCGACATCAGAAAGAATTTCGTGCCTTTCGTGGCTTTCGTGGTAGAAATAAATTTCACGTATTCCACGATCAAACCGGGTGGGCGCGGATGAAATCCGTGCCGAGCACAGCGAGCAGGAGGTCCCAGTTCACGAGATCAATTCACAACTGAGCAACCAACTCTATTCCGATTCCCTGGGGAACACATCTTCTCCAACTGAGCCAGCAATCCTCCACTGGCGGTTCGCCGATCAGTCGGGTTCACCAGCCCGCAGACAAACACCGTTTCCCCGCACACTACGCATCACTACAAATGGAAATCTCAAAAAAAGCCCCGTCGGATCTCCCGTTGTGCCAACGGTTTCCCGTCCCGTTTCAATATTCTCGGCTCATTTTTCCTACCTCGGCACGCAAGCTGCCTTATTTCATTCACAGCAAATCGAAGCCGTTCAAGAAAACAGCCAATTGACCGTTGAAGGCTGTGGTGCGTTTAGCAAAGGAACCACATCATGTTGGAGACCATACTTCTGATCGTTCTGATTCTGTTTATCATCGGTGCACTCCCCACCTGGGGATACAGTCGTAGCTGGGGTTACGGACCCAGCGGCGGACTGGGCCTGATCCTGCTGATTATCCTGCTGCTGGTACTCTTATGATCGAATCAACTCCACCCGACGACCGCAGCAGGTTCGCGGTAACGTCGGGTGCCATCTGCCGGCTTGCCCGACAATGAAATCGAGATCCTCCAGCAGGCGGGTAAGACCAAGCGCAGCGAGCAGGATGCCCCAACTCATGAGATCACTTCATAACAGAGCCATGAAATAAATTAATTTACCTTGAGGAACGCATACTCTTCACATCGTTTGCCCTGCGACCTCCTGTTGCCTCCAGCAATACCGGATTACATCCGGTACCACCCACATCCGCTCCCATAACACAACCAACCTGCATTAGCATTTTTTCGTGCCTTTCGTGTCTTTCGTGGTAGTAAAACTTTCACGTATTCCACGATCAAACCGGGTGGGCGCGGATGTAATCCGTGCCGAGCGCAGCGAGCAGGAGGTCCCAGCTCACCAGATCAATTCACTACAGAGCCATGAACTAAATTAACTTACCTTGAGGAACGCGTACTCTTCACATCGCTTGTCCTGCGACCTCCTGTTGCCTCCGGCAATACCGGATTACATCCGGTACCACCCACATCCGCTCCCATAACACAACCAACCTGCATTAGCATTTTTTCGTGTCTTTCGTGTCTTTCGTGGTAGTAAATAAATTTCACGTATTCCACGATCAAACCGGGTGGGCGCGGATGAAATCCGTGCCGAGCGCAGCGAGCAGGAGGTCCCAGCTCACCAGATCAATTCATAACAGAGCCTTCAGCAGATCAACTGAGCTGCACAGATCACTTTGACTGAACTCTTCGATATCCATGGATGAAGATCCTTCACTGGTGAGATCATCTTTGCATTAATCTTGGGTGTCGATCACTGACACTGCAAGTCCAATCTTTTCCCGAAAGTTTCTTGGATCAAGTTCTCAAAACACGCTATCATTTAGATCATTATCAGGTCCATAAGGAGGTCATAATGATTGAAGATCCTGATGCAGACGAGTTTAAAGAATATAAGCAAATGAAAGAAAATGGAGCTGATGCGAAAACCGCATATCTCAAATCAGTAGAAAATGGGCTCCCAAACCTTGTGCCCATCAGAATGTTAAGGAAAGTGTATGGCCTCTCCCTGTACGAAGCGAAGGAAATAATAATGTGCCATGAAACTGGTGCCAAATCTTTATCAGAATACCAGGAGAAGTTCATACTGCCGGCGTTAGAACAAATGGTCGAAATCATGGAAGAGGAAGATCGAAACCAGGAACTTGGGGATGATTAAACGAATTCTGTTCTCGGGCCCTGGAATCAGCTGACAGACAAATATCCGATACAATCTTTCTATGTTTACCTTCGATGCAGCTGCGTGAACCCGAACGCAATTTGAGCCGCTTGTTCTCGCTCCAGCAAACTAACCCTATTCTATTCGTGCCTTTCGTGTCTTTCGTGGTAGAAAAAAACCTATCTCCAAGTTTTCTTTTGCTCTCGAATCCCTGCATCCTATAATAAAAGTTCGTTGATATATCCCCCCACCACACTGGAGCACACCAACCATGGACCGCAGGACGTTTCTACAGGGTTCAGCCGCCGGGCTGGCCACTCTCTCCCTGGATCAGGTTGCCAAAGCCGCCGCCAGCGAACGCATCCGCGTCGGCATGATCGGGGCCGGCGGTCGCGCTGCCGCCCTCAACCGTCACTTCGCGGAAAACCCCCAGGCCGAAATCGTCACCATCGCCGAGATCGACTCCGCCCGCCTCGGCAACACCGTGGACACCGTCACCAGACTGCAAGGCAAACAACCAGAGGTCATCCGCGATTTCCGCCACCTGCTCGACGACAACAGCCTCGACGCCATCGTGGTCGGCACTCCCGATCACTGGCACGCCATCCCCACCATCCTCGCCTGCCAGGCCGGCAAAGATGTCTACGTTGAAAAGCCGGACGGACATAACATCGTCGAAGGCCAGCGGATGGTCGCCGCCATGAAAAAACACAACTGCGTCGTGCAATTGGGCTCGCAGCACCGTTCTACCGAACGCCTGAAGTCCGCCCTCGCCTACATCCGCAGCGGCGCCCTCGGTCGCTGCCTCGTCGCCAAAGCCTGGGAAAGCACCCGGCAGGGAAACATCGGCTACCCGCCTGACAGCACGCCCCCTGACACCGTCGATTACGACATGTGGCTCGGCCCCGCGAAAAAACGCCCCTTCAATAAAAACCGCTTTCACGGCCGCTGGCGCTGGTTCCACGATTACGGCACCGGCGACCTGGGCAACGACGGCGTGCATCGCCTCGACATGGCCTTCGCCGCGCTCAATGCCGCTTGTGAAGCACAAGGCGACGCCACGATTTCGCTCCCCTCAAAAATTTCCGCGACCGGCGGCAAATGGTACTTCGACGACATGCAGGAATGGCCCGACACTCTGCAGGTCACCTACGAATACCAGAGCGATACGCCCAAGATCCTGACCTACGAAATGCGGATCTGGGCCCCCTACCATTATCATGGCGAATCAGAAGGCGCCGTCATCTACGGTGACAAAGCCCACATGACCATCGGCAACAGCCGCTGGCGCGTTTACGGCGAGCGCGGCAAGCTGATCAAGGAAGTCAAAGGGGACAGCGACGCCGCCCCGCACGTGGCCAACTTCCTCGACTGCATCAAGACTCGCAGCAAACCGGCCTGCGATCTGGAAACGGTGGGACACCCCGCCTCCATTCTCTGCCACGCAGGCAACATCGCCGCCCGCGTCGGCCGCACCCTGAACCTCGATCCCCAGACCGAAACCTTCAAAAACGACGACGCCGCCAACCAGCTCCGCGGCCGAGAAGAATGGCGCAAACCCTGGGTCCTGCCCGAAGTCTAAAAAAGCAGGGGCAGGCCCACGTGCCCGCCCGCCTGGCGAATAACAAATCAGAATCACACTACCCAAAGCATCAGAAATATCCTCCCCAACCCCAGGTAAGCCCGAATGCAATTCGGGCCGAGCGCAGCGAGCAAGAAACTGACAGTGTTGCGTTCAAGCAAGAAACAGCATGTTTGCTCACAATTCCATCTTAACTGAGGTCGGAAACAGAAATACCAGATCGTACCTTTGCTCTGACAATTTCCTGTTGCCTCCGGCAATACCGGATTACATCCGGTACCACCCTCTTTCTTTACTGCACACTCACCACCATTTCATTTCGTGTCTTTCGTGCATTTCGTGGTAGCAAAATATTTGTGCGATTCGTGGTATCCTCAAGCCTGCTGTTTCAAAGGGTTCGTCTCCAGAATAATGCCATTAATCCCCGTCTGGTTATATCCTTTGAAACCCTCTTCCAAGTGTGAACTAATAACCTCTAAGGAGTTGTCAGAATCTTGATTTTCTTTAAAGTATATAAGTCTCAGGTGATACTATTCACCGAGTATTCAATTTGTGGAATAGCAGCCACACTTTTCAATCCAGAGCTTCAACACTGAATCATCAGTGTCAACACTGTTTATGACCGATCTTGACTGGCCCCGTCTCTACTTTCTTAATTGCACTATCACCTCCTCCTGCCGAACCAGTTGCCTGATTCATGACCTCAATCATGACAGTGCCGGCTATTGGAACTTCCCCACTGGTCCTGCGGTTCAAGCCGGGGTAGATTTAAGACTTTCCACCCTGCGGCAATGTATCGAACATGAACTGATCGAGGTGTATTCAGACCACTGGCTGCACGATGACAAGGTCCGGACGGAAGGTGCTATTGCTGCCAATGATCCTCGACTGGAGGATGAAGTATTTCTGCGGCATTCCCGGGCTGTCGCCACCCAGAAAGGCCATACTCTGTGGGAAACAGAGTTTCAGCCTGACTGGCAGCGTTATTGGCGGATGGACTGCGTTTATCAACATAACTCAGCCAATACACTCACATTCTACGTGGAATATGCCAGTAACAACATCTTGGAAGATTTGCTGAAGTGGTTACCCGAACTCCTTAAACTTAATACTCAATACGGTCTAAAAAAAGAGGGGTGCCATGTCTATTTTCGATCTCAGGTCACCAACTGGAAAATTCTGTCACAAGTTAAAGTCATCACTTGGAAAGGTAAAATTGACGATCCGTTATTTGTCAATCAACTCTTATCCAGAACAGAAACAGAAATTGGCTCAGAATCTCCACATCTTTTGACTCGCTTTCAATCTGGTGAATTAATAGCTGATCGATCCCAGCAACAGGCCCTGCAGGTGCTGTCACGATTGAGCCGAAAGTGGAATTATTCCGACCTGCCCACCTCAGAAAAATCGACTCCCATTTCTTGCTATTGTAACGAAGATGACCAGTACGAACTTGATTCCATTCTGCTCACAGAACAATACCACACATCAACCATCAATAAAACGGAAGTAGACTGTATCGACTGGGTGAGGCTCTGGTTACTGAATTGCATTGTTGCCATGCGAGATCGAACATCTTTTCTCACACACGAAATCCACCGTCATTCATGGGGAACCTGGAAATTCCCGGAAGGTCCCGCTTTTCAGGTAAATCCCAAAACTAGAATCAGCAAGTTACGTCACTGTATTGAGGAAGGCTTAATTAGTGTCTATCCAGACTCATGGCTGGAGGATTCTCGATTTCTCAACGCAGATACAATTCCAGCAGATGACCCCAGACTGGATGACGAAGAATTTCTGAAACACACCGAAGCTATAGTCACTTCACGTGGCCATGCGCTCTGGGAATCCGAATTCCAACCCGACTGGAACCGTTTTTGGAAACTGACCAATAAACAAACTGATGAAGAATCAGGCGAGCGATTACACACAGTAGTCTATACCAGCAACGCGATCCGGGATGAATTACTGTACTGGCTCCCACGAGAAAATAGACTGGCCACACAAACTGAATTGATAACAGAATCGTGCCATACTTGTTTTAGATACCAAGCCACGAAATGGAAAGTCATTCCTCAGGTCAAAGTGATTACCTGGAGAAGCAGTCCAAATTTCTCTGAACTGGATCGATTAAAAAAACTGTGTCTCGGTACAAATGATGAAACAGAGAAAGAGAAAATTCGGAACGCTGTAGCGGATCTGTTTAAAAAGAAAGAACAATCACACGACCGGGGGCTCAATCAGCTGTATCTCCTCAGCTCAAAATGGGACTGTGACAGCGATTCCATGCCGGTTTTAATACATCGCACCATAGACTAAATTTATTTTTTCGTGTCTTTCGTGCCTTTCGTGGTAGCAAATAAAACTCCCACCAGACCAGTTCCAGATCACATTGACACAATTTGTACCGAACTGATAGCATCCGGTCTCCCGTTGCTCGTCCAATATCAAGGAGGTTCAGGATGCCGGTTCTTGGTCGCATTGTTTTTGCCTGTTTATTCTGCTTTGGTACGGTTTGCCTGGCTGCCGATCCGCAGGAACGTCCGGGTCTGCTGAAACAGGTCACCCCTGAAACCAAGCAGCGGCCAGCAGCCCTCGATCATCTTCGCCTGGCAACAGCACAACTGCAGGCAGCGGGCCTGAAAACAGAAGCAGAGAAATTGCGGGAACTCTCCCTGCAGATCAAACAACGCATTCGTCAGAAACAGGCGGAATTGGAAACACAGGCAAACCAACTGCAACAGCTGGTGGGAACGCCGGCTCAGATTCTGTGCCGCTGTTGTATTCTGGAACTCACCCCGGACGCTGCAGAAGAATTTGCCGCAGCTGCGAAGCCGGTGAAGCAGGTTCAATCAGGAGTCGCAATTTACAGCAACGCCGAAACGGTCTTCGCGAAGCTGAAACGGGAGGGAAAAATCAAGCTGGTCCACGCCAGTCCGCAGATTGTGACCCGGCCGGGGAAACCAGCCACCTTTAAAAGTGGCGGCGAATTTCCGATCCCGATCCCGGCCGACGACAGGCAGTCCTCAGTCGAATGGAGAGAATTTGGCATCATCTGCAAAGTCGAACCGGATCTGCTCGAGAATGGTAAAGTCCTGCTCCGTTTCTCTCCTGAGATCTCAGAACAGGACTTTGCGCACGCGGTCCAGGTCAACGGCACCACGGTCCCCGGCCTCACAGTGCGACGCGTCAACACCAGGGCAGAAATGAATCTCGGGGAAACGCTGGTGGTGAAAACGGTCTCGAACACGAAAGACCAGGCAGAGACCGTAACCCTGTATATGGTCACACCGGTTAACTTTGAAGAATAATCGAACAACAAGATTTCACACTCTGCCCCGGTAACGATTTTGCCCGTGTCATCTCCTGGTGCTTATGGCAATCCCAAATTACATCTGCCCCCCGATCCGGGGTGCATCGCGAAGTTGGTTCCCGACTACTTTTTCTCAACCGCCCTGCGCGACGACTTAAGATATTTCACGCACAGGTCGTCCTGTCGTTGCATCCATTCATCCTGATCGAATTTCCAACGTTTTTTTTCTGAGACCGTTTCCCAATACATGAACTCGAGATACGTCTGCATCAGTGTCACCCCCAGCACAGGCTGTTTGGTCTCAAAGAAACCGTCGATAGCATCCTGGATAATTCCATAATCATTCTTCCCCGTTCGAAATGCCCATTGTAATTTTCGGCGGTTCTTCCAGATCGGATTCTCGGCATAGGCTTCCGGCGGCTCAGTCTCTCTACCCAGCCACTTGAGCAGCGAAGCATCGAATCGGCCAAACGTGGGAGGAGAGATCAGCGATTTCAAAGCGCATTCCCTGGCCTGGTCCAGATTTTTGAGTCGGCGATGCTGTTTCGCCAGCTGTGAAGAAACCAAGGTGAACTCAGGCAGTCGATCCAGTGCCTGCTGCCAGGCATTCACCGCCCCGTCAACATCTTTGGCCTTTAGCAGATCATTCCCCTGATTATATAGTGCTTCGGGGGAAACGGGATCAATCTTCGCATCGGGCCCCATGGGCAGATCTAAGTTTTCCTCGTCTTGACTCTGCCAGCGCAGATATTTCTGATAAGTCGAGAAGAAAGGCCCCAGTTCGAAAGTATCATGAAAAGTGCGGACCACAATCGGTTCCCGTTTTTCTTTCCCGATGGGCCAGTAAAGACCGACTTCATCGCCCCCGCCGTAGACATCCATGTCAACGGATACATAAGCCAGATTAGGAGGAAAACCCGGATCCATATCAGATGCATCCGAGGAATCGAAAGTTTTTGGCCATCGCATTATTCACACCCTTCCTGTGATAGCAGAGAAGATCAAGCAGAAACTGGTTTCGCAGTGCCAGCAGATACAGATGACCATGATACAGTGTAACGATATGAAATCAACGAGGACGCAGAATTAGCCATCGGCACAGCGAGCAGGAGGTTGCAGCTCACGCGATCAATTCACAACAGGGCAACCAACCTAAGTCAGCAATATTTTCGTGTCTTACGTGCTTTTCGAGGCAGCAAACCTTTCACCCCCTTCGTAGTCACCTCAACGATCAACCGTCAGCACAACCGTCGCCCCTGTTTGCCGAAACAAAGATTGCATGTACCCGCTGGCAGGCAGATCAACCTGGACATGCAATCGCCGCCGGTCTCCCTCCGATTCCAGAGCATACCCCAGCAGTCGGTTTGGAATATCCTGCCCTGCCGCCCGGACATTGTTGACCTTGACCGCACGTATCTTCTGCCATCCTTCCGGCAGTTCAACAATCAGCAGCGCCCGATCATTGAACTGCTGTTTGTTCGAAGCCAGATCAGCATGATAAGTATCGGTAAATTCACTCTTTAACTGCGGATTCACCAACTCGGCACGGATTTGCAACTGATCGGAACCGCTCCGCGTCGTCGTGATTTCAAACGGCGGCTTCGTGAACGCCTCTGATACCATCAGCGCGGGATCACCAAACAGAACCCGCGCCGCGGTCCCCTTCAACATTACTTCGCTGGCAGTCCATCTCGGAGAAGGCATCTGATCCTCGAACGACGTGAACTCAGGCAGCTTTCCTCCATTTCCTAAAATTACGCCATTGTGCGTGTGCCGCATGACATCACCCAGCGAACGTCCGCTGTAAGCCAGATACTCCATTTCCTGGTAAACGGGAATCCCGTGATCGGGATGCAGGGCGGCCAGGTAAGCGATAGTACTGTTACCGAGCAGGTTCAGACAAAAACATTTTTCCGCAGAAACCGTCTTACTCTCAACCTTTCCCTGTGCCGTCCATTGCTGAAACCAGCGACCGGTCACCCCCGTATAACAGGCACCGTTGAACACAACACAGGGAGAAAGGTTCAGCTGCTTCGCCTGCTGCCCCTGCACCCCGTCGATCACTCCGTCCGGATCACCGTGCCCGCCCAGATGAATCAGCCCCGCGCCCTGCATTGTATTCAATCGACTGTCAGTAAACCCGTCTGCGCCGTGGGAAATACTCGCCAGTGCAGTTCGCTCCTGAAAAACAGGAATCATGAAACAACCCGCCTGCTGTTGAAAGTGGTTCGGAGGCGCCTGCGGGTTGGGACCGAAATTATCGATGAGCTTGCCCGGTAATGCAGATTCGCCACGAACGGCTTTGGCCGTCCGCTCCATCAACGAAGCGACCGCTTCTGAACTCACACCGGTGATGAAGCCCGTGCTCACATCAACCAGCGGATCGTCATCAATCCGCGTCGACAATGTCAGCCATTTCCAGGCAAAGTTCACATCGAGTTCATCCGGCTTGATAAAAATGAGTGCATACCGCGGCTGGATCGTTCGCAGCGACTCCAGCAGCGCTTCCACATTCTCCGGGGAAAACGTCAATCGGCTGGCATTCGGATGCAGGGCCTCTGCTGTCTCTATCGCCTGAAGGTAATCGCGATCAGCAGCTTTGCTCGCCAGAATCACATATGGTCCAGACGAGTCCATGCGCACGGCCAGCGGTGGACGTGGTTTAGAAAATGCGAACGGCTGACAGGCAAACAGCACCACCAAACTGGAGACAGCAATGCCGACCACACTCAAGGTCCAGATCAATGCCCGGCGTTTTGGTGACTGATTGCCCATATTGAGTCCCCCGCCACTTAGCCCACGCGAATTGATTCGGCAGCGATGCGTCGATTTTCCGCCTGCTGGTAATTCTTGCGAATCACAGGAATTAAAGCACCAGGGATAACGGCAAATAAGAAACCCGTCATCGACACGGGATACCAGATCCCATAAGGTTGTCCGCTGAAGAACGCATACAGGCCGATACCGCACAGAATCAGTCCGAGGACGACGAAAACGAACATCCCGCCGAGGATGACTTTGCGTCCCTTGCCGCGCGGACACAGAAACCCACACAGTGCTCCCCAGATGCCGCACAATGTGCCTCCGCCACCGCCGACGATCATCCCGAACCAGGCACCGAATGTATTTGGATCAAACCAGGGTGCTTCCATAATAGAATCCTTCTACCTTCAGTGAGTAGATCGATGTAAGTCGAGAATACTTTGCGCCCCTGCTCCAGTGAGCTGACCTGCATCAACGAGATTGGCCAGCAGATTCGCCATTTCATCGCGCTCACGATTTTCGACCAGCAATTCCAGCCGCACGATTAATTTATCCAGTCGTGCGCGGACTGTCGGGTAGCTGATGCCGTAATAACGGGCCACCTGTTTCAGAGATCCGGACGCCAGCACCAGCTGCAGCACGAACTCCAGATTCTCCTGATCCAGAGCCAGCAACGGATGCTCGGGACGTTGAGTTGAACGGGGCACCAGCGACGCCGGGGCCATCTTTTGCTTCACAGATTCAGTTTGCTCGACATCATTCATATTTAACATTATTCAACAATACACCAACATTGTAAATAACAATATCAAAATTATTGAATAATTATTCAAACCCACAAAGCAGGGGCAGGTCCCTCTCCCCGCCCGCCTGGCGAAAAACAAATCAGAATCAGGCTCTCAACAAACCAGAAAAATCCCCCAACCCCGGGTAAGCCCGAATGCAATTCGGGCCGAGCGCAGCGAGCAGGAAGTCCCAGCTCACCAGCACAATACACAACAAAGCAACCAACCTGCGTCAGCAAATTTTTTCGTGTCTTTCGTGCTGGCCGTGGTAGCAAAAAATTCGTGCAATTCGTGGTCTATCACACCTGCTGCTTCAACGGGTTCGTCTCCAGAATAATGTCGTTAATCCCGGTCTGGTTAAATCCTTTAAACCCCTCTTCCCGCTGCAGAATTTCGAGGTGCGAACCGATGGCCCCTTTCTCGCGGAACTTGTCCGCTTCTTCAGCCGAGATCAGTCCGTCATTCAGCAACGACTGAATCCGGCTCTCTTGCACCGGCCAGATTTCCCCCGCCGTAAACGCCTGACGCAAATGTGGCAGATCGGTAAAGGGCTTCATCGTTTTCACGTCCCCCTCTTCCGCCAGCTGGTCACGTGCGGCGTCGAAGTCGAACTGGCATTCCAGGTGATGCATGCCCGCCTGCAGGAACGCTTCCCCATGCAGTCGGCACCACAGCCCCACCGTCCCCAGCTCATTCCGTTGCTGAAATGCCTCGTGTGCAAAGTCCTGCGAAACCTCTTCAGCCGAGAGATCCACATCCGCGAAAATCGTGATCCGCGCATGGGGTTGCTCAATCACCTGTGCGCCCCAGCCCGCTTCCTTGCCTGCATAGAACCGCTCACGCAACTGGAAGCCCAGCAGCTCAAAGATCCCAATCAGGCTCTGGAAATGCTTGCGGCTTGAACGATACGTATGGTGATCGTGATTCGCCCAGCCCATACCCATGGCATCCTGGCGGGCCTTCTGAATCCGAGCCGCCAGATTCCGCTGCTGCCAGTAATCCCGCTCGCCGGCAAAGAACAGATCGCAGGTCCGGTTCACACCCAGATCCGCAATTGACGACTTAATCAGCGAAGCCGCATGCGCGAACCCCGCACTCGCTTCCGCGAAGTCCCGTTTCCGCAACCGCAGCGCTTCCGCATGGGCGGCCAGCTTCTTCAGATCTGGAGTCGCCGGAGGTGTCGTGCACGTCACCGGGCAACCATGCCGCTCGATCACATGCAACTCAACCCCCTCGCCGGCAAATGCGATCCGCTGTCGCACCGCGGACCCCACGTCACCTTCAATCGACGTGTCCATATCGCGCTGGTGTACCAGTAGAAAGTCGGCCACACTGTCCACGCGGACAAACAAACGCTCGACCGCCGACGCAGCCACTTTCACCGCAGGAAACATCGCCGCAGGATGATGATACAACGGACGATCCGCATCCATCACCGGCTCATATCCCAATTCAACCAGCTCGCTCGCCAGCGCATCAGACCACTCCACTTCCAAGTGATCCACCCAGTCCCTGAGCCGGGTTCCTGTGCGGGTCTGGAGATCATGGGCAAACTGTTGAATGTCGGCTGACTTCTGACAAAACACATTTATCCGCTCATCGATAAAGCGGGCCGTTTCCGGATACCGTTTCCAGTCATAAACTGTAAGTTGTTCGCTGGACATGCCTTATCTCCTCTATTTTTATAACCGTTTCCACTCGCTCAAAGTCAAGTGGCGTCTCTATGAATTAATACGTCAAAACCTGCGAAAACAGAAACTCAATCAGAAAACAGGTTTTCCACGTATATAATCATAGTGAGGTCTTTCACATCACTTCTCACATCATGAATTCTACACAGGAGGACCTGCGATGTCTCAAACAATCCTGCTCATCGGCGCGGGAAAGATCGGCCGCGTGATCGCCACTCTGCTCAGCAGATCCGGCGACTATCATGTACGCATCGCCGACCGCGTTCCCGCCGCTTTAGACCATATACAGAAACGAATTCCCTCAGTCGAAACACGCGTTCTCAACGCTGAGTCGCACGAGGAACTGGTGCACCTGATGCAGGGCTGCACTGCAGTCATCTCGGCGCTCAGCTTCCGGGAAAATCCCTATGTCGCCCGCGCTGCACTCGAAGCGGGCATCAATTATTTCGATCTCACCGAAGATCGTCAGACAACGGCCGCTGTTAAAGAAATTGCCGACGGTGCCGCCGAGGGTCAGGTCTTTCTCCCCCAGTCCGGCCTGGCCCCCGGCTTCGTCACCATCGTCACCAAACACGTGATGGACTGGTTCGACGAAATCGATACCGTCCGCATGCGCGTCGGTGCCCTCCCCCAGCGGCCCACCAACGCACTCGCCTATAACCTGACCTGGTCCACCGACGGCCTGATCAACGAGTACTGCAACACCTGCGAAGTGATTCACAATCGCAAGATTAAAAATCACCTCCCCCTCGAAGGGCTGGAGCAGTTCACACTTGATGGCAACGTCTACGAAGCCTTCAACACGTCAGGTGGGTTGGGTACGCTCTGCGATACGATGGATGGCAAGGTCCGTGAATTGAATTACAAAACCATTCGTTACCCCGGCCATCGCGAACTCATGAAGTTCCTCCTGCAGGACCTGAGACTCAATGAACGCCGCGATCTGCTCAAGGACGTCATGGAACACTCGATTCCCGTCACCTTCCAGGATGTGGTCATCGTCTTCTGCACTGTCCGCGGCCACCGCAACGGACAGTTCGTCGAGAAGAGTGACCTGCGTAAGATGTACGCTCAGGAAATCAACGGCGAAATCTGGAGCGCCATTCAGCTCACCACCGGTGCCGGCGTCTGTGCCGTCATCGATCTGATTCAACAGAAACAGTTGGAAGGTACCGGCCTGATCCGTCAGGAACAGATCCCCTTCGAACAGTTCATCCAGAACCGTTTCGGACAGTTTTACGAAACCGAAACCTTTGCCCTGGACTAATTCATACAGCAAGTGAGGCTCAAAAATGACTCATCCGATACAGGAAGTGTTACAGCGGATCGGCGTCAACGATCATCCCGTCGCCGTTGCCGTCGGAAATACGTGGCAGGCAGGCGCCGGTGAAGCACTGACGGGTAAGTCCCCCATCGACGGGTCGACGCTCGTTACACTCACCCAGGCCACGCCGAGCGACGTCGACACGGTGGTCGCCACCGCCCGGTCCGCTTTCCAAACATGGCGCAACGTCCCCGCTCCCCGCCGCGGCGAATTCGTCCGGCTGATCGGCAACGCCCTCCGCGAACACAAGGCCGACCTCGCCGCCATCGTCAGCTGGGAAGCCGGCAAAATCACGCAGGAAGCCCTCGGCGAAGTACAGGAAATGATCGACATCTGCGACTTCGCCGTCGGGCAGAGCCGTCAGCTCTACGGTAAAACCATCGCCAGCGAACGCCCTGGCCATCGCCTGATGGAACAGTGGCACCCGCTCGGACCGGTCGGCGTGATCAGCGCCTTCAACTTCCCGGTCGCCGTCTGGTCCTGGAATGCGATGCTCGCCTTCGTCTGCGGCGACCCGGTCGTCTGGAAGCCCTCGGAAAAAACGCCGCTCTGCGCCATCGCCTGCCAGCAGATCGTCAACAACGTCGCCCGCGACTTCCCCGAAGCCCCCGACGGCATCTCCAGCCTGCTCATTGGCGGTGCCGACGTCGGACAGGCGCTCGCCGCACACCCCGATCTCCCGTTGATCTCAGCCACCGGCTCGGTACCCATGGGACGCGCTGTCGCCTCCACGGTTGCCGGTCGGCTGGGATTGAGTCTGCTCGAACTGGGCGGCAATAACGCGATGATTGTCACCGAATCCGCCGACCTCGAAATGACGGTCCGCTCCGCCCTCTTCTCCGCCGTGGGGACCTGCGGCCAGCGCTGCACGTCACTCCGTCGCCTGATCGTCCACGACAGCATCGCCGACAAACTCCTCACGTCACTCAAGAAAGCTTATGAGAAATTACCAATCGGCAACCCCCTCGATGAGGGAACGCTCGTCGGCCCGCTCATCGATCAGCGTTCGCTCGACGCGATGCAAACAGCCCTACGTACCGCCGAGGAACAGGGAGGCACCGTCCATTTCGGCAATCCGATTATGCAAGATGTCCCCGCGGGAGGCTGTTACGTCCACCCCGCCATCGTCGAGATGCCCGGCCAGACCGAAATCGTACAACAGGAAACCTTCGCCCCCATTCTGTACGTCATCCGCTACACAGAGCTGGACGAAGCCATCGCCCTGCATAACGGCGTGCCCCAGGGACTCTCTTCCTCCATCATGACCAACGACATCCGCCAGGCGGAACAGTTCCTCACTCCCGCCGGCTCCGATTGCGGCATCGCGAATGTCAACGTCGGCCCCAGCGGTGCAGAAATCGGCGGCGCATTCGGAGGCGAAAAAGAAACCGGCGGCGGTCGCGAATCCGGCTCCGACGCCTGGAAAGCCTACATGCGCCGCGCCACCAACACCATCAACTACTCCACCGAACTCCCCTTAGCCCAGGGCATCAAATTCGATCTATAAAAAAATGAGCGGCAAGGCGCTAGACGCCGGTTTCGAAGATCTAAAGATTCCCCAGAAACCAATCAAAGTTAAACCAGGGGTGGGCCCGAATGCAATTCGGGCCGAGCGCAGCGAGCAAGAGGACCCAGCTCACCAGAAC
Organism: Gimesia chilikensis; assembly: GCF_007744075.1. NCBI lineage: Bacteria > Pseudomonadati > Planctomycetota > Planctomycetia > Planctomycetales > Planctomycetaceae > Gimesia > Gimesia chilikensis. The sequence goes on along the minus strand of NZ_CP036266.1, from coordinate 1,916,844 downwards.
AATTCACGACAGAGACACCAACCAAATTAATTTAGTTTGAGGAACGTGTACTCTTTACATCGTCTGCCCTGCAACCTCCTGTTGCCTCCGGCAATACCGGATTACATCCGGTACCCCCCACATCCGCTCCCGTAACGCCACCAACCTGCGTCAGTATAATTGTCGTGTCTTTCGTGAATTTCGTGGTAGCAAAACTTTCGTCTCTTTCGAGGTAGAAATTTTCGAGCGATTCACAGTCTCCCCAAACAACTCACTCACCACTTCCCCAGTTTGCGTTTTTCTTGCTTGAGCGATGAGGCATGGCTAAAGTATATACTGACCATCAAGTCTCGGAAAATCGAGACATCTCTTGGGAAAAGGGCCGATGAAAGAGAAACCCATCGCCAGATTCAAATTATCATTCAAGCGTATGTACCTTGTGGTGATGGCCTGGGATCTTCTGGGATTTCTATTGATTGTGATTGCAGATGCAGTGGATTGCGGTGTTGAAAACATGCATTTTGCTGGTACTCTGATCGCAATTCTGGTGATTATTATTGGAATGGCAGTCGCTGCAGCAGCTCTATTAACCCTTGTAGTCGCATACTTTAAGGTCAGCGTGTATCAGGATCGAATTGGAGGCCATGACTTTTGGGGGTTCTATCGAGAGCAAAAATGGAGTGAAACAGAGAATGTGCGACCGCTCAACTATCTGCCTGGTCTTAAAATGGCGATACTTCACAGCCGTTCAAACAAGATTTGGCTACCCATGTTCCTTGCGGATATGAAGCGTTTCCGAACTCTGGTTTCCGAACTGGCCAGCCCCGATTCAGCACTGGTAGAATACCTGACGCAAAACGAGCAACAAGAGATCGACACCTAGTCAAACAACTCCACGCCGGGTACCATCTGCCGGCTTGTCCGACAGTCAAATTGAGATCCCTCATCAGGGGTAAGCCCGAATGCAATTCGGGCCGAGCGCAGCGAGCAAGAGGTTACAGCTCACCAGAGCATTAAACAACAGAGACACCAACCAAATTAATTTAGTTTGAGGAACGTGTACTCTTTACATCGCCTGCCCTGCAACCTCCTGTTGCCTCCGGCAATACCGGATTACATCCGGTACCACCCACATCCGCTCCCGTAACGCAACCAACCTGCGTCAGCAAATTTTCGTGTCTTTAGTGCTTTTCGTGGTAGAAAAATTTCGAATTGTTCGTAGTCTACCCAAACACCTCGCTCACCACTTCCCCACCCAGCACCGTCGCAATCTCCTTCCGGTTATTATGCCTATAGACAAGCTTATGCTGATCCAGCCCCAACGCATGCAACAGCGTCGCATGCAGGTCCGCGGGCGACATCGGCCGTTCCACCGGCGTATAACCCAGCTCATCCGTCTGACCGATAATCTGGCCCCCCTTCACGCCGCCGCCAGCCATCCACATGCAATACGTCGTCGGCAGATGGTCGCGGCCCCGCCGGTCTCCTTTCGTATTCCCTTCCGTCGTCGGCGTCCGACCAAACTCACCTCCCCACACCACCAAAGTCTCATCCAGCAGCCCCCGCTGTTTCAAATCTTTTAGTAGTGCCGCCACCGGCCGGTCCGTCGCTTTGGAGCGTTTCGTGTGATTCGCCTTGATCGCCCCATGCGCGTCCCAGCCTCCATTCCGCAACTGCACCACCCGCACGCCCCGCTCCACGAGTCGCCGTGCAATCAGACAGTGCCGGCCGAACTCCGCCGTCTCCTTGTCATCCAGGCCATACAGCTCCGCAGTCTCTGCCGATTCACTCTTCAGATCGAATACCTCCGGCGCCGATGTCTGCAGCCGGAAACCCAGCTCGTACGAGGCAATCCGCGCCTCCAGTTCCGAATCCTGCCCCAGCTGCTGCAGATGCGCTTCGTTCATCCATTTGATGAAATCCAGCTGCTCGCGCCGGTTGGCATGCGAATAACCGGCGGGCATCTTCGTATAGGGAATCCCCCGCTTGCCGTCCACCAGGGTCCCCTGGTAACGCGAAGGCAGAAACCCGTTCCCCCAGCCCGGCGTCTGAGGTGCCGGCCCGGTGCTGTTCGAGAGCATCGAAATAAATCCAGGCAGATCGCGGCTCTCACTCCCCAGGCCGTACGTCATCCATGCTCCCAGGCTGGGCCGGTCCCCCACTGCCGACCCGGTCAGCGCAATACATTCCCCGGGACCATGCACGGGCACCCGATGATTCACCGACCGCAGCACGCAGATCTCATCAATCATCTTCGCCGTCTCGGGGAACATGTTCGATACGGGAATCCCGCTCTCCCCGTAGTTCTTAAACGTGAAGGGCGACGCCATCAGCTTCGAACCCAGCCCCGCCCGCGGAATGTTGGGCACCCGGGCCGCGATGCTCGCCGGCACCGGCTCTCCTTCCAGCTTCGTCAGCAGCGGCTTCGGATCGAACGTATCCACCTGGCTCGGCGCCCCCGACATGAACAGAAAGATCACGCTCTTCGCCGTCGCCGGAAAATGACTCTGTCCGGTCACCGCCTGTTTTCCCTCAGCCGCCTCAAGCAGTCCCTCGTCGGCCAGCAGCGCCGCCAGACCGACCGCACCCATGCCCAGCACGCTCTGCTCCAGCATCGCCCGTCGGCTCACAGGCGACGTAGAAAAACCATGACTCACATTCTGCGGATCAAACAACATCAAAGCCCTCGCCTTCAGGGAATATACATAAACTCGTTGAGATTCATTAACGCATGGCACAACATCGACAGCCGCCGTGTTTTCGATTCGGCAGATTCTTCACCCTGGAAAAAGACCAGTGACCGTTCCCGCTCCTGCGCATTCGGCTTACGTCCCAGCACACGCACAAACGCCTGCGTCACCTGCTGCCCGTGATCTTCGCCCACATCCTCTGTGATCTTCTCCGCCAGTACCTGCGCCCGTCGATCCATGAACTGACTGTTCAACATAAACAGCGGCTGCAGTGCCACCGTCGAAACCTGCCGCCGCGAACAGCTGGTCACACTGTCCGGTGCATCGAACATTGCCATCACCGACGGCATTTCGCTCCGCCGCTGGAACAGGTAAATCGTCCGCCGCAGATTCTGCTCCTCCCGCTCCTGGGGCACACTCGGTCCCCCGACTTCCCGTTTCAGTTCTCCCGTCGCACACAGAATCGAATCCCGGATCACTTCCGCTTCCAGTCGACGTCGCGGCCAGCTCCACAGCAGCCGGTTCTCCGGGTCCCGTTTCAGGTTCGCCTCGTTGAACGACCTCTGCTGACGATACGCGGAAGACAGCACAATCTCCCGGTGAATCTGCTTCGTACTCCACCCCTGTTCCATCAGCTCTGAGGCCAGCCAGTCCAGCAGCTCGGGATGCGAAGGCGGTTCCCCCTGCACGCCGAAATCGCTGGGCGTTGCCACCAGTCCCCGTCCGAAATGATACTGCCACAACCGGTTCACCCAGACCCGCGAGGCCAGCGGATTCTTCCGATCCGTCAGCCACTCCGCCAGCGCCGTCCGCGACAGTTGATCTGAACCGCTCGTCGTAGCTCCCAGTACCGCCGGCCAGCCTTTACCCACTTCCGGACCCCGCTTATGCACATCCCCGCGAATCAGAATCTGCGACTTCGTCTGCTTCAACTGTTCCGCGGAATACGGAATCGGATCCCGGTTCACGACCGGCAGCCGTTCGATCTCTTCCTGTCCGGTCAGCGGCGAATAATACCCCCAGGTATGCGGCTCCCTGGTATGCTCGAACCGCTTGCGGTTGATCAGCTTCTTCGCCTCGCGCTCATAAAAATCATACGTCCCTTTCGGCATCCAGATATTCATTTCGGTCGGGTTCGGCAGCCCGTCCCCTTTAAGCGACAGATTCCCCAGCTGTCCATTCACGAAGAACCCCTGCAGCCGATAATAGTCCCGCTGCGTCAAGGGATCGAACTTATGATTGTGGCACTGGGCACATTCCAGCGTCAGCCCCAGTAGCGCACTGCTCGTCACATTCACAATGTCCACCAGCACATCGTTCCGCTGCGCCGCCTTGTCCATATTGTTCCCGCTGATCCGGGCCGAAGCCAGAAAACCAGTCGCGATCACATGCTCGTCCGCGTAAGGCGTCAGCTCATCCCCCGCCAGTTGTTCCTTGAGAAACACATCATAAGGTTTGTCCGTGTTGAAACTCTCGATCACATAATCCCGATACCGCCACGCATATGGTCGCGGCAGATCGTGCTGATACCCGTGACTCTCGGCCCACCGCGTCAGATCCAGCCAGTACCGCGCCCAGCGTTCGCCATAATGGGGAGAAGCCAGCAGTCGCTCCACCAGTTTCTCATACGCCCGGGGATCGGTATTATATTCAAACGCCTCAATCTCCTCTGCACTCGGCGGCAGCCCCGTCAGATCCAGGTACAACCGGCGGATCAACGTCCCCCGGTCCGCTTCAGGAACCGGCTTAATCCCCGCCTTATTCCAGGCCCGCGCCAGGAATGCGTCAACCGCCGTCCGAATCGGCTTACTGCTCTTCACCTGCGGTATCTCAGGACGCTGCACAGGCTGAAACGCCCAGTGATCCGATTCCGTCTTCGGTGTCGGCAGCAAGGCATAATCCCACTTCGCCCCCTGGTCGATCCACGCCCGCAGCTTCGCAATCTCTTCTTTCTTCAAAGCCGCGCCCGCATCGACGGGAGGCATCCGCGTTTCCGCCACCTGTGTGGAGACCAGTTCGATCAGCTTGCTCTGTTCGCTGTCCCCCGGCACAATCAGCGTCTCTCCCGTACTGAAGCCCAGCAGTTCCTCATGCACATCCAGCCGATACCCGGAATCCGGATTCATTCCCGCATGACAGTTGAAACACCGCGACTTGAGCAGCGGGTAGATCTCTTTTTCAAAATCCACCGGCTTCGACCACGCCGTCTTTTTCTTGCCCGCCAGTTTCGGGATCTGTCCCGGTGAAAGATCCAGCACATCGCTCCACGTCCGGCTCAGCACCAGGTCACTCACGTAGATCCGGTCTTCCAGTTCCGTCTTTAATCCAGTTGCAAAACCGACCCACCGCACGGCATTCACACTCTGCGGATTCACAGTCGAAGCCACTGGTTCTCCCAGTTCGCCCGGCTTGGGATCCACCCACAAATCAAACCGCGTGAACCCAGCCCGCAACGATTTCTCCGGCTTCGACAGCCGACCCACAACCACGTAATCCCGGTCGCGTTCCAGTTCCACCGAACTCCAGGCCGTCTGCTGTGAGCCAATCCGCACCATGAAAACAACCTTCCCCTTCTGGGGACCGCTGGAGGCAATATGTACGCCGATATTCGGAACATGATTCGCATGCACGGCCTTGTCCGAACCCTCGTAACGATCCAGCCAGAAGACGAAAAACTCCCCTTCATCGCGCGGCTTCTGATCCGCCGCATACCGGAAACGAAACCGCAGGAACAGCTCCTGGTCCTGGTACGTCTCCTTCAACTCCCGCCGCAACGGGTTGTTCCGCTCTACCGATCCCTGAATCAACGCCTCATGCTGAATCGCGGAACCGGAGGCCTGCTTCGGCTTCGCATCTACAAACAGCGCCGGGTGACGATTCGAAAGCACCCACCCCCCGTTCCAGCCAAACCCTTTCTGATCCCGTTTCACGGAATCGATCTGCGGGTTGACCAGCCCATGCGCCAGCCGCGGAGTTTCCTCGGCAAACGCTCTTGCGGAACAGAACAGTAACCCGCCCACCAACAGCGTCGTGACCAGGTGCGTGTATACTCGATTCAATATCTGAGCCCGATGTATCATCCTGCCTTCAATCCTCTTGAGCCAAAATCCATGTTCAATTCTCTACAGGTTGTGTCACTGATTCAAAAGTCTTCCCCAGTACCAGTCGATCCACGAACAGCGAATCAGAAACTTCCGTGTACTGTCCAATCCGCATTCCCACGACGTTGATCTCTTTCAACGGCTTCGCCCCTGTTTCCTGCTGCACCACGGCATCCGGAGACGCGCTCCGATCACCGTCCGGATTCACCCAGAATTCCAGGCGATTGAAATCAGACGACTGATCTTTCATCACACGCCCCACCAGCAGAAAACATTCTCCGTCGATCAGTTCCCTGGAAAAGCCTTCCTTGTTCACCTCGAAACGGGTAAAGAACTGTTTCTCTTTCAAGCCGAAGTTCGGAACCCGCGAATGGCTGCTCCCCTTGCCCCCCGCCACATCGTCAAACCAGAGGGCAAAGAAATCGTTCTTGTCCAACCCTTCGTACTTCACCAGCAGACTGAAATAGAAATCTTCGGTGAGTGGCTCTGCCAGTTTGCGGGCCATGCGATGTGCCAGCGAAGGATAAGCATGATGATGACCGCGAGATTGCAATACCATCGGTCCCCCCTCCAGTGCGCCCCACTGCAGACGCTGTTCGGGAACCATCAGCCGCGTAAAATTCGCATCAGCCCACCAGCCCTCATGACCGAAGCCCACACCCCCGGTCTGTTCCGACAACGAAGTCGCCCGGTACTCAAATGCTTCACCTGCCAGAATATTTTTGGGTAATGCAGTGTTAATATGCAGCAGCGCGAATTCATTGAAGGGTGCTTCTGCTTCAAAGGGTACCTCTTCTAACGGCGGATAGTTTCCCGATTTCGCCGCGATCAGCTGTTCGGGCGTCGGTACATCTGCAAACTTGGTCGGCGTCACCCGGATGTCGGCCCCCTGTGCATTACCGCGTGTGAACAGCACCGCCTGGCTCGCTTTCAGAATACGGGGCTGCTCTGCCTGAGCCTTGGGTTTGATATCGACCTCCCCCTCAAACACATGTACTTCGGCTTTTCCGAGCGGATCGACAACCGTCCCGAACCGCGTCCCCTGATCGACAATCTCCATCTTCGGCGTATCGACGGTAAATCCGTGTGCTTCGTCAGGTACATACGCGGCCAGCTTGCCATAGTTCAACTTCGCATTCATGGACGAATTCAGTTCAATCTGCGCGGGACCTTCCAGCACCACGCCCGCCCCGCTTTCAAAGCGAATCCGGGCAATCCCCGATTTCAGCCACAGCTGCTTCCCTGAGGCAAACCGGGTTCCATAAGCGATGTCATCCCCCAGCTGCTCGTCTTCCCAGACAGCATCCTCCGTATCCAGCAGCATCCCCACATAACGGGGCAGTTCGATCAGCGGTTCAGGAGTGACTGCCACCGGCTCCTCAGGCAAGTTCGTCTCTCCGTTTCCCCGGAACCAGACGAAGCTCCCCACCAGTAGCAGCAGCACGACGACCACAGAAACCTGCGCCAGATAACCGAAGCCACTCCCCGCAGCTCCCGCAGCCGTAGCTTTCACCACCACAGGTGCGTCCTCAGTCCCCGCATCCGTTTGCAGCGTCTCCAGGCTGATCCCGTCCGGCACCGCCGCATACAGGTTCGTGCTCAAGAGCTGATCCAGGTGCAGCTGGTCCGTGTATTCGTCGATCAACTCGGGATGCGCATTGAGAATCTCGGTCAGCCGCGCATCCTCGACAATCGTCAGCTCATCCGCCATCAATCGGCTGGTCAGCTGCGCCAGTTCATTCCGCAAAGCATTGTCGGTTGAATTCATGTCTGCGCCTCCCGGGCCATCGTCTTCTGGATGCACTCCATCAGCGTTTTACGAATGCGATACAGGGTCATCGAAACTGCATCTGCCGATCGCCCCTCATCCGCAGCGATCTGATTCACAGGCACCGCATCCCGATACCGGCTCTCCACCAGTTGTCGATGCGAACTTGGCAGCTTTTCCATACAGTGCGTCAACGCCTCCGCATGCGATTTCGCCTCGATCGCCCGCCGCGTTGTCGCAGCCGCGATCTGCTCCAGCGTCCGTTCTTCCAGCACCGCCTGTCCGTCGTTCCGCACCCGTTTGAAAAAGGCCAGCGCCTGCAGCTGAGCGATCCGGCACGCCCACGGCAGAAACGGCCGCTCCGGGTCATACTCATCCCGCTTCCGCCACAGAACGGTATTCGTCTCCTGCAGCACATCATCCACATCGGCCGCCCGACGAATCAGCGCCACCAAAAGCCCCCGCAACACAGGCTGGCTCCCGGCAATCAACGCCACATATTCCTCATCCAGATCACGATTCGTCAAAACAAAGGCCCTTCCGCGCGCAAGTCAGGTCTATTCAAAACATCCTGTATCAGTTCATTAGATCAACCATCCCCAATCTAACGCAGTTTCTGATAAAAAGATATTTATTCATCAAACCGAGAAGAGCAGAATAAACATAAAGCACTGCAGAGATTGAACATACGCAACAGTAACGGGTAAGCCCGAATAAAATTCGGGCCGATCGCAGCGAGCAGGAAACTGACAGAGAAACCACCCAACTGAGAAAGACCGCTCCTCAACTCAAACGTACGGGCGGTGCCCACGTGCCCGCCCGCCTCACGGCGAACGAGTTCATTTCCCCTCTCAATGGAACCAGATCAGTCAAGCATCTTAGAGGGTGGGCACGGATGTAATCCGTGCCGAGCGCAGCGAGCAAGAGGTCGCAGCTCACCAAAACAATTCACAACAGAGTCACCAACTCGACTGCCCCAAAATAAGGTACGCCCCCTCACCACATTACAATCCCCCGCGACCTCCTGTTGCCTGCGGCAATACCGGATTACATCCGGTACCACCCACTTTCTCACACGCACTCCCGCCAGAAACACTTTTCGTGTCTTTCGTGCCTTTCGCGCCTTTCGTGGTAGAAAAAATCCCAAGCCTTTCGCAGTAGTATTTTTCGCCCCCTTCGTGGTCCCTACCGCCCGTCATAACCAAACACCCCGAGCACCCGCACCGGCTTCCCTTCCGCCTGCAACCGAATCCGATGCTTCCCGAAAGGCAGCTCCAATATGCCGCGACGGTTCTCAATAAAATGCTTCCGCTCCTGCGAATCGGTAAACGGTTGATTCGTCGGCTGCGACCAGGCCTGCTTGCCGTCCACTTCTGCGACCAGCGTCCCTCCAGCCGGATCATCCAGCCAGGCGATCGACAGCTCATCCGCCTCCACTTCAATCTCCAGCGTCTCTCCCGGCTGCAACAGGAACGCCTGCTCTCCATACGGTGCCCCCCACTTCGACTCGAATGCTTTCACCGCAGACTTCCCCTGCCAGCCTTGCGCCTCCACGCCATAGAAACGACGCTTCAATCCCACCTTGCAATCCACGGCACTCAGCCGCGCACTCGGATTCGGAATCTCGATGATATGCCGATCCCCGCGCGCCAGCCGTCCATGCACGAACGTCGAATTCCGCGGATTGGGAACTGAGAAACTGTGGCGACCATGCCCCGCATGCTCTGCCGGCTGACCATCGATCAGCAGTTGCATCATCTCCCGTTTGTTATCCGCCCAGAGATTGAACGCGGCGTCTTCCAGGATCATCATCCGCCCGTCTACAAGCCGCGGGCTGTCTTTTTGAAACCGGACCATGGTCCCTTCCCAGTTCCGCGCATACCCATTCATCCGCGGCGGCAACTGTTTTTGCGGCACTCCCTGCAGTGTGGCTTCCGCCGGCATCTCGAACACCTGCTCCAGCTGTTTGAACCACAGGTAATGACTGCCGGCGGCGGGATGCCCACCATCGGGGGCCATCGCAAAATAATTGCTGGTCTTTTTCAGATCGATGATCAGCTGCCCCATGTCCGCGAATGGTATTTCGTAGTAGTCGCACAGCTCCTGCATCGGCTCCGTCATCGAATTCGGCTGTCCCTTATCCCGAATCCACATGCACGACACAAACTCGACGCCGGGATAATGACGTTGAAACCAGCGAATCGCCCCTTCATAGGCGGCGATTTCATCCGGCCGGTCGATATGCTCGTTATGCCCGTGCCCGAAAATCACCAGGTCCGGCCCCGGCTTGTTTCCGTTCTCAAACAGCGCGGGATACAGTTCCTGCCAGGACTTCCCGGTCGGGTGGCCGTTCTCATTCGGGTTGGGTGGCAGCTCCAGTTCCGCATAAGCTTTGAAGCCGCTGTGTGACTCGCCAATCGAAGAACCATCGCAGGCCATCACGTTGAGCAGCATCTTCTCAACCGGATAATGAAACTTCCGCAGCAACTCCCGTCGCATCCGTCCCGTATACATGAAATAGTGCTGCGACCAGCCCACATAATCTTGCAGATCGGGCCGCCCCATACGTTCTGCGATCAGACGTTTCATCGCCTCGGGATTACCCGGCCGGGCCTCGATCAGCGGTTCCTTATAATGTGGGCTGGCGGGATCTTCGTCATAAAAGTAGAGCCGCGGATTCGCACTCCCCCGATCGATGCTCGAACCCAGAGTCAGAATCGAAATCGGCTGTCCCGTTGTCAGCTTATCCATCGTGCGGGGAATCTTCTGATACAGTTCGGGGAGTGCGCGGGACGTGGTCGGTGCTGTCTTCGCGGCAGTTTCCCCTTTGACCAGTGCGGGCGAGTTCACCCAGACCCGCTGGTCAGAATCGTTCACGAATTCCACCAGCACGCCCACCACATTGCGAAAGTCAGCATCCGACTCACGCTGTTCTTTAAACCGGGGGTCGATCTTGAGCCCGTTGAGCTGCAATGAAAATTCCTTCCCGGTTACCTGGGATGAAGTCTCCTGCTGCGGCGAGCGTACGAGTTCCCCCCGTCCGTGTTTTGCAAACGTCCGCTTGTCGGGCATTCCGAAGTCCGCCGGCGACCACTCGCCGTCGGCACTTTCAATCAGCATCAGACAAAGCCGCGCCTTGAGTGCCCCGCTCTGTTCCTGTACTCCCTTGACCGACAGACTCACAGTATCGCCCGACTTAAGCTCCAGTTCCGGCAGCGTCGCAAACTGCCAGATCCGTTTGCCCGGCAGAATCTCCACCGCTTTCGCTGATGTGTTGAGATTGAATTTACCCTCTCCGCTTCCGCCGATCACATCCCCCCAGCGATCCGTATTCCAGCAGAGAATCGAGCGTCCCGGTTCAGAGCCAGCAGTATTCCGCAATCCAAACTGGGGATTCTGCAACAGATTAATCATCGGCAAAACGTTATCGGCCACCGCCAGCACAGGAGGGAGACAGAGCAACACAATGGCAAATAAAACAGCAGTCTTTTTCACGGCAGGACTCACAGGCAGGGGATACAAGGTTGGAACTGAATTTGAATGACTCAATCAATTAAACTTCTCTTATCTTACACTGATTTCTGTTTCGAACTCAAAACCAGTTATGTAGGATCAGAAAAAAAACTCTGAAAGCAGATCATGCTCTATACACTCGCCGCAATCTCCTGTTTTTTTCTTCAGTTAGAGCCGGACACAACGTCTGGGGTTAAAGAATTCCCCGCTTATTCCTGTCGTCTGAGGCTGCCAGATCCTTTTTTCACCTGGTCTGAGAAGGAACTGCCTCCGAATTTTCTGGCTGAGTGCAGGAACGGCACCGGTATCAGTCTGGTGCTTTTAGCGCGGGATGCTCCGGACGATGCAAAACTCGACGATTCCACAATCGCTCAGATCCGCAATTCCTATCGGGAAGAAGATCCCGTCAAATTGATGAGTGGAAAACTCATCGTCTTTAAAGATGTCCCCTGTTATCAATATTTACTAAAAATCAAGGCTGAGGACTCCTTTACTGTTGCGCGTACTTTTGCCGCCCATCAAAAGATCTACACACTGTTCCTGAACCTTCCCGGTGATCAGTTAGACGACAAAGAAAATCGCAACCTGATCTTTGACGCGTTCGAATTCATTGGAGAATCACAAACGCCAGAGTCTTCGTATAAACCGCCCATCCCCGAAACCAGAAAAAAGCCCTACAAGCTTTTCACTAACCTCCTCAAATTTTTCTTTGTGATCGTGATAGCAATCTTCGCTATCGGACTCTGGTACCGTAACCGGAACCTGAGACGGGATGATGATGATTTTTAAACATGACGGGTAGGCCCGAATATAATTCGGGCCGAGCGCAGCGAGCAGGAGGTCCCAGCTCACGAGATCAATTCACAACAGAGTAACCACTTGACTGATCAAAAGAGCTTGAGGAACACGCACTCTACAGATCGCATTCACTGCGACCTCCTGTTGCCTGCGGCAATATCGGATTACATTCGATACCACCCACGGTTCGATTTTCTTAAATTCGTACCTGCTTTATCTCGCCAGCACTTACACAAGATCCATTTCGTGCTTTTCGTGTCTTTCGTGGTAGTAAAAAAATCGTATCTCGAATTCCCAATTCAATACACCCTGATCTCACAAACCCGTGCCTGCTCCACACCGTTCGTCCCCGTTATCAACAGCCGCAGTTGAGACACTCCTGCCACCTCCACCTGATGCACCCGGCGGCGCTGCCAGTTCCCTTCCACCGTCACCACAGTCTGCCAGCCATGCCCGTCAAACACCTCAATCGCATAGTCCCGCACCGTTTCCGGCTGCGCCTGTCCCCACAACATCCGCGACGTATACCCGTCGTGCTGACTCAGCGTCAGATGCCGATGCAGGCCCGTATCAAAAATCAGCTGAACTTCATGCACCGCGATCGGCGTCTCCCACTCCAGCAGCAGCGTCGCCGGAAGTCCCGCAGCCGGATCCGACATCCAGCGATGACCGCCCGGTACAGCCCGCTCGGGTGGTGCGCCCCGTTCCCCCTGTACGCTCCGTGTCTGCCCCGAAACCACTTCCGTTGCCCCGAATCCCGTCTGCTCACTGCTGGCAGAAATCCGGGCCGTCCGTGCGAGGTCATTCTCATCTGCACTGCAAATCCCCACCAGGTACGCATCATCGCGTAACAGCCGCTGCTGAATCTCCGCCATCACCTCAATATGAGAACTCAACTCTGCGGGACTCAACCGCCGCTGCACCGCGCACGCCGCCGCGGTCCCCACTCCCTGCCCGATCACCGCGCAGGTCGCCATCACGCGGGTCGACGAAAACGCCACGTGCGTCGCCGAAAGATTCCGACCCGCAAACATCAGGTTACTCCGGTTCCCCGAAACACAGGCCGACAGCGGCACATTATAGAGATGCGGCACCGGATGCTGTCGGCACGGCTCTTCCTCCGCCGCATCGATTCCCGCAGGAGGATGCAGATCCAGTGACCAGCCGCCATAGGCAATCGCATCCGGAAAGTCACGAAACGCAAGCAGGTCCTGCTCCGTCAACACATGCTGTCCGATGAACCGCCGACTCTCCCGCTTGCCCGGTAGAAAACCGAACCAGTCCAGCGCCCAGTGAGCCGCCTCGAAAGGATCGTCCCCCGCCGGTGTGCCCGGCGGTCCGTTCTTCACGTGATCCCAGATCCCCAGCACAATCGCCAGCAGTTCGTCGCGGATCGTTTCATTCTCCTTGATCGTATCCAGCGTGCCGCCCCACTCGGCCCACCAGTATCCGTACTCGTGCGTCGGCTCCTCTTCACCAGGTGTTGCGTAAAGCCGCAGCTTGAGTTCGTCTTTGGTGAATCGGCGTGCCCAGTCGGGAGCCACAAACGGCATCGGCCGCGCATGACGGCGGGCCTGCATCAGAATGGTCGATCCCAGCCGCTCGTTGTCCGCCCTGGCGGGAGCCAGCGTTTCCCGGTAATCGTTCTGGCCTTCGCGGCCCTCCATGAACAGCGCCCCGGCTTCCGCTGCCAGGCGACCATCGCCGGTACAATCGATGAAAACCGACGCCTCAATTGTAAAGCGGTCTTCCGTACTCTGCCGTTCGGCAATCGCCTGCGTGATGCGTTCCCCCTCCAGCCGCACACCGGTCACACAGGTATTCAGCAGCAACGTCAGATTCGGTTCGGCCCGGCACTTTTCATACAGGATCAGGTCAAACATCGAGGGCGACCGCTGCGGATTCCGCACGCAGTTCTCCAGCCGCAACTCTTCGATGATTCCTCCTTCGCGGGCTTCGGTCTCCAGTTCCGCTCCCCGATCGAAGTGCCCCGTGCCGTTCGCCCCGACGATATGCATCCGCACTTCACTCGAAGCATTCCCGCCCAGCACCCCGCGATCCTGGCAGAGAATCACGCGCGCCCCGCACCGCGCTGCGGCAATCGCACAGCAGCAACCCGCCATGCCGCCCCCGGCCACAAGGATCTCAGTCTCTAAGAAATGGTCTTCCAGCATCGACATCGAATATTTCATCCTTTGAATTTGACACACCCATTAAATGTCATATAATAATCGCGAATTGTCATTATTCAAGATTTTTCCACCAAAACAAGACGCTGTAATGACACTTATCAACAAAGAATCGCCCAACTCGCTGGCCCTGGATCTCTCCGAACGCATTCGGCACCGCATCCAGTCCGCCGAGTTTACCGACGGCGATTTCTTTCTCACGGAAGCCGAACTGGCCGAAGAATACAACGTCTCCCGGCGGATTGCCCGCGAAGCCGTCAATCGGCTTTGTGCCCTGGGTCTGCTCGAAGGCCGCAAGCGCAAAGGGCTGATTGTCCGCCACCCCGACCCGGTCGAAGTCTGGGCCAACTGCCTCCCCTCGCTGGCGCGGTCACCGGAAAAACTCGCCGACCTCGCTCACTTCCGTTATGCCCTGGAAGTGGGTGCCATTGAACTGGCCATCAAAAATGCCAGCGAGGAACAGATCACACAACTGGCGGCACTCGCGGAAGAATTCCAGCAGACCGCCGGCACTCCTGAAGACCGCCCCCGACGCATCGAGGTTGAGCGACAGTTCCACGGCCTGATCCTGGAAATGTCCGGCTCTCCGATCATTGCCGACATGCAGAAACTGCTGGCGACCCTGTTTGAAAATTCCTACCCCGCCCGGGAAACACCTGTCCTGGCCGAGGAAACCAACCAGCGCATCATCTGGCAGCACTTTGAACTGGTCGACGCCATCAAAGACCGCGACGTCGAACGGGCCCGCTCCGTACTGCGTTCGCATCTGAAATACCTGTTACTCACACCACCGCAAACCACCTGAAACTTTTTCTGACGAGGTTCGATAACATGCAGCAACTCGCCCCCTCCCTACTGACCGTCCTGGCCCTGCTCGGCAGTCTTCTGACTTCTCCTGCATTATTGATTGCAGGCAGTGATAATGATCTGCCCGCAGTCGATGTCACCAATGTCCGCCAGGTCTTCGATAACGGCGAACACAATGCCTTCACCGACATGATCGAATTCAAAGGCAAGTACTACCTCACCTTCCGCACCTGCCCGGGCGGCCATATGCTGTTTCCCACCTCCCGCATTCTGATCATGCAGAGCGACGATACCAAAACCTGGAAACAGGTCGATGAATTCTCGGTCCCCAAACGCGATGTCCGCGATCCACATTTCCTGATCTTCAAAGACAAACTCTTCGTCTATACCGGCACCTGGTACTGCGGCGACTCCGCTCCCAAAACCCGCACCATCAACGAGCATCTGGGCTTCGCCGTCTGGTCGGCCGACGGTAAAGAGTGGTCGAAACCGATCATGCTGGAAGGCACCTACGGCCATTACATCTGGCGTGCTGCCGCCTATGACGGCAAAGCCTATCTCTGCGGGCGCCGCATCCGTCACTTCGCCAAAGACGACCAGGGACGCGAACTGATCGAAACCGCCATCCTGGAAAGTGACGACGGCCTCGTCTGGAAAACCGCCAGCCTGTTCAACGAACGCCAGGGAGACGAAACCGCCTTCCTGTTCGAAAAGAACGGCGACCTGCTGGCCATCGGTCGCAGCGGATCCAACCCCGCCTGGGTCATGCGTTCCCGACCTCCCTTCGACCACTGGGACCGTAAACAGCTCGACCGCTATATCGGCGGCCCCCTGCTCGCCAAATGGGGCGACCGCTACGTCGTCGGCGGACGTCAGCGCAAGGACGGCAAGTACGTCACTTCGCTCTACTGGTTCAAAGACAATCAGCTGCACGAATTCGCCACGCTCCCCAGTGGCGGCGACAACTCGTACCCGGGTATACTCGTCCTCTCGCCGGATCACGCCGTGATTTCCTGGTACTCCAGCCACGAAAAAGACAAGAACGGCAAAACGATCACCGCCATCTACATGGCCGATCTGTGGCTGAAGAAATAATTATTGATGCTCCAGATCTATCTGCGTTACAATGCACAACAGGGAAAGTGTCGGCCGGTCCGCGCTTTCCCTGTCCGCATCCTGCCTGAAGTCGATCAGGGACTCCCAGCTTCCGGGGAAAAACCAAAACTTGACGCCTTCGATATATCACGATATATTAAAAGCATCCCGTTTTACATTTTTCCGATCTCAACAGCTGCAGATACCAACGCCCGATGGAAGACGTCTCTAAAAATCTGACCGAACAATCTTATCAGTATATCAGGCAGCAGATGGAACAGAACGTCCTCGCTCCCGGAACCCGTCTGGTGAACCGCAAACTGGCGGAGGAACTGGGCGTGAGTGCCATTCCAGTGCGGGAAGCGATCTGCCGTCTGGCTTCAGAAGGACTCGTCGAACACATTCAGGGCTCCGGGGCATTTGTGCGAGAGATCAGCCGCGAAGACCTCGACGAACTCTATGTCCTCCGCGACCTGCTGGAAAGCTTCGCTGCCGGCGAAGCAGCACAGTTCATCTCCCAGTCGCAACTGGAAGACCTGCAGTTCATCATCGATGATCTGCGCGAGATCACCGCCGACCTCCAGGAACGTCAGGCCAGACATACCACACCGGCCCAGTTCAACCGCTGGGTCGATCTGGAGACCGAATTCCATGAGATTCTGATCGAAGCCTCCCGCAATCGGTTGCTGAAAAAAGTCATCCAGGACCAGCGGACGATCACCGACGTCTTTTATGCACTGAGACAGTTGAAGCACAAGATCATCACACCTGCCAGCGCCGAGGAGACGTGTCTTGGAAAAGAACAGCTTCTGGATGCGTTAAAAAAGCGAAATCCGGAACAGGCCCGGCAGATCATGAGCGAACAGATTCAGGCCGGTCGGCGTGACGTACTGGCATTCATGCGGAAACAGGAACGGGGAAAACATGCAACTTGAACATCTCGAAACCGGACTGCTGTTTAAAAACCCCAAACCGCACGTCCACAGCGTACACGCATATTTTCCCTCGGTTGTTGTCCTGCCCGACGGTTCCCTGCTCGCCATGTACATGCTGGGGGAAGCCTTTGAAGCCGTCAACCTGCAGCCGTACCTCTCCCGCTCACAGGATCAGGGCGCGACCTGGGAACAACTGGGACCACTGGAGACCGCCGTCCCCGGGCATGAAACTTCCACATTCGGACGTCTTTCGATCACAAAAAGCGGGGAAATCATCGCAAACCTGGTCCGGTTTGACCGGACCGGACGGACTGAGGAAGGTCTCTGCAACCCCGAAACCCTGGGTATGGTTCCCTCAGAGCTACTCCTGATGCGTTCCATCGATCAGGGGCAGACCTGGAACAATCCGGAGCCGGTCTCTACACCGCTTGCGGGTCCGGAATTTGAAATGTGCAGCCCCATTACAGAACTCAGAGATGGCCGCTGGATCTGGTCTACCTCCACCTGGCGCGACTGGGAGGGACAACTACCCAACGGCAATCGACAGTTGGCCTTCGTTTCCAACGATCAGGGAGAAAACTGGAGTGACTACCTGGATATCATGCACAGTCCGCAGAACAACCTCATCTTCTGGGAATCGAAGGTGATTGAAATCCCCGACGACAGACTGCTCTCGGTGGCCTGGTGCTATGATGAAGCCAGCGGCCAGGATCTCCCTAACCAGTACGCGCTCAGTGATGACGGGGGGGCGACCTGGTCGTCTCCTGCTTCGACGCAACTGACAGGCCAGACACTGACCCCCTGTCTGCTGGAGGACGGCAGTCTGCTGAATATTTACCGCCGCATGGATCACCCCGGCCTGTGGGCCTGCCTGTCCCGGATTGACGAACAGGGGCACTGGACCAATCTCGATCAGCAGCCGCTCTGGGGACACAATCTGCTGGAAGGCATGACGCACACGAGCGTAAATATGTCGGAAACGTTTGCTGCTCTCAAGTTCGGCGCGCCACACATCAGCCGGCTGCCCGACGGAGACCTCTTCGTCACCTTCTGGTGTTATGAACAGTGCGTGAGCGTCATTCGCTGGTTCCGGTTTTCGGTGTCTCCACAAGAAATACCGCGAGAACAGCAGACGACTGCCCACTGCTGATTCTCCTCGGAAGTTTCACTTCCCCATGCTCTTTTCCCGGAACCTGCTGCGCCTCGTTCGAGAAGCAATTTTCCGAAATCGGACTCATTTTTTCATTTTGATATTGAAAATATATCGAACCATCACAATGATATATCACAATATATCCACCTTCTATTGCCGGGTATATTCTCAAGAGCGTCTCATTCCTGTCCCTGTTGATCTGTTTCTGGAGATTTTCCGATGTCAACAAGTAAAAACTCCCCTATACGACGCGACGGATTCACGCTGATCGAACTCCTGGTGGTAATAGCCATCATCGCCATTCTGATCGCCCTGCTCCTGCCTGCGGTTCAGCAGGCCCGGGAATCGGCGCGCCGCAGTACCTGCAAAAACAATCTGAAGCAGATCGGACTGGCGCTGCATAACTACCACGATTCGCACAGCATGTTCCCCTTCGGCCGCAGCTTTGCTGATAATTCCAACTCGGCGCCCCAGAACTTCGGTTCGCACATGTGTGCCACCATGCTGCTTCCCTTCCTCGATCAGACCAATGTTTACAACCAGTTTAATTTTCTGTCTGCCTTCAACTCAGCCGCAAATGCGCCTGTTACCCAGCAGAAAATCAACGTCTTCATCTGTCCCAGTAACCCGCAGGATGAAGGACAGAACTGGACCGGCGCCGGAGGCCCCAACGACTCCTGGGGCAGCCATTATCAACCGGTCGCACACAGTGGTAAAGACGGGAACCCCGCGCGGGATGGACAGGATGCAGTCGGTTTCAATAAGGACGGCATGTTCTACCGCAACTCGAAAACCAGGTTCCGCGATATTCTCGACGGATCCAGCAATACCCTCGCGTTCTCGGAAACCGTGGGCGATACTCCCGGTTCCCACGAACTTTTCACCTGGGGTGCCTACGGTGGAGGCGGCATCGGAGTCCGTAGCGGGATCAATGCCAACTTTCCCCTGCTCTCCGGCTGGAACTGGAACGGCGATGACTTCACCGGCCCGGCGAGTTACCACACCGGAGGCTGTCATTTTTTACTGGCTGATGGCGCGGTCCGCTTCCTTTCAGAAAATATTGACCTGGGAACGTTACAAAGCCTGACCACACGGGCCGGAAGTGAGGTCGTGGGAGAATTCTGATCTTCCCGGCTCAACACAGGTCGTTTCTCGTATTCATCGCCATCCGTTGTTAACCCTCTCGTTATTGATTTGATGCCTGACCATGCAGAACTTTTTTATCTTAAGCGTCTGTTGCCTGCTGCTGTCGAGTTGTGGAAGCAAGACAGGCGGGCAGGATTTTACTTCTGTTGCCGGAGAAGTCACCTACAAGGGACAGCCGATTCTGGACGGAGTAATTCGTCTCTCACCTGCGACTGGAACCCAGGCACCGGCCCGCACCACGCAAATTAAATCGGGACGCTATCAGTTCACCGAACGTAACGCAGTCAAGTCCGGGACATACCAGGTGGAAATCTATGCTTATCGTGGTGGCTCCAGCCTGCCGGGAGATAAAACCGCAGACTCCCCGGAACGGGAACAGATTCTGCCGGAACAATTCAACACGCAGTCTGAAATCGAAGTGCTGCAGGTGCAAACCGGCAATGGCGAAATTCAACAGGATTATCACTTTAACTGAAAGAAGCGATTCATGCCTCGTTCTACTTCCCTTCACGGACTCTGTCTGATCCTGGCCTTTATTCTCGGCGGAGAGATTCAGTTCAGCAGCCTCAGCCGCGCCGAATCACGACTGCTTGTCAAAGCGACGAAAGAACTCCCGCGACACGGGGAAGGCAGTCTGCTGACGCTCGACAACGGGCGTCTGCTGCTGGTTTACACGCAGTGGTATCACGGGACCGGCAACGACCACGATCCTGCCCGCCTCGTCGAGATTCATTCGGATGACGGCGGCAAAACCTGGTCCCCCCCGCAAACCGTGCAGGAAAATATCGGCAAAATGAATGTGATGTCAGCCAGCCTTGTCAAAACGACGAGTGGCAAAATCCTGCTGCTCTATATCCGTATCGACAGCAATCGGTTTGCCAATCTCTGGTACAAAGAATCGACAGACCTGGGAGCATCGTGGAGCGAACCGAAGCAACTCTCGCATGGTAAACAGGGGCTGATCTTCGCGGTGAATTCTGCCGCAATCCGGCTGAAATCAGGACGCATCCTGCTGGCCGCCTATGGTTCTCCCAGTGCCTGGCAGAAAGACGAGCACTTTGTTTCTTTCAGTTACTATTCTGATGACGAAGGGCAGACCTGGCATCGCTCTGACAACCAGGTCGACTGTCCGCTCCGGGGTGCAATGGAACCGGAAATCGAACAACTCTCTGACGGACGGATTCTGATGCTGATTCGCACTCAAACCACACGCATGTACCGCTCATTCAGCCAGGATGGCGGACAGACCTGGAGTCCGGCAGAGAAGACCGACATCGTGCATCCCGAAGCCCCCATGCTGTTACAACGGATTCCTGGTGAAAAGGCACCATTGATTCTGATCTGGAATAATGCGGTCGTCCCCGGAGCAGACCACCAGGGACCGCGCACGCCTCTCACACTCGGGCTGTCCTACGATGATGGCACCACCTGGGGAAAACTGATCAACATTGAAGACAATTCCAAAGGCTCCTACTGTTATGCCAGCATGGACTTCCGTGATGACACCCTGCATCTGGTCTATTATGGACCGGGAGGACTGCGTTATCGAACGATCCCACTCCAGCAGATCTTAAACCATGATCTAAAACAGAAATCCGCCACACAGGAGTGAGGGTAACCTGCTACGCCTTCTGAGAAATCAGACAAATGAGTGACCGTTTCGGTGACAATGGCTCTTTGATGGTTTACCATAAACACATCAACCCACGCCGATATTCACGCCAACCAGTCGCTCAGAGGCGCTTCATGAAATTCCCGCCGGTTTTCCTGTTTCTGTTTATTTTTGCATGCAGTCCTGAGTTCATTCTCGCCGACTGGCCCCAGTTTCGCAGCGATGCCGCCCGCAGCGGATCGACAGAGGAACCGCTCCCCAATCGCATGGAGCTGCAATGGACGTTTCGGACTCCGAATAAACCGACGCCTGCCTGGCCCACGCATACCCGCATTACTTTTGACGAAGTCTTTCAGCCCATCGTGGTGAATCAGACGGTCCTCTTCGGCAGTTCCACAGACGACCAGCTGTACGCCCTCGATCTGAAGACCGGTCAGCTCAAATGGAAATTCTTTACCGAAGGACCGATCCGTTTTGCTCCCGTTGCCTGGAAAGATCGCATCTTTGTCGCCAGCGATGACGGCTGCCTGTATGCATTGAATGTCGCAGACGGCGCGCTGCTCTGGAAAAAACGGGGCGGCCCCGAACGCAAATTCATCATGGGCAATGATCGTCTGATCTCACACTGGCCCGCACGAGGAGGCCCGGTCGTCCTCGGTGATCAGGTCTACTTTGCAGCCGGGGTCTGGCCTTCCGATGGCGTTTACCTGTATGCCCTCGACGCGGAAACCGGAGACGTCGCCTGGAGCAATCAGAACTCCGGACAACGCCTCATGAATCAGCCGCATGGCGGTGCGAGTGCCAAAAGCGGTGTCTCCTCACAAGGCTACCTCGCTGCCAGCCAGGACCAGATCTTCATGCCCACCGGCCGCGCCGTCCCCGCCGCCTTTAATCGGACGACCGGTGAATTTCGCTATTACCATCTGCAGAAAAATCAGCAGCGCGGCGGCTCGGAAGTTATGCTGGCCGACCAGTTCTTCGCGAACGCGGGCTGCCTGTTCGACCAGCTGACAGGCGACCTGTCACAACAGACCGGAACCGGCCCCATCGCGGCGACTCCCCAGGGCATTCTCCGCGGCAGCGGGCAGTCACTGGTTTACAGCACGTGGACCGACACGAAAACCAATGACCGCAAGGGCAAGCCGATCTCGATCAGAAGCCTCAAAGAAAAACGGCTCATCCCCCTGGATTATACGATCACCGATGTCATCATCGCCGGCAATGACGCCTATTGTGGTTCGCACAACAAGGTCACCGGCGTCGACTTCAAAGGCCAGGCCAATACCTGGTGGTCGCATGAAATCGAAGGCACCGTCCGTGGCCTGGCAGCCTCTGATGAATGCCTCATTGCCAGCACCGACCAGGGAGTCATCTGCTGTTTCGCCAACGCACATCCACCGGAAACCGTCGAGGCACAGCCACAATCGCCCGTTTCCACGAGCCCGCTCTACCAGCAGGCTGCAAAAGCCATCTGTGAGAAGACCGACGTCTCCACCGGGATTTGTGTCGACCTGGGCGCCACCAACGCGGACCTCGCCCTCGAACTGGCCCGCCAGTCCGACTTTCAGATCTATGTCGTCATGGCGGACCCCGACCAAGCCCAGCAGGCACGCGAACGCCTCGCGACAGCAGGCCTCTATGGTTCGCGGGTCGCCGTGCATCTGGCTGATCCCAAACAGGTCCCTTATTCTAAGAACTTTGCGAACCTCGTGATCTGCTCGGCTGCGCTGAATCAGGATGTCTCTCCGGGAATCCTGAAAGAAGCCCGCCGGATTCAACGTCCCTTCGGCGGCCAGTTCTGCTGGGGATCGCTCGATAACCTGCAGCTGGAAACCAAAGACGATCTCAAAGGGGCCGGCAGTTGGACACACCAGTACTCTGATTCCACGAATACGGTGAATTCCAAAGATGAAATCGTCAAAGGTCCGCTGCGCATGTACTGGTATCGCGATGTCGACTTCCAGATTCCCAACCGGCACGGACAGGGTCCGGCCCCGCTCGTGAATCGGGGCGTCATGGTTGTCGGCGGACTGCACGGTCTGTGTGGACTCGACGCCTACAACGGGCATACGCTCTGGAAATATCAGCTCAGGAATAACCTGACCGACATGAACGGCATTCATCACGATGTGAGCACGGCCGAGGTCGGCAGCAACTTCTGTCTCGGGGGCGACTATGCCTTCGTCTGCAAAGACACCTTCTGTCATCAGATCGAACTGAAGACCGGGAAGCTGGTCCGCAAGATCTCCACCCCCGTCAGTCGCGACGATCCGAACCAGAACTGGGGCTATCTCGCGTACCATGACGGCGTGATCTATGGCACCGTCAGTAACGACGCGCATCACACCAGTCCCCGCTATCAAGGCATCAGCCTCCGCAATGAATCGGTTCTGTTTTTCGCCGCCGACGCCAAAACCGGGAACATTCTCTGGACCTACCAGCCCGAGTACTCGATCCGTAACAACGCAATCACCATTGGCAACAACAGCGTCTTTCTCGTCGATCGGGAAATCGCCAAAGCCGACCACATCAAACAGGCCCGCCGCAATGGTCGCCCCAACCCTCCCTCTCCGGAAGACGCACACCGCAAAGGCAAGCTGAAAGCCTTCCAGGCCAAAACCGGGGCTGACCTCTGGGAAGACAATCATGAAATCTTCGGCACCCAACTGGCACTTTCCGCAGACCACAACATCCTGCTGATGTTCTATCAGGGCATCCGGCACAAATTCTTCCGGCTCCCTTCTGAAGTCGGCGGGCGACTCGCCGCCGTCGATGCCAAAACAGGAAAACGGATCTGGGATATCGCAGCCGAGTACCAATCGCACCCGGTCATCAACGGTGACAAAATCTTTGCGCAGGGGGGCGCCTGGGAACTGAAGTCCGGGAAACCAATCCCCTTCACCTTCGAGCGCTCCTATGGCTGCGGCCAGATCTCTGCCAGCAAACACATGATGGTCTTCCGCTCGGCCACACTCGGGTACGTCGACCTGACCCGCAAAGCCGGCGTCGAAAACTTCGGCGGGATCCGCCTGGGCTGTTACATCAACGCCATCCCGGCCGGCGGCCTGGTCCTCGTTCCCGACGGCTCGTCCCAGTGTAACTGTTCTTACCAGATGCAGGCCTGGTTCGCCCTGGAAGGCAGTGAATGAATTTTGCCCGGACTACTACCAGTTCAGTTTAATTTAAACAGATCTGCTTTCTGTTCGGGAAAGCCACATGCCACCAGGAGATTTATATTTTCAGAATAGACGTCATCCTGTACTTGATTCAACAAATCGAGGATGGCATACCGAACTGAACTTGATTCAATCTTCTGGTATGTACCGATTCGATTACACAGCGACAGGACGACCTCTTTCTGAGATTCAACAGAACCACAGGTCAGGATCTCGATGACGTAGCTTACAAACCAGCCATCATAAAACTGGATGTCTTCCCGATGAAATTGATTAAGCTGATCTGCTTCGCATAGTGAAGCTAAGAGGAGATCGATAGACTCCCTGTTCAGAGAGAATCGCCCATGAACAATGGCAACGGCCATCCGCACCAGTGGACCGAATGCTTCGCCTCGATACTTCTCCAGTTTCAACAACTCAGGGCTGAGCCCTGCCTGATAGATCAGTAACCCGGCAGCCAGAATTGCATTGGCAACCGCAGCATCTTCCGTTTCCGATTCCAGTTGATCCAGAATATGGATGAGAGACTGCTCAGCCTGTTCCGGAAACCAGGCCAGCGCAAAAATGGCGCTCTTCCTGATTTTGGGATCAGAATCGTGTGTAAGTGGCATCAGGATATCCAGTTGCCTGAATACCTCCTGATAACATAGGACTTCAACCCGTAGGCTGTAATATTCATATAGATAGGCACCACGCTGCTCGCGAGTCATACCCTGTTCAGCATCATCTGCAGCCTGCCGCATAGCAGCCGGTTCCACCCCCTCAGGCAGCGACTCTTCCGGGTAACCAATCGCCAGGTGGACCAGATAATCAATGATCTCCTCTTTCGAGTGAACCTTCTCTGATAGCAATAAATGAAACAGAAAAGACACAACATAAACTGCCGACAGGGTCCTCATCCCTTGATGAAAGACGGTCGTATAGAGCGTTAAAATGGCTCTCTCACGTACCTCGGGATTATCACTGGTTAACTTCAATAATACGACTGGTACTTCACTTGCAGATCCGTAAGCATCGAGCAGGTAATCCCACTCGTAATTGAGGGTTTTCAACGCCACAATCAATCTCTCTCTTTCGACCACCGCATCCTGTCCACATTCGGCTTCCTCCGTCAACAGCCAGTCCTCGACGTGTTTCAACCATTTCAGACGTTCTTTTTCCATATCAGGACGCTTCTACTCAAATTTTGATCGACTTAAATCTCAGTCAGGACTGCTGTGCTGCGATCAGTATCTTTCATTCCAGTAACATCATCAACTCAGTCAGTTGAATCACTCTTTCAAGAGGGCTCCACCTGCCAGGAAGTTCACGCTCCAACGATTAATTTCATTTCCTTCGAAAAAATCGGTTGTCATCTTCCCACCGCTCCGTTAATTCCTGCATCGGGCCGTTTTCTATGCAATTCCGTTGCAGTGATTGCTGAAATCGTGCTGAATTGAGTCCCTTCACTCATAACGGGAGAGCCATGCTGATGAAATACCTCATTGCGTTTGTTGCTGTCGCGGGATTAATTACGACGGGCGTCTCATCTCAACAGCCACGTGGCAGAGGAGATCGTGACTGTCATTGCCCGGGAGGTCCGCCACCCGATCCGTTCATGGTCCTGTTCGATACCGATCAGGATGGCCGTATCTCCACAAACGAAATGGATCAGTCCGCAGTCGCCCTCAAGAATCTCGACCGTGATCAGAATGGCAGCCTGACCCGGGAAGAACTTCCCCGTCCTCCCCGCCCTCTAGAAGATCAGGGACATCGACGCGATGATCGTCACGGACCGCCCCCCATGGAGCGCGGCAGACATCAACATGCAGAACGTCCCGGACATCATGGCCCCCCGCAGCGGGGCGAACGACCAGACGCCCATCATGAACGCCCGCGCCACGGGCACGATCGACATGAACGTGACCGTCGCGAGCAAGGTCGCCCGGGTCCGTCCTCCGATCGCAACCATCACGAAGGCCGCCCTCACCACGGTCCGCCCAGAGAAAATTCCCCACGAAAAAATTTCCCACGCGAGTATTCTCCGCGACCGCCCCGTCCCGATCGTGATCACATTGACGCGCCACTTCCCCCTGCTGTTTCCGAGAACGTCCCCGCAGGCACCGTAATCATCGAGGGAGGCTACGAAACCGATCCCCGCGATCATGGTCGCCCTGTGAACCTGATCGCTGCTGCCCTGGGTGTCGAGCCCCAGGTCTTTCGAGATGCATTCAGCAACGTCCGGCCGGCCCGCAACGGTGCCCCCACGGAAGCCCGGGCCCGCGCCAACAAAGAAGTCCTGCTGGCGGCCCTCGGCAAATACGGCATCACCAATGAACGACTGGACGAAGTCTCCAACTACTACCGCTATCAGCCCCACAACGGAGAAGTCTGGAAACGAACGCCCGCTTCAGCGACCGCCGTCATCAAAGATGGTAAGGTGACTGGTTTCAAAATCACGCGCGCCGGCTCCGGCTATACAACGCCGCCACGGATTACCGTCGCCGGTTATCCCGATCTGCAGATTACCGCAGCTCTCCAGTTCGGACCGGATTTTTCACAGAACGGCAGCCTTAAATCACTGACCATCAAATAGACGTAAAAAATCCGCTGATCACATCTCTGTCTCCAGAATGCGATCAGCGGATCTGTCTGTTTGATTTCACATCGAATGCCGACTACTCAGCGGCTGCCCCACCAGAGAGGGAGCTCGCCTTCTGCTTGAGCACCTCCAACTGGGCTTCGATCTTATCTTTCGCTGCAGAACTCTGATACAGCTCCTGCAGTTTCTTTGCTTCATCCCGCAATTCGATATAAGGGCCTTCGAATTCGGTAGCATACGATTCCAGTGATTCCATCAGAATCGACAGTTTCTGTGCCGCCGCTTTGGGCTGTTTTTTGGCAGAGGCAATGAATTCATCAATGGATTTCTGCACCATTTCGCTTTTTTCCGTATCGCTGGGAGGAGGCGTAGAGGGCGGACCACCACAGCCTGCGAGCGATACAGTGAAGAGAAACAATGCCAGGCAGCAGAGCAGTTGTCTGCCGATACCAATACTGATTTTCATTTGTCTAAGCCTTTGTCTTCTGAATTAAAAAAACAGCTCCAATTAAATTCATTGGAGCTGTTTGTGTTTACGAATTCGTGATCGCGAATCGTTTAGAATTCACCAATTACGTTACCATCAGAAATTGACAGCAGATTCAGATAAGTATTCTGATCAATGTTTTCTGAAAGGAAACGCACAGCACCGTCACCCATGGTAGCATGTACGCCACCAACATGGAAACTGCGTGCCGCCTGGCCGGAAAGAGTCCCGGTTCGGTCGGGGTTATTCCGACGGTTAAAGTTGTTATCGGTGGTATTATTGGATGCATAGGGAGTCGCGTCATAAACTTTCGCGTTCGGTGTCAGAATCCCGTTGTTATTCCGTCCTGCGAACAGAGCCCCGGTACACCAGCCCCAGGCCCCCTTGTCATCAGAGGTGACCTGACCGACAACGATTTCACTCAGCATGATCGAGTTGGACGATCCATCAGTGACGTCACGGATTTTCGCGCCATTCTGAGCTACCGCACTGAAGAAACCACGTCGGTTCGGATTGTTGAAGTCAGTACGTGTCATGGTTGAACCAGCGCCTACCGATGCCGCATAGGTGATTCTGGAAAACCCGGTGAAATCCTGTGTCAGCAGACTGCGATCAACGCCGGGCTGAGAAGGACAGATCAGGCTGGGAATCTTCGCCTGCAACACGCTGTTAGTAGTGCTTGCATTCGCACTGCGGGCCTTCAGAGACATGTTGTAATTGTTGTACAGGTTGGCCTGATCCATAAAGGGCAGAACCTGTACGACCCAGGTCGTACCCCAGTCAGCGTGACGTCCATCTTCCGGAGCGGAACCGATACCATACCAGACAGCTCCCGGAGGAAATGTGCGGTGCGTATCGTGATAGTTGTGCATCGCCAGTCCGAGCTGCTTCAGATTATTCTTGCAGGTACTGCGGCGAGCAGCCTCGCGTGCCTGTTGCACCGCGGGCAGTAAGAGTGCGATCAGAATCGCGATGATCGCAATGACCACCAGCAATTCAATCAAAGTAAAACCTCGTTTTGCATTCATCTTTGAGTGCATAGTTTGGACCCCTTACACTGTTAAGATTGTGATGAATCCGTACCGGGCAGTACGGAATGATAGAATAATAATGGTTCGATATGAGCGCTTCACCCGGGGAGGAACCGTGATCGGAAAGAGGCGGGTATCGTTGGAAAACCGACGCACTCAGAAGATCTCGAAGAACGTATTCTTCGTTAAAGCCATGTGAATTTTATGTAAACTTGACGCGTGGGCAATCTATACATCCTTTAATTCGAACCGGAATTCATAAAAAACAGTCGATGTTCACCACACATTCACCACTTACAGACAATTAACAACTTCCTTTACTAATCAGAAATCAGTTTGAATTGAATCTCCTCCCTGCTCACGCTGACTATTTCCTGCAGACTTATTACGTTGATTTCGATTCGATTCAGAAAATCAAAGTCAGAAAACATCCCCTGAATCTGCATTCTAAAGATGCCCAAAACGCCCCATGCGGACACTACTTTCAGTCACCTTCAATCAAAAGCAGCCAGAATCGGTCAGGGCAGCCACGGCGATCAGGCTGCTGGAAACCACTCACTGAAGAAACAGGTGTTTCCCTTAAATCCGCGTGTGTCTCCCAGACTCCACAAAATCAGGTTCGCGCCTGACGAACGGCGACCGATAACGAAGAAATCCTGAGATAGAAAGCCGTTTTAAGAAGACATGCATCAGGTTCTCATACTTCAGAAGACGTGATGCGGCAGCGGTACTGGCCCGCTCGCTTAACCAGTGGAGTCACGCGGGAATGCCCAGACCCGATTTATCACACACACAAGTTTCGCAGATTCTCAACAGACTCGAAGAGTCGGTGCGGGAGACATTCCGCGAAGCGTTCTCTCCTCAAAACAACCCCGTGCCCTCCAGTCTGCCAGTCGTCCCTCAACAGCCTCACCAGGACACATCCACTACCGAGGAAACAGAGACAGCCCGGTTGCGTCGGGAACTGCAGGCAACGCGCGAAGAACTCAAGCAGGCACAGGCCGTCGCCGCTGCTGCAACACGCGCCCGCTGCGAATTCCTGGCTTACATGAGTCATGAAATCCGCACACCGATGACCGCCATCCTGGGTTTCACGGAACTGTTGCAGAATAAAACCCTTTCGGATGAAGATCAGAATCGAGCCGTCAAAACCATCCGGCGTAACAGTAACTACCTGCTGGATGTCATCAATGAAATCCTGGAACTCTCCCGACTGGAATCGGGACTTCTCGAAATCGAAAAGTTGCAGGTCCATCCCATCCAGATCGGACGCGAAGTCGTCGACCAGTTATCCGAACAGGCCCGCGCGTTGAATAATACGATTCATCTGGAAATCGAAGGCACCGTTCCGGAAACAATCCAAACCGATCCCACACTCCTGAAACAGGCGCTGGTCAACCTGTTGACCAATGCACTCAAACTGACCACCGAGGGACACATCCGACTCACACTCAGCTGCGAGCCGTCACAGCAGGCCTTCTGCTTCCGTGTCAGCGATACCGGCATGGGCATTCCCACCGATCAGCGTCAGCACGTCTTTCAACCTTTTCGCCAGGCAGCCGCAACGACGACAGACAAGCGAGGAAAAGCCGGCTCAGGATTTACGATCATCAGCCGCATTGCAGAACTCCTGCAGGGCGAAATCCGCCTCGAACAGGACGCCTCAGAGCACAGCGAATTCACTTTTGCAATCGCGACCGGCCCCTTGGATCAGGTCCGCATGCTGTCATCACAAGAGGCTGGAGAACTCGATCTACCCGATCCCCGATCATTCTCCGCCAACAGTCGCCTGCAGGGGCGCATCCTGGTAGTGGAAGACAATCTCGACAATCAGCGGTTGATCCGCTTCCTGCTCAACCGCGCTGGTGCCGAGATCATGATTGCCGCGAATGGACAGCAGGGTGTCGATATGGCCCTGCAGTCGGAATCCCCTTTCGACCTGATCCTGATGGATCTGCAGATGCCCGTCCTCGACGGCTACCAGGCAACCATTGCCCTCCGCGCCGCAGGTTACACAGGTCCCATCGTTGCACTCACCGCGCATGCACTCACGGGCGAACTCGAACGCTGCCTGAGCGTCGGCTTTGATGACTGCCTGACCAAGCCCATCGACCGCAACGTTCTGATTCCTCAGATCGCCGCGCGACTCGCCCGCAAGTCGACCTCCGTCACGCGCTGACGTTCTCTCACACGCCTCTCAACGCGCGTCCTCCCAGTCCCAGCATTATTTTCTTTACAGATGCTTCTGGCGACCTCATTCGCTCTGATCCTTCGAATCCCCTTGCGATTTCCATTTTATAAACATACATTAGAATTTAACCGATTCACTCAGAGCTCCTGTTTCCCGCACACAGAAAGCAGCAACATGCCCGGCCTCACCTTGCTCTCCCACACACTCCGCCTCCCCCGACGTTCGTTTCTGCTCGCCTTCAGTGTTCTGCTCCTGGGCACGACAAGTCTCGCGGCTGCAGAACAGTGGCACGCCGGTTTAGCCAAGGCCAAAATCACTCCCGAAACCGGTGTCTGGCTGGCTGGCTATGGATCCAAACGTGCCCCCGATGGCAAGCTGCATGACATCTGGATGAAAGCCCTCGCACTTGAAGCACCAGGTGGCGAACGCGCTGTCCTGATCACCAGCGATTTCCAGGGCGTCCCCAAAAGCATGAGCGATCGCGTCTTCAAAAAAATCAAAACGAAGTATGATCTGGAACGCCGCCAGATCATG
The DNA here is from genome assembly GCF_007744075.1 of Gimesia chilikensis. Lineage (NCBI taxonomy): Bacteria > Pseudomonadati > Planctomycetota > Planctomycetia > Planctomycetales > Planctomycetaceae > Gimesia > Gimesia chilikensis. The sequence continues at coordinate 1,886,058 of NZ_CP036266.1, read as the reverse complement.
TTTACCTTCTCGCATAATCACTGTGGGCCCCGGCTCGGAGACGACCTTTACGATTACTATCCCACCACGCCGGAGCAGGATAAAACCGTCGCCGAGTACACGGACCGTATGGTCGAAAAAACCGTCGCCATGATCGGCGAAGCACTTGATAATCTCGCCCCCGCGACACTCAAGCAGGGCAACGGTCATACCACGTTCGCCGTCAATCGCCGTAACAACCGTGAAGCCGACATTCCCAATCTGCTCAAAGCGGGGAAGGCACTCGTGGGCCCCGTCGATCACGACGTCCCCATCCTGACCGTCACCCGCCCCGATGGCCAGCTGGCGGCTGTCCTGTTTGGCTATGCCTGTCATCCCACGACACTCAGCTTCACAAAAATCTGTGGCGACTATCCCGGCTTCGCACAACTGGAGATCGAAAAAAATCATCCGGGCACCCTGGCCATGTTCGTCAACACCTGCGGCGGTGATCAGAACCCGCTCCCCCGCCGGAAAGTCGAACTCTGTGAAAAATACGGACACATGCTGGCTGTCGCCGTCGAAGAAGCCTTAAAGCAGCCGTTGCAGAACGTTTCCCCCGGTTTAAAAACCGCTTTCACTTATGTTGATCTTCCTTACCTCAAAGTCGTCACCCGCGCCGACCTCGAAGCGGATACCAAAAGCGGAAGTGCCATCAAACAAAGGTGGGCCAAACGGCTCCTGAAAAAACTGGATCAGGGAGAGACCTTCCCCTCCGCCTATCCCTATCCCATTCACGCTTGGCGGCTGGGCAAGGAAACCCTTATGATCGGCATGGGCGCCGAAACCGTCGTCGATTATTCACTCCGTTTCAAACGCGAGTTCGGCCCGGGCACCTGGGTCTGCGGATATGCTGACGACATGATCTCCTACATCCCATCCAAACGGGTCTGGCTCGAAGGAGGTTACGAGGGGGGCTCGAATCTCTATGAATACGGCCGTCCCGCTTACCGCTGGTCCGAACAGACGGAAGATCTCATTTCAGAAACCGTACACAAGCTCGTCAAACAGGTCGAGTGACCTGTCTTCCTCAGACGTGCTTTCACTCCGCTGCGGTGACCGTTTTACCGGCAAACATCTTTTTCACCAGGGGCAGTTCAAACAGGGCTGCCTCTTCTACCTCCGTGATGGGACGCATAGGCCGCGGCGCAAAATTACCGGGAATTCCCCGTCGGTTCAGTAATGCGGTCACCGTGGAAAACAGCGGCGCAGAAAACGTCTGCAGCAGTGTGAGTAAGGCAGAAAGATCCTGCTGCACTGTCGCCAGGGTCTCCCAGTCTTCCGCTTCTGTCGCGGTCACCATCGCCGCGATCCACTCCGGCACAACGCCATAGATCCCGTCCAGATGCTCGCGAACACCCGCACGCAGCAGCACATCCATCAGAGTTGGCTGGGCGACGATCACGCGAAATTCATCACCAATCGCATCCAGCACCGGCCGGATTGTCACAAAGTGATCGGAACACTTAATGCCGTGGATGTTCGGATGCTGGGCCAGTTGCAGCACGGTCGCCACTTCCAGTTTGGTTCCCGTCGTCTGAGGCAAGTCATACAGAAACATGGGGCGGGAACTCGCATCTGCCAGCGACTGGTAATAATCAATCAGGTCAGATTGACTGTACTTGATGAAAAAGGGAGCCAATGCCACGACGCCGTCGATGTCATACTCTTCCACCATCCGAATCCGCTCCAGCGTCCGCACATAGCTCGTATCGCCGACGCCCACCAGCAGTTCCGCACGTCCGGCGTTACATGTCACACTCCGGGCAACCAGATCGCGATAGGTGCGCTCCTTCAAGAGCTGCATCAGCCCCATCGTACCTGCAACCAGGAAACCGTTAATACCGTGGTCCAGCTGATCCTGCAGATGGGCTTCCAGCCCTTCGACGTGCAGGTCTTCTTCCGGAGTCAACGGAGTCCCCAGAGCGGTAATCATTTTGATCGAACTGGTCATATTGAAACTGCTTCCCTTGTTAAGAATTTACAAACTTTGCTTCTGGAATTCCGACAGGCTGATCACGGGACAGTTCGTATCAGCCAGCATCCGATCAATGGCACACTGGTCCTTGAAACCGGTACCGGTAATCAGACAGACCACCGTTTCATCCGCAGCGATTTCTCCCTGCGCCACGGCTCGTAATACTCCTGCCAGCGAAACGGCTGCCGCCGGTTCACAGAAAATGCCCTCCTCGCGCGCCAGGCGGGCCTGTACCTCAAATATGTAATCATCGGCAACCAGGTAACCGTTGCCTCCGGTCTCTCTGCAGACGCGAATCACTTCGTGCCCATCCAGCACATTCGCCACCTGCAGACCTCCTACCGCGGTCGTGCTTTCACAGGATCGGGCCAGACTGCTTCCCTCTCGCAACGGGCCGGCAATCGTATTATTCCCCGCAGGCTGAACGCAGTGGATGGCCGGGAAATCGACTTGTTCCTTCCCTTCCAGCGCCGTCTTTAAACCACGATAGACCGCCAGCAGCAGACCTCCACCACCTGCACAGCAGACAACATGATCGATCGATCGATTGAAAGCAGCCGTCTGTGTGACCAGTTCGTGTCCAATCACTTCGACTCCCGCCATGCCCACCGGGTTGAACTGATAACTGCTCACCTGCAGCGCCGCATCAGCGGCAGCCCCGATCTGTTTGAGACATTTGAACGTGGCGCGGCTGATTTCCGGATCAGCACCAAAGCCTTCAATCCTCCAGACACGAGCACCGTAGGCCAGCATCTGTTTCAGTTTATTCTCGGGAGCCCCTATGAAGACCGCGACCTCACATTCCAGTCCCGCAGCGGCACTGTAAGCTGCCAGGGCCGAACCTGCATTGCCGCTCGAACAGGTCACCACCCGCCGCTTCCCCTGTGACAGCATCTCGTTGATCGCGGCTGCCGCAAAACGATCTTTATAAGAACCGGTCGGATTCACCGTCTCCAGTTTGAAATATAAATGCTCCAGCCCCACGGCTGGTCCGATCCGCCGCGATCGCACCAGCGGGGTCTCCCCCTCGCCCAACGTAAACCGCTCAACATCCATTTCGATTTCCCTGGTAAGTCAGTCTCGATTCCACTTGAAATAACAGTCCCAGTAACAAAGGCGTACCTTACCAGAGGCACTTGGTAAACATGAGCATTCTTGAGCAAAAGATCAGAATTGTCTTGACGGGTAAATATCGAGTTATATGATAATAAACCAGATTGTCATACAATCTAAATATTTATATTACATTAGTCTATGGCAGATGCCATGACAGACATACGGAAATCTGTGATGTTCTTCGTGTACGGCCGCTCGAGCCACGCATTGAAACGCCATCATTTCTGACATTCATTGTCGCGCTCACAGGATATTCGTTGCATGAACACACTGCAGAGTGATTCTCCGGTCATCGGTTCTGACTCCCGAACCTTAAGTGCTGAGCTCGCAGAACAGCTGTGCGCCAGGATTCGCAATGATCGACTGGCTCCCGGAACCCGTCTGGGAACCGAAGCTGATCTGGCCAGTGAATTCGGCGTTTCACGAACCGTCGTCCGGGAGGCGGTTGGCTCACTCCGCGGTCTGGGAGTAGTCGTCGGCAGACAGGGGCTCGGGCTCTGTGTCGGCGAAGCAGATAACTTCTCCACCGTACTCCGCAATGCCCTGGTTCCCCAGGTCGCCAGTGCGGACGGCTGGCGCGAATTGCAACAGTTGCGGGCCGTGATTGAAATCGGCTCCATCGCCCTGGCCGTTGAATTGATCTCCACCGAAGAAATCATCCGCCTGCAGACCATCGTGGCAGAAATGAAACGGGTCATGCGGAACCTGGACGAAGATCCTCAGGGAACCAGCAAAGCCTACAAGGAACTGGACTGCCTGTTCCACGAAACGATTCTGGGTGCCTCGCATGGAAACTTTGTGCAACAGTTCCATGGCGTCCTGCTCGACTACTTCCACGCGGGCGATGTCTACGGATGTCCGCCCCGGGAAAGCGGGCTGCGTGAGCACGAACAGATTGCCAATGCCATCGCCGACCGCAATGTTGACCTGGCTACGAAATACCTGACAGAACACTTGAAGCCGCAGTTAAAGGCGCCCAGTAAAGATTCGACGACAAATTAAACGCCTCAGGCGAACAACATAAATGACTTGAATTTCGAACAATCGATTTGGCAGCAGAACCAGTTCTGATCCGGCATTTTCCGGTCAGCCCTGGGACTGCAGCAGTTTTTTATTTATATCCCTGAATCTGTTATCTATGCACCTGTGTGCCAGGGTGATCATAGCATTTATTTTTTTGCGTTTATGTTGGGAGATGCTTCCATGTTCCGTTTCCATTCCAAGGTGAGAGCTCGTGGATTTACGCTGATTGAACTTCTGGTCGTGATTGCCATTATTGCCATCCTGATCGCTTTACTCCTGCCCGCGGTTCAGCAGGCTCGTGAGGCGGCCCGCAGATCGTCCTGCAAAAACAACTTCAAACAGGTTGGACTCGCTCTGCAGAACTATCACGACACCTACACTGTCTTTCCCATCGGGGCCGGCATCAGTGGAGGCTGCAGTGGCTACTCAGGCGCGCACATGTTTTCCTGGGGCACCCGTATCCTGCCCTACCTCGATCAGGCCAATATTTACAACAACCTGAACTTCTCCGGGCCGACTCCCTTTGTCCCCGCGAATTTCTCTAATACGACCTGCCTCAACCCGGTAGTGCCGTTCCTCTGTCCCAGCAATCCACAGCCTGACACCATCGTCAACAAAAACGGTGCTTTCGCAGGCGCACTCCCAAACGGCATGCCCCGCACCGACATGGGCGGCGTTGCCGACTCCGTCAGCTGGAAATGTAACAGCGGCTCCGGCGTGCGACCCACTTCGGTCGGTAACGGGGTCCTCTACGCCATCTCGAAAGTCAGAATGCGCGACATCATCGATGGCTCCAGCAACACGCTCATGGTGGGTGAAATCACAGGTTCGCTCGCTTCGAGTGGCCTCAACGGAAACTCCTACACCGGCTACGATGTCTTCGATACCAGCAATGGTATCAACAGTATTGACACCGTTCCCGGCGGCGGTACCTTCGCTTTCCGGCCACAGGGCTTCTCCAGCTATCACGTAGGTGGCTGTCACTTTGTCTTCGGCGATGGTTCGGTACATTTCCTCTCCGAAAACATTGACCAGGGAACGCTCACAGCACTCACGACCCGGGCCGGTGGTGAAGTTGTTGGCGAGTATTAATTCTCGACGCTGATTCATTCAATGATTGTGCATTCATAATGTTCGTGCAGGCTTTCGCGTCAGCCTGCACTGTTTCAAGGAGTTTACCATGCCCGCAAAAGGGTTATTGCTCTTACCGGCTCTCTTACTGCTGGTTGGCTGCGGGGGGATCAGCGATGCCCCCGACCGCCGCGTTGTCACTGGTACCGTCACCCTGGATGGCGCCCCCCTTGAAGGAGGCGTGATCCGCTTTCGCCCGCTGCCCGAAGGACCTATCGCTGCCGGAAAAATTCGGGACGGCAAGTACGAAGTTACCAACAAAGGGGGCGTCCCCATTGGTAAACAGCGTGTCGAAATCAAAGGCGCGCCCATCCTCCCCGCCGATACCGCCGGTATGTCACTGGGAGAAATCGACGCCGCCACGAAACCCGCCATCCCGGTTCCCGACAAGTACCACAAAAATTCGGAACTCGAAGCCGACATTGAAGCGGGCGGCGACCCCCTGGTTCTCGACTTTGATCTGAAAAACTGAAACAGGCTCCCTCATAAGTCAGGTATCAGACATGCAACTTAGACCAACCATCCCGCTGCTCCTCACCGGGCTCCTGCTCTCCCTTTCATCAGCGAAAGCCGAGGAATGGAATCACCCTCAGACCAGCAAACTCCCCCACAAGCATCTCGGTCCCTTCATCCGTCTGACGGATGGCAACATCCTTGCTCCCGACACCAAACAGTCGCTGATCAGCGAGGATGAAGGGAAGACCTGGCAGGCCACGCCCCTCTATGCCGAACCGGAAAAGTTCCACACCAGCAACGAACGCGCACTGATCCAGACCCGCAAAGGGACGATCCTCCTCGTCTGCATGAATCTGGCCGAACGCAAATTCAACTGGAACGACAAACTGGGAGGCCCGCAATCCGACTGCTACCTCCCCGTCTATGTCATCCGCAGTACCGATAACGGAAAAACATGGCTCACACCTCAGATCCTCCAGGACCACGGCTGGTGCGGTGCCGTACGCAGCATGATCCAGACCAAGTCGGGCCGCATCATCGTCGTCGTCTCCCAGTCCATCGCCAATCCCGGCAGGCACGTCTCGCATACCTATTACTCTGACGATGAAGGCGAGACCTGGAAACACAGCAATATGATCGACCTCGGCGGTTCCGGCGATCACGACGGCGCCATGGAGGGGACCATCGTCGAACTCAAAGACGGACGCATCTACCAGCTGATCCGCACCAAATTCGGCCGCTTCTGGGAAGCCTTCTCTGAAGATGAAGGGGCTTCCTGGCGCACCATTCGCCCCTCGGAAATTCCCGCCAGTTCATCCCCCGCGATTCTGCAGCGACTCGAGAGCGGACGCATCGTCATGCTCTGGAACCGCTTCCGCGATCCCCAGAAACGCACAGGTCGCCGCGAAGAACTGTCGCTCGCTTTCTCCGACGATGATTGTCAATCCTGGAGCAAGCCGACTGTCATCGCCCGTGATCTGACTCCCCCGGGACAGAAACGCGAAAACCGTGTCTCCTACCCCTACGTTTTCGAAGCCCATCCCGGCGATCTGTGGGTCACCACCATGCAGGGGCCCGTCCGTCTCAAATTCAAAGAGGCCGATTTCCTCAGCCCCTGAATGCGACGATATGCTTCCTGAAAATGTCTGGTGTGAAAGCGGAATAGTGATGGTTTAGCCAGCTGTCTGCTGCTATGATAAAGATCCGCCTATATGTAAACCTACTACGGATCTCAGTCAGAACTCACTCCCCGCCTCAGGAGCAGCTTGCATGCAGTCTATGTCCCGTCGTCAGTTTCTCTCCTCCGCCAGTGCCGCCTGCCTGGCACTACCGGGCCTGTCGCCACTCTTCGCCGGTAAAACCGCACCGCCGACGCTCACCCTCGGCTTCAGCCTCTACGGCATGCCAAAGATGCAGACCGAACAGGCCCTGCAGACCGTCGCAGACATTGGCTACGACTCCACCGAACTCTGTCTGATGGATGCCTGGGACGCCACACCGCTCAAACTCAATCCGCAGCGCAGAAAGGCAATCGCCAGTAAGCTCGACGACACCGGCCTCAAGCTCGCATCCTTGATGGAACACTGTGACCTCACCGGCTCCCCTGCCAGTCAGAAACCGGTCCTCGAACGTCTCAAACGGGCCGCCCAGCTGGGGCACGACCTCAAACCCGATCAGCCCCCGCTCATCGAAACCACCGCGGGCAGCGGCAAGTGGGAAGACCGCAAAGAGGAAATGCGCGACAACCTCCAAGGCTGGGCCCAGGTCGCAGAGAGCACACAAACCGTCATCGCCGTCAAGCCACACCGGGGCGGAGTCGTTGATCGCCCCGAACAGGGCGTCTGGCTCGTCGAACAGATCAACAGCCCCTGGATTCGCCTCAACTATGATTTTAGCCATTTCACACACCGCGACATTTCCCTCGAAGATTCGCTGAAAACCATGCTCCCCTACACCAGCTTCATCCAGATTAAAGACACCGTTCTCAAAGACAACAAAGCTCGCTTTGTGCTCCCCGGCGAAAGCGGCGACATCGATTACGTCCGCCTGCTCAAACTCGCTGTCGAGGGAGGTTACCGCGGAGACATCTGCTGCGAAGTCAGCGGCATGGTCTTCAAACAGCCCGGCTACGATCCCGTCGCGGCTGCGAAGACCTGCTATCAGAATATCGCCCCTGCCTTCCAGAAAGCCGGCATCCAGCGCGGCTGATCAGATATTGAATCCATCCCTTGAAGGGTTCGACGATGACGAAACAGAATCGACTTCAAACTGCCAGGATCGTGACCATAGCAGCCTTACTTCTGCTGTGCAGCTCACTCTCCGCAGCGGAACCGGCCCCCTCCCGCGACCAGCAGCTTGAATTCTTCGAACTGCATATCCGCCCGGTCCTGATCGAAAAATGTGCCGACTGCCATACAGGCGGCGCAGACGCGGAAAGCCCGCTCGCCCTGCAATCCCGCGGCGATCTACTCAAAGGGGGCGACTTCGGCCCCGCCATCGTCCCCGGTAACCCACAGGCCAGCCTGCTCTTTCAATCCATTCAGCGGACCCACAAAGAACTGAAAATGCCTCCCGATGCGGAAGAGCGGCTCAATGCCGAAACACTGGGGCACTTCAAACGCTGGATTGAATGGGGCGCTCCCTGGCCTGAAGAACAGACGAAAGCACGCCCCACCACAGACACAAAGTCAGCCGAAAAACTGACCACCAGCCACTGGTGCTTCCTGCCCCGCAAAGATGTCACACCACCCACAATTGAAAATGCGGACTGGTCCAACACCGCCATCGATCGCTTCATCTATGCCCGCCTGCAAACAGAACAACTGACGCCCGTGCCTCTGGCCGACCGCAGAACACTGATCCGCCGGGCCACTTACGATCTCACCGGCCTGCCCCCCACGCCACAGGAAATCACAGACTTCCTCAACGATCCGGCTGCAGACGAAACCGCGTTCGCTAGCGTCGTCGATCGCCTGCTCGCCTCTCCCGCATACGGGGAACGCTGGGGCCGTCACTGGCTGGATGTTGCCCGTTACGCAGACACCCAGGGAGACGTCGGCGATTTCCCGATCCCCGGTGCCTACCTCTATCGCAACTGGGTCATTGACTCCCTCAACGCGGATCTCCCCTACGATCAGTTTCTCACCGCCCAGCTCGCCGGCGACATTCTCTCCCAACAGGAATCCGATCCGGCCCGGGCTCGACAACTCAAAATCGCTACCGGCTTCATCGCCCTCTCCCGCCGGTTCGGCAACACCCGTTTTGAAGATCAGCACCTTACCATCGACGACACCATCGATACCATCGGCCGCGGACTCATGGGCGTCACGCTCAAATGCGCCCGCTGTCACGATCATAAATTCGATCCGATGCTCGCCACCGACTACTACGGACTCTACGGCATCTTCGAAAGCACTCTCTACCCCAGCATGGGCGCCTCGAATCAGCCCTCTCCCACGCAACTGGTCTCCGCGGAAAACACACCCGGTTCACAACAGAAAATCAACGATTACTGGAAATTGCTCAGCCACTATCAGCACCAGATCCGCAATCACTTCCGCCCGTGGTTAAAACCGACTCTCAAGGAATATAAACAGGTCGCCGCAAAAATCGAACAGGCGAAACAAGCTGGCAAACCATTCGACAAACTGGAAGCCCGTCGGCAGAAACTCCTCAACACCAAACAAGGGAAGTTTCGCGAACTGATGCTGCACGGCCTCCCCTGGCTCAAAAAGGAAAAGGCCCGTCTGGTCAAGCAACCTCCCGTGGAGATGCTCTACGCCGTCATCGACGGCAAACCGCATCACAGCCGTCTGCACCGCCGCGGCGATCCGGAGAACCAGGGGGATGTCGTCCCCCGCCAGTTCATCAGCGTCATCTCGGAGTCGAAACCGGACCTCGACAAACAGCACTCGGGACGCCTCGAACTGGCCCGCTGGCTGACCGATCCGGAACACCCCCTCACCGCCCGCGTGATCGTCAACCGGCTCTGGTATCACCACTTCGGACAGGGACTCGTTAAAACCGTCGATAATTTCGGCGTCCTCGGTGAAGCCCCCTCCCATCCAGAGCTGCTCGATTATCTGGCCAGTCAACTGATCGCACACCAGTGGTCGCTCAAAGCCCTGCATCGACAGATCATGCTGACCCACGTCTATCGCCTCGACAGCCGGGACCAGCCGGAAAACAGTCGCCGCGATCCGGACAACGTCTACCTCTGGAAACACACCCGCCGCCGCCTCGACGCCGAATCCATTCGCGATGCCATGCTCTTCGTCTCCGGCGAACTCGACCGCGAACAGGGCGGCCCGCACCCGTTCATTCCCTGGCATAAAAAAGGCTACAGCCTCAACGGTCCCTTCCACGAAGTTTTTGAGACCAACAAACGCAGCGTCTATCTGATGACACAGCGGCTCTACAAGCATCCTTTCCTGGGTCGCTTTAACGGTCCCGAAACCAACGAAACCTCGGGCAGTCGGCACAGCTCGCATCTGCCCACCCAGGCACTCTACCTGTTGAACGCTCCCTTCGTGCCCCGGCAGGCAGCCGCCTTGGCCCAGCGTATCGAACAGACATATTCGACATCTGCAGAACAGGTGGAACTAGCCTGGCAGTTGGCCTACGGTCGCAGCCCCACCGAATCCGAACAGGCAGACACCCTTGAGTTTCTCAAAACGTACCAGGCACAACTGGCAGCAGAACAAACGCAGGATTCAGCAACAGAGGTCCCTTCCGCCTGGACCGGACTGGCCAAAGTTCTGCTCACCAGTAACGAGTTCTTTTTTATTGACTGACCCCGCAATACAACAGGAACGCAGAATGTCCGATTCTCCATTGATCTCACGACGACAGCTTCTGCAGGCTGGCCTGGGAACGTCCGCAGGTCTCTGGCTTCCCCGCGTATTGCCCGCCGAACTCGCCGCCCCCCATCACCGGCCCCGTGCCAAACATGTAATCATGCTCTACATGTCCGGAGGCTACTCGCACGTCGACACCTTCGACCCCAAACCCGAACTCACCAAGCGGCACGACCAGTCGATTGGCAACGAAAACAAAGCCGCGGTCTCCGGTCAGCCCAAAGTCGAACGCTATCTCAAAGCCCCGCTCTGGAAATTCCGCCCCAACCGGGAGTGTGGCACCGAAGTCAGCGACCTCTTCCCCGAGATCCGCAAACAGATGCACGAAGTCGCGTTGATCCGCTCCATGAACTGCGATCACCGCGACCACGGCGAAGCCACCCTGCAACTGCATACCGGCAGCACCACCGCAGCCATGCCCGGCATGGGAGCCTGGCTGAGTTACGGCTTGAAGTCATTCAACCCGAACCTCCCGTCACACGTCGTCATTTCTGAACATCGCCCCTACAACGGACCCCAGCTGTGGGATGCCAACTTTCTCCCCGCAGTCAACACCGGCGTCCGCGTCATGCCCGGCAACGATCCGATCCCCTATCTCAAATCTCCCACGTCGCATTCCCGCCAGCAGCTTGAACTCTCGTTGTTACAGAAACTGAATCAGCGGCACCTGGATCGCCGCGATCCCGATTCCGAACTCACCGGTCGCATGAGTACCTTCAAAGCCGCCTCCGGTCTCCAGCGCCAGGCCCCTGAAGCACTCGACCTCTCCCGGGAATCGAAGTCAACACTCGGACTCTACGGAGCCGCACAGGGAGACCAGGCCAGCTATGCGGCCCAGTGCATTATGGCCCGCCGTCTCATCGAACGAGGTGTCCGCTTTGTCGAAATCATCGATGCCGTCGGTGCCTGCCGGGACAACTGGGATGCTGCTCACCGCGACATGGCCTCGCACGAAAAATACGCCCGCCGCGTCGACCAGCCCATCGCCGCCCTGATCACCGACCTCAAACAGCGGGGCCTGTTCGAAGAAACCCTGCTCGTCTTCTGTACCGAATTCGGCCGCTCCCCCTGGGCCCAGGATGGTAAGGGAACCAAATCCCGCACGCATCACCCCAACGCGTTCTCCTGCTGGCTGGCCGGCGGAAATGTACGCGGCGGCGTGATTCACGGCGAATCCGACGACATCGGTAACTACGTTGTGAAAGACCTGGTCCACATCCACGACTTCCATGCCACCATCCTGCACATCATGGGACTCGACCACGAACAACTCACTTACCGCCACGCAGGACGGGACTTCCGTCTCACCGACGTGCACGGACACGTCGTCAAGCAGATACTCCACTCCTGATCTCATATCGTACCCCTGACGATTTTAGCGACACCCGCGCTGATATTTTCCACACCTCAAATCACCTTTTCTCTTCAGAGAAAGGGTTTCCTCGCGGTTTGACCAGCCGTAGACTTGAGGGAAATCGGAACGCATTTTGCGGCTCTCGCATTTAGCGACTCAGAAGTCGTCAAGATTTCTTTCAACAGTCAGGAGTATCAAATGGTCGGTTTTCTTCGAGTGATGTTAGTCGGTGTCCTCAGTCTCAGTACCAGTCTGGTAATGGCGGACGGACCGGAACCGGCTCTACTCAAAGCCTCCCGCGACAAAGCGATCACCTTCCTCAAGAACTCCCAGAACGAGGATGGAACCTGGACCTTCAGCGAAGCCGCCGGCATCT